>JAYTHU010000031.1:0-87032 GCA_043732305.1 Oligoflexia bacterium
TTGTGGGATCATGGCCCACCAAAGCGTCAACTCAAGTTTTTGACACCATTGAGCCATTTCTGAGCTCGATTTCGGTAACATCTATCGTGATTCAATTCGCGCTCCTTTGGCCCAAAAGAAAGCCATGGTTGTTGTTATAAAAAGTGAAATGAAAAGAATCCCGAACCATCCGTTAATCTCAGCCCACATTGAGAGCCTCCGCGACTTCGTCGATGGACCTTGCGACAATGGCAATGCCACCGGCCTGTTTGAAATTTTCCAGAAATTGTTTTTGAACTTCGGACACGCGGCCGGTTTTTGATTTCACTTCAATGGCCACAGGACGCCCAAGGTGGACTCCGAGGATGTCGGACACGCCGTTGACATGGTGCCTTGATTGCTTTCGCCTGAAGACCCCTTTGCGGACGTCGTAGACACCTGTCGAATCGTTTGGCCAAGCGAAAATGTTATGAAGTCGCAACCAATCCAAAATACTGTTCTTTATTTGCTGCTCTGGGCCAAGTTTTTTCTGTCTGGTCATGTGACTTTGCTCATTTTGACAATTTTTGGAATGAATATTTTGTTTTTCTCAAAATCAGTCAAAGAGTTTATAATTGTGGCAGCACAACCTGCTGGATCTTTCCAAATATCTGAACCTGTAAATCGGTAAACCCTATAGCCGAGTTCTTGAAGATAAATATCTCTTTTCTTATCTCTACTAGCTTGCTCTTTGGTTTTTTCATGGAAGTCATGCCCGTCACACTCAACAATAAGCTCCCTGATTTCAAGGGTGTTTCCGGAAATGTTTTCTTCATCAGGTATATGACAAGAATATCTTATTAAAAAATCGACTTTATATTTTCCAATTGGCTTTTGCGTCTCGATAGTTAGTCTGTCGTAAGATTCTGTCCAATCCCCATAATGTAAAACTTTTCCCTCACCAAAATTCACAATATAGTGTTGCTGCTGAACATGAAGCCTGGCCATGGTAACTATCGAAACAAAGAGTGCTTTTTCAATCGGAGATTCAATTTTTTTTAAAACCCCCTCCATGCACCATAGAAACTGACTCAAGACCTCTTGCATCGAAAGCATAAGAGCAATATCAATAAACTCGTCGTGCAGGTCCAGAATGCGTTGAGTGTCGGTGCCTATGTGGCTCTCGGAGAACAATTCGTCGCGTTTGAATGATTTTTCAATTTGTGATTTCCAGTTACTTTCTTTAGTCATGCCGCACCCGGCCCTTGCTCATTACTGTCGACGGGTTTGGCCACACTTCTGATCAGGCTCCGCAATTCTTGGGGGTCCATAGTTCTAACTTCTTTGTCTGGCTGTTTTGGCGTCGACAGATAAATAGGTTTTGATTTGGGTAGAGTTAAGGTCCCGGCGTCTTCGTCTTGCCAGGTTGAAATGTTGTTCATGAATGTTGAAAACAGAAGGATGAACTTCTTCTCCCTTCTCTCTTTAATTATGAATTGAATGTATCGATCGATAGCCCCCGACACGTTTTGATATTCTTCCTCGGTCTTAACCGTGGCCCTAAGCGTTGCTAAGCCTTTGTCTTTTCCTTCCTTGCGAGGATATTTTTTGTACAAAGCTGCAAAATCAAATTTGGAAGATTTATCTTTATCTTTCTCTTTATCTTTATCTTCTTCTTTATCTTAGCTCCTTGTAAGAGCTTAAAGGCCCCATTTAAGGTTCTTAAATGGTCTATTTTGTCTCTTAATGAGATTGATATCTTTTCATGTAGGGAGTGTTTGGTAAGAAATGTTTCCACATGCTTGTCTGTCTTCCTCCCGTTGCACGAGACGCAAGCGGTTGTTAGGTTGTGGTCATCGTTTTGACCTCCGTTGTTTCTTGGCACTATGTGATCAACAACCAGTGAATGCTCGTCTCCAGGCTGCCCACAATAAGTGCATTTGAAGTAATCTAGAGCTAAGATTTCTAGTTTCTTCTTCTGGGAAAGACGAGCCATCACCGCGCTTGGTTCGTCACTTAGCCCTGACTGAGGAACAATATGAATGTCTAATTTTTTTAACTTACTTAAAACGGAAGCGTGAACAGAGTTATTGTCCCTCAATTTGCCGTATTGGAATTCTACAAAGCTCGGTATTATTGCCTTATTTTCACGGACAAGAATCTTCTCTTTAAACGAATCTTCAATTTCTTTTAATGTAACGACCTCTCCTATCTGGAACCCAAGAAGTTTGACGTTGATATCCCAAACCCCCGCATAGTCGCAGTTGTCGCAAAGGTAGATCCACACCAGTTTCATTTTTATTGAAAGTTCCGAAAAACTTCCCTTTGCCCACTTGCCTGTGTCTGTAAACCTTTTGGCCATTATTCCCCCGGTTGTTTTGATGATGTTTTTTGTTTTAAGATTAAAAGGGGCGCGGGAAAACACGAGCCGAAGGCAAAGAAGCGGAAGAAGTGAATGTACCGGATTTGTACCAAACCCATTGTCTGGAAGTGCCCTATATTGTCCATTAGAGTCCACCAGAGGGTATGAAAAAGGAAGAAGCGAGTTTAGATTTTTATTAGTAGTTTCGGTAGGTTGGGTGTGAAGTTGGTTGCGGGGAGAGGATTTGAACCTCTGACCTTCGGGTTATGAGCCCGACGAGCTACCAGGCTGCTCCACCCCGCGACAGATGTTGCTTGGTCTTGAAACACATAATTAGACCATGGGGATCCGGGCGTCAATAATATAATTAGTAACTTGCTGCCCCGCCCTCGCCACGATAATCAAAAGCCCCTTCGAGCACATGAGTTTTTTCATTAAGCCTGATCATGTAAAGTCGGGCTGTCGCTCCTGCCTCAAGCTCAAAACCTTTTGAAATCAGGCCCTCAGAAATCGTGGGACTCAGAGTCTTATCATGAGTGATTTTGTCTGGATTCCATTGATGATGCACACGCGGCGCTTGCATGATTTCCTCTAGTGTAAAGTCGGTTTCAAGCGCGTGATACAGTCCCTGATATACCGCATTGATAATTCGTGGACCACCGGGCGCACCCAGCGCCATATAAAGTTGCGAATTTTTTTCGACAATCGTTGGAGTCATGCTGCTTAACGGAGTTTTTCCAGGAGCAACCGTATTGAGTTCCGACTGAACAAGCCCAAAAACATTTGCCTTGCCAGGGTTAGTCGTAAAATCATCCATTTGATTATTGAGATTGATCCCAAATTTATCCGTGAAAATTCCAGAACCAAATTCAGTATTCACGGTGACCGTGGCAGTCACCGCATTTCCGTCTGAATCACTCACGTCAAAATGGGTGGTGTTCTCACCTTCGTGAATTTCGAATTCTGCTTTTTTGATTTCAGATTTCTTTTTTCGATCAATAGACTTTGACCACTTTGCGACCCGCTCATCGGAAAAAATTTGCTCGATATTGAGTTTTGAAAACCCGGGATCAGCAATATACTGACGATCGAAAAAAGCTCGACGCATGATTTCCGCCATCAAGAAATATTCCTGAGTGCTGTAAGCCGGAGTTTTCTGCAATTCAATTTTCTCAGATTGTTTCAATTCAGAAAGGAGCAACGCTCCCCCACTACTTGGTGGAGGCATTGTGAAAACATCAACCCCTAAGACGTGAGATTTGAGCGGTTCAAGCCAACGAGCTTGGTAATTTTTTAGATCAGCCAACGTCAAAATGCCTTTTTGTTTATCGGTAGAATCAACAATGTCTTTTGCGATTTCTCCTTCGTAAAAACCCTTGGCTCCCCGAGCTTGAATGATCTTTAGTGCGGCGGCAACCTTATGTTGCACAATTTTATCGCCGATTTTTAAAGTCGCAGGAAAGATAGATTTTCCACTTCCAGATATTATTTTTTGATTTTCATTCACAAATCGGACAAATTCTTCAGTCAGCACAAAGCCCTTTTGTGCAAGTTTTAGTGCTGGCTCCAAATCTTCTCGCCAGGTTTTCTTTCCATATTTTTTATGAAGTTCATAAAAACCCATGACGTTTCCGGGAATTCCAACAGCAAGTCCACCTACCGTAGAAGCATCTGCAGCAGCATTTAAAAACATTTCGCGAGAAGATTTTGCAGCAGCTTTTTCGCGAAAATCGAGAGCCGTGACTTTTCCATTGAGTCTCAAAAGCAGAAATCCGCCGCCGCCAAGGCTTGCGTAATAAGGTCTGGTAACCGCCAAAACAAATTCAGTGGCAACAGCAGCATCCACAACATTTCCGCCACTCTTCATTATTTCAATACCTGCTTGAGACGCTAAGTCTGAAGCACTCACAATGACGGCATGTCTTCCGAATGTTGGCCTCGCTTGACCAGTACTTGTAATGATGAGGCTTAGGCAAAATAAGCCAAACCAAACACTGATTAAGACATTTCCGGGATCACGCATTTGCAGATTCATTTTAAAACCTCGTTTAATTTTTTATGATCCAAATCCTTTTCCCACTTCGAAATGAGGACGGTAGCCACGCCGTTACCAATCATGTTGGTGATAGCTCGAGCTTCAGACATAAATCGATCTACACCCAAGATCAATGCGAGGCCCGCCACGGGAACTTCAGGAACAACCGTGAGAGTAGCAGCCAAAGTTATAAATCCTGCCCCAGTGACTCCGGAGGCACCCTTACTCGTGAGTACAGCCACAAGTAGAATACTGAGTTGTTGTTTGAGACTGAGATCGATGTTGAGCGCTTGAGTAATGAACAATGCGGCCATCGTGAGATAAATGTTTGTGCCATCTAAATTGAATGAGTAACCAGACGGAATCACGAGACCAACAATGGATTTTGAACAACCGGCTTTTTCCATTTTTTGCATCAGTGGGACGAGTGCACTTTCTGATGATGATGTCCCAAGAACCAAAAGAATTTCTTCTTTGATATAGAATAAAAATTTAAAAATATTAAATCGACAGTAAACTCCCACGAGTCCTAGAAATGCAAAAACGAAAATCACACAGGTTAGGTAAAAACATCCCATCAAAGATGCTAGTGGCGCAAGCGCGTGAAGCCCGTATTTTCCAATGGTGAAAGCCATGGCCCCGCCGGCACCAAGTGGCGCAAGCATCATGACGGTTTTCATCATCGCAAATAAAACTGCAGAAAGTTTTTCGATCAGATCGTGAACTGTTTTTCCGGACTCACCAATCTTATTCATCGCATAACCAAAGAGAACGGCAAGAAGCAAAACTTGTAAAAGATCGCCTGATCCGGTGAACGCTTCAACAAAAGTTTTTGGAACTATGTGAGCAACAATACCGACAAGACTATTTCCATATCCACCGGCCACATTCGCTTTTTGAGTGTACTGAGAAACAGCGGTTGCATCGAGGGTCAGTGGATTCACATTGAAGCCTTTGCCTGGCTTCAACACGTTTGCAATCAAGAGCCCAAGCGCAAGAGCGATTGTCGAGAGCACTTCAAAATACAGAAGTGTTTTCAGACCAACTCGACCAACTTTTTTCATGTCGCCCGCGCCAGAAATTCCCAAAACCACGGTACAGAAGATGAGTGGAGCAATCAGCATTTTGATCAGAGAGATAAAAGTATCTCCCAAAACTTTCAGCTGCACACCCACGTCTGGTGCAAAAAACCCAATGAGCGCGCCGGTTGCAATGCCAATGAGTACCCATAAATAAAGATGTTTAGTCATTTGATTTTTGACTGCGACCACAAACTTGAGGAGCCCGGAAAAATCTTTTTTGTGATTTCACTGTGAGGCAAAGATCATCTTGAGCACAACCGGCCACCGGCAATGATTCAGTGGGAATCAGACGCGGCGGTTGTTTACCTTTTGGAATCGGAACAATAGACCAAGTCCCTTTGGTGGTGACCTTGAGCCACACACCTTCAATATCTAAACTTTTAAATATGTCATTGCCCGAAATAAACCAAGGGCCATCATCCATGGGCAGCGCCCAGGATTTAAATGGTACACCTTTTTTATTTACTTCATTCAGAGTGAGAACTTCTAGCCCCGAGTGATGAAGCTTAAATTTCTTGAGCTTGCCATTGGTGGTCAAAATAGAAATACTTTTTCCACCCTCTATTTGTGAGGCAAACACCTGATGAATTCGTCCCTGACACGTGGATTTACAATTATTGTAAACAATTTGATTTTGGTCTGCAAAACTTGGATCGATCATAAGCGAAAGTGGAAGACCGTTCTTTTTTCTCCACTCTTGAACTGTGAGAGCAAATTGCTTACGGTTACCCTGACGCAACAAATGATCATTTACAGTTGTGCCAAGATCTTTTCTGAACGTCATGTATTCTTTTTGAGGCTGACAAGTTTTTGGGATCACGGGATCAGGAGAAGGCGCCACCACGACGGCGGGTTGCGTGGGCGGGACAGCAACAACCACTACCGAAGGAGCGGGCGTAGCTGTCAATTCTTTTTTCATTTTTTTTGCGTAAAATGCGGACATAACGAGTAGCGCCACAAGTAAGATCAAAGAAACTAGCGAGGCATTGCGCTTCATTCTATACGCGCGGCCATGCGAGCGTCAAACTTAGTGAGCCATCTGTCTTCTTCGGCGGGAATAGTTTCGCCCACAATTTTTCTTTCACGCAAATCCTGAGCACGCTCAGCTTCTTTGCGTTCACGTTCGCGAATTTTTTCTTTTTCGAAAAATTCCGTTGTGGTAGTGATTGTTCCCAGTTCTTCAGTGATGGAGAGGAGTTCATTTTCGCTATCGGAATATGATTTTCCAGACGGAAGACCAATCTTATCACTCAATGTTCCAAGAGTTTCTGATTCTAAACCCGTGACATCACTGTTTTCTCCGATGCCTTCAGGAATGAGCTCGTCAATTTCACTAAGTGTAGGAAGTTCGCGAATATTTCTGAGACCAAAAAGTTCCAAAAATTTTCGACTGGTTCCGTAGAGCATGGGCTTTCCAGGCAAATCTGATTTTCCAGTAAATTTAATGAGATCTTTTTCCATCAGAGCGCGAACCAAATGTCCAGATTCAACTCCGCGAATTTGATCAACTTCAGCTTTCACAACGGGTTGCTTGTAAGCAACGACGCTCAAAACCTCAAGCGCAGGGCCTGATAGTTTAAACGGACGAGCCTTCACCATGCGTTTGATCCAAGGAGAATTATCCATCTTTGTTCTCAGCTGAAATCCACCGGCCACTTCTTCTAAAGTGATCCCACGATTTCCCCCTGCATATTCGGTTTGCAAAAGATCGAGAACATTTTTAACTCGGTCAGTGTCTACGTTTGTTCCGTAAAAAAGTGCCGCAATAGTTTTCACACTCATAGGATGCGGAGAAGAAAACAACACGCTTTCCACAATAGATTGAGTTTCTATCGTGGTAAGTTCAGAAGGTAAAATTTCTTCCACTAATTCAAGAGCAGGATTGCTTAAATTTGCAGTTCTCGTCTCTTCGCTGACTTCAACAAGTTCAGCGCTTTCTTCCGGAATATCCATAGCCATTTCCAGATCCATCTCTTCTGTTAGACCTAAACCGATTTCTTGATTTTCAGTATTTTCTAAATTTTCCATTTCGCTCATTCTATTTCTCCTGATTCAACGGCCAAAACTTCAGCGTCATTTTCTAAAGAAGCTAAATCCAATTGAGATTCCACTGACTCTTGAATACTTTCAGTTTCTAAATCTGCTTTTGCTTCCACCATAATTTTGTTGGCGGTGATCTCAGCATCCAAATTGTCGAATTCCTGAACGCGTCTGACAATGTCATCCGTGCTCACAAGCTTAACAGTATCGATGTAAATGGGCGCAAGTGGTTCGGTCTGAAATATTCTCGTATAACCTAAGCGCGAAAGTTCAAGCAAACTCAAAAACGTGATCATGAGTTCGGTTCTAGTGAACTCTGCGTTTAGTAAATCTCTGAACTCAATTCTCTGACCAACAACCAATCTGTCTTTAATCTCCAGAAGTCTCGCAGCAATACTAAGACCTTTGTTATTGACCGTGTGAACAGTCGCAACCACTTCTTTTTGCAATTGGCGGAAAGCAGAAATAAGTCCAAAGAGACCTTTGTCGTCCACAATAATTTCATCATCACCACTGGCAACAATGTTTTCACGAGATCCTCTGAGCCAAATGTCCCGGCCCAGCAAAGGACGTTTATAAAGTTGTCTCCCCGCTTCTTGATATTTTTGATACTCAAGAAGTTTTTGAACGAGTTCCTTGCGAGGATCCACAGCAATCTCTTCGCCGTTTTCTCCGTAGCTCGGAACCAACATGCGACTCTTGATGTAGATGAGAGTTGCGGCCATGGCCACAAATTCGCCAGCCACTTCCAGATTCAATTCCTTCATGATCTGGATATATTCGAGATATTGCTTGGTGATGGTGTGAACCGGAATATCGTAAATGTCTAATTCGTCTTTTTTGATGAGATATAAAAGTAGAGAAAGCGGTCCTTCAAAAGTATCAAGTTGGACATTCAGCGGCATGATTGAAGCAAAGCCCGCGAGTACTGGCGAAGTTTCAGCCGTGGTGAGAGCTGTGGCCAATTGATTGCTTGTGTGTCCAAGCTGAGTGAGTCCCGCCGAAACGGAGCCCATTCCCCTTGTAGGTGTGGCGACTGAATCCAATTACTTTCCCCTTGTGTTACTGATTCCCATGGAGCCTTTGACCATCTTCATAGTCTCTGCGGCTTCCGCTTTTGCCCGAGAGCATCCATCGCCAATGATTTCATCAAGCTCTACTGGATTATTCAAGAGACTTTTTTTCTTTTCGAGAGGTTCTTTCATAAATTGATTGATATTGGCCGCTAATTTCAACTTGCAATCGCCGCAACCAATGGCCGCAATCCGGCAATCTCGGTCGATCTCGGCTCGTTCTTGATCATTGGAAAATAGTTTGTGAAACGAAAAAACGGGACAAACATCAGGGTTTCCGGGATCGTCACGTCTGACGCGCGCAGGGTCGGTCACCATCTTTTTAGTGATGGTAAAGACTTCTGCAGGCTCTGCAAGCAGCGGCATAGTGTTGTTATAGCTCTTGCTCATCTTTCGGCCGTCGAGACCAGGCAGCACCGGTGTTGAGGTCAACATGGCTTCAGGCTCAGGAAGTTTTCCTTTGTAGAGAAAATTAAATCTTCTTACAATTTCGCGGGCAAGCTCCAAATGCGGAACTTGATCTTGCCCCACCGGAACTTTATTTCCTCTGAAAAGTGCAATATCCGCCGTTTGCAGCACTGGATAGGAATATCTTCCAAGATTGTGTGCGTCTTTGAGCTTCATCTCCTCTATGGAATCTTTCCAGGTCGTGACACGGTCGAGCCAACCGAGCGGTGTCAGCAGATTGAAAATCTGATTGAGTTCGAGAAGTTCAGGGATTTCACTCTGGATGAAAATCACGGATTTCCGAGGATCGACACCAAAAGCTATCCACTCGGCAATAATGACGCGATTGAATTTATAAAAATAATCCGGAGTCTTGTAATGATCAGTTAATGCGTGCCAATTCATGGCGCCAAAAAAACACTGATAGTTTTTCTGCAGCTCGACCCAATTTTTCAGCGCGCCAAAGTAATTTCCAATATGAAGCTGATTGGTCGTGCGCATTCCGCTAAGCACTCTTTGCGGTGACTTGATGGGTTTGCCATCGGTTAGGTTTTTAATTTCAGGAGAGGCCGACATTTACATGACTCCAAAAAGAGTCAGACTACTTGAGAGCATGAATTCAGCTGTTTTAATCACAGGAGTAAAAATAATTTTACCGAATCCACCAAAAATAAATAGCGCAATCAGCACGATGCTAAAAACTGGTTGGAGCTCTTCTAACTTTCGATTCATTTTTTCTGTCAAAAAGATGGCAATAATTTTTCCACCATCGAGTGGATGAATGGGGATTAAATTAAAAAATGCCAATGACAAATTTATCATGATGAAAGTTTTTGCAAATTCGACAATCGCATGAGAGAAGGTGGCATTCTCAAAAAATCTCAAAGTTCCTGCAAAAATTAGAGTGCCAATGATCGCCATGATCACGTTTGATGCCGGCCCAGCACTCGCAACCAGCGCCATTCCCGCGCGACGATTTTTGAAGTTTCGATCATTCACCGGCACAGGCTTTGCCCATCCAAAAAAAGGCGCACCAGTTGTGATAGCAATAATCGGCAGAATAAATGTTCCTAAAATATCCGCATGTGCGAAAGGATTTATTGTGAGGCGCCCCATAAGTTTGGCGGTGTTGTCACCAAGCCTCGCTGCGACAAATCCATGAGCGTACTCATGCACTGAAAGGGCAAACAAAAACGGGATGAGAAACATCCCAACTCTAACGGCGGTATCGGCTATATCCATAGGCTAGAAAATAACACCGGACGTCTGGATTTTGCAATTGTAGATAGTTAATAATTTGGCAAAATCTTGAGCCGAGCACAGATATAAACAGTGCCGGGCCAGCCCTAGAGCCCGTAATTTTCAGGTTAAAGCTCCTGCTACGCTGAACTCTACCCAAGCTTATCGAGAATCATCCGAGCTTCGGGCCGGGAGTTGCCAAGCCCTTCAAGTTTATTGATATCCAGGTAATCTTGCATCCTAAGTTTGGCGGCAAATCCAATAACAATTCTAGTGTATGGCCTGAAATCCCAAAACTTATCTTCAGGCCGGCGCGGCCCCTTGTTTTTATTCCATTTCGTGAGATGCAGACTGATAGCACCCGTCACTCCGCAAATAAATTTTTCATAGGTGAACCGATTTTTTAATTTGATCATGAGATGCAGATGATTCCCAACGTTGGCGCAATTGAGAATCTCGACGCCCCACTTCTTAGATATTTTTTTTAAAATATATTGAATGAATCTGGCGTTTTCTTTTTTCCAAAACGACTTGCCTTCCTTAGCCTGGGAAGATCTCAACACGAGATGAATCGGATATTTTGTCGAAAGCGGCCGAGCCGTCCGATGCGCCCTCTCCGTGGTCAGCAATCCCCCAAAAAAATGCTGAATATTAAAAGTTTTCCCGCCAAAGCTCTGCTGCGCATTTCTCTGCCTGCGTTTTGCTTTTTTCCTGGGTCGCCCTTTTGCTTTGCTCACGATCGTCTAATCCTCACTTCTAAATCTAATACTGTCTGAATCCAAATCTGAGCTATAAGCTCTAGCTCTAAGCTACTAAATTCAATCCACCTTCAACAGAAAAACCAGCTTAAAAGTTTTATCCTATTTTCAATCATAACTTTCAATAAAATAATGTGAGCGCAGGTATATTTATGATCAAAATATTGAGTGAAGACATGTTCAACCTGCACTCGAATATCTAAAGACGCCGTCTAAATAAGTTCAAAAAAAACTAGATTAAAAATTTGGCGACGGAGATGAGATCGGATTTTTGGAAATAGCTGGATACGTACGGGCATTTAGTTGTTAGCAAACACATCACGGGTTTGGCCAATTGTTTTTGATGATCAGAGAAGAGATAAAAATTTGCTTGGCCTTTGCTGATGATCAAATCGCATTTCTGAAGGGCTTCTTCTAATTCGGGAGATTTTTCTTCCCATGAGATTCCGAGGGTGTCCGGACCGGCGCAAATAATCATGTCGGCATAATCTTGCATCTTCACATAGAGTCCATCTTCCAATGTCGCATCACTGGTGATGGGGCCGCCGCGCAGAGCACTCATCACAAACCAACCGCGAGCGCGTAAATCTGCAATCAGATAACGATCAAACGCAATCTCGCCAACATTGTCATGAATAAAAAGGGCATGAGGTTTTGCAAAATTATTATGATGAGGCGCCGATCTTGCGCCAGGATTTTGAGGGCTCGACGTTCCGCCCAATCCCATAGTACCGCCTATTCCACCGTCAGAAACGGCAGCATTCATAGCCCATGTTTTTGGAACTTCGTTTACAAATTTATAAAAAACGGGAAGGTCATTCACTTGAAGGGGTTCACGCACTTTAGTCAAAACATGTTCTTCGATCTTAGCGATCGGCACTTCATAACCGGTGCCAACGGTTCTGAAATCAAGATGATTGGACGCAATCACCCATTTCACCAAAGTTTCAAAACGTTCCAACGTGTCTGGCATTGAAGCTAGTTTCAATGCGAGCTTATCAGATAGCGCGAGCCCAACATCGTTGCAGTTTTTTCGAAGCTGTTCGAAAGGAAGTCTTTGGCCCGTGACTTTTTTAGCTATGCGGTGAACTTCTGTGATGTAAACGCTAGGCAAAGTGTCGAAATTGAAATTTTCGCTGAGATATTTCATCGCCTGGTTCATAACCGTGAGCTGAGTGGCATTGTCCACACCCATGAGTTTCACCGCGCCTGAGATATCGTCTATAATGCAACCGGCACAACCTTGCTCAGCTTTCAAAATTCAACCTCATGCTTGCGCCACAAAATCGTTGATCGTTTGCAGCGAAGTTCCGGGAGTAAAAATTCCGGTGACGCCCATTTTTTTGAGTTTTGGAATATCGTCCTCTGGAATAATCCCCCCGACAAAAACGCGAATATGCAAAAGTTTTGCGGCTTTCATCAATCGCATGATTTCTCGCACCAGGTGAATATGCGCACCGGAAAGAATACTCAAGCCCACAAGATCAACGTCTTCTTGAAGCGCCGCCGCCACAACCATTTGCGGTGTTTGATGGAGCCCTGTATAAATGACTTCGTGGCCTGCATCGCGTAAAGATCTAGCGATCACTTTCGCGCCCCGATCATGCCCGTCAAGCCCCGGCTTCCCAATGAGCACCCGCTTGGGCCCAGTCGCCTTCGCAGGCTTTGCGGCTTTGGATTGAGTTTTTAACACAGGTTTTTTCGCTTTTGTTTTTTGTCTTGCCATGGTGCCAATATCCTATAAAAATGACGGGAATTAAGAAAGAAAAATATTGTTCAAGGAGATCCCCATGTCTTTCCTATCCGAAGATGAAACCGCATTCCGTATGGCCGTCCGTGAATTTGCTGAAGGTCAAATCAAGCCTTTGGTTAGTAAAATGGATCATGAAGCGCAGATGGATGCCGGCTTAGTAAAGCAATTTTTCGAAATGGGACTCATGGCTATCGAATCACCAGAAAAATACGGCGGCACTGAATCTAGTTTCTTTAATGCCTGCTTGGCAGTCGAAGAAGTTTCCCGCGTCGATGGATCATGCGGTGTTTTAGTGGACGTTCAAAACACTCTCGTCACGAACGCATTTTTAAAATGGGGCAATGAATCTCAAAAAGAAAAATATCTCAGCAAAATGTCACGCGAATGGGTTGGCGCATACGGCCTATCTGAAAGTTCCAGCGGATCAGATGCATTCGCTCTTCAATGTCGAGCCGAGAAAAAAGGCGAAAAGTGGATTTTGAACGGCCACAAACTTTGGATCACCAATGCAAAAGAAGCTGAATTATTTTTAGTTTTTGCAACCGTTGATAAAACTCTTGGCTACAAAGGGATTACCGCTTTCATAGTTGAAAAGTCTTTTCCCGGATTCACTATCGGAAAAAAAGAAGACAAGATGGGCATCAGAGCGTCTTCCACATGCGAATTGACTTTTGAAAACTGTGAAGTTCCTCTCGAAAACGTCATGGGCGATGTTGGCAAAGGTTACAAAGTGGCTATCGAAACTTTGAACGAAGGCCGCATCGGAATTGGTGCGCAAATGGTTGGAGTCGCTCAAGGTGCATTCGACATGACATTGAATTACATCAAGGGCCGACAACAATTTGGGAAATCTATTTCTGAATTCCAAGGCGTGCAATTTCAGTTGGCCGAAATGGCCATCAGCTTAGAGAGCGCGCGATTGATGGTTTATCACGCCGCTCGATTGAAAGACGCAAAACAGCCGTTCTTACGAGAAGCCGCGATGGCCAAATATCATTCAAGCAAAGTCGCTGAAAAAGTAGCCTCGATGGCCGTTGATCTTTTGGGTGGAAATGGATTCACCAAAGAATATCCTGCCGAGAAATTCTACCGCGACGCCAAGATTGGCCAGATTTACGAAGGCACGAGCAACATGCAGCTCCAAACCGTCGCAAAATCATTCCTCGGGTAGGCCGGTACGCCGTACCATATCCGGAGTTGTAATCGATTTAAAAACAAATGTAGTTCCGGATATGGTACGGCGTACCGGCTTAAACTTTGCAATTAATGGGATCAATGAAGTACAAAATCGATCAAAATAACTCGAGGCTTGCCATATTGATTTTGGCGACATTCACGATGACAGCCTTTGTCATTGCGATGCCTGTTTTTGCTCATGCCGGCGACGTCATCAACTGCACGTTTAAATTAAACAAAATCCGTTCGACAGAAGCCATTGATACCGTCGGAAAAACCGATATTGCCAATGGTGGCGAGATTATGATGGAGAAGCCCTTCGCACTAAAATCGTGGAGAAACGCGAACCTTTGGAAACAATTCAAAGCGTTCCCTGAACTATCTGTGCTGAGAGGAAATCAAGCCGTCGAAAGCCAACGTCAGTCGGAAAAAGGATTTTCACCCCCATTCCACACAGCTTCGGGTGCTCGAATTTTATTGAGAAGAGCAATCCTCACCGAACTTGCCTATTTTCATCCCGATCAAGTGTCAGAGCACTTCTTCACTTCAAAACTCCTTAGCCCTGAAGCCAAGGGAATATATCTAAAGCAAATTGAACTCAAACAACTGCTCAGTGAATTAAAAAGACATCCTGCGCTTGGTGCACACAACATTGAACTGCTAATGAGAACACAAGACACGTTAATGATTGTTGCTGGCTACTGGAGAAGTTTCGTGATTCGTAGACCCGTGGACCTTCGCGGCGAATATGAAGCGGCGAAACTCGCTAACAGTGAGCTTGAAAAAGAGACCTCAAAAATATTTGGCATTCTCTATGGTTATTTAAATCATGCCGCCGAAGCTGCAGCTACGTTCGAAAGACAAAACCGAACGTATTATTATTCTAAGGTTTTGGAATATCTTACTCAGCTCAAACCAAGCGCATTCGCCCAAATAGCTTACGAGCGGTACAGTAAATTTAGATTAGATTCCAAAACTGAGACGCTAGCGCAGCCACCTCACCTCAGCGATCTCCATGACATGGCAGTTAGAACACAAACGGAAATTGAAAATCGTCGTGGCGAAGATTTGGCGAAACGCGAAAAAGTCAGAATGAATATGATATTGATTCAAAACCCACAAGCTGTGACCTCAGGAAATAAGGCGACCCTCACGGCCGTTTCTAGAGAGACCGGCGATACTCCCCGCCCACTTCAAAAAGACAGTGAGTGATTTGCCCAAGAGAGCAAACTCGCGAAGCATCCATCAGTTCGATAAAAACATTTCCGCCATCTAAAACAGTTTGACGCAATTTAGCGAGCGCCGGCGGAGCTTCATGCGCGTGACGTTTTTGAAACTCTGCGAGTGATTTAATTTGCGCTTGTTTTTCCTCAACGGTCGATCGTCTCAATTCAATTTTTGGATGCTTGAATCCATGCTCCAAAGTTTTTGGGTCAATGAAAGTATTCACACCAATAATTGGAAGCTTTCCACTGTGCTTGAGAGTTTCGTAATAGAGACTCTCTTCCTGAATTTTCCCGCGCTGATATTGAGTTTCCATCGCGCCCAAAACTCCACCACGTTCTGCCAAACGATGGAATTCAGCGAGCACCGCTTCTTCCACTAAATCCGTCAGCTCACTCATAAAGTAACTGCCCTGCAGTGGATTCTCATTTCGAGTTGTGCCAAGTTCCTGATTGATGATCATCTGAATGGCCATAGCACGTCTCACACTAGCTTCAGTGGGCGTGGTGATCGCTTCATCATAGGCGTTGGTGTGCAGACTATTGCAGTTGTCGTAGATGGCAAAGAGCGCCTGAAGAGTAGTTCTGATATCGTTAAAGTCTATCTCTTGGGCATGCAGAGATCTGCCGCTGGTTTGAATATGATATTTTAATTTTTGCGAGCGATCGTTCGCCTTATATTTATCTCGGAGTGTGACAGCCCAAATTCTTCGCGCAACACGTCCAATGACAGAGTATTCCGGATCTAAACCATTGCTGAAGAAAAAGCTTAAATTTCCAGCGAAGTCATCAATCTGCATTCCTCGGCTCAGATAATATTCCACGTAAGTGAAACCATTGGCCAAAGTGAATGCGAGTTGACTGATGGGATTAGCGCCCGCTTCTGCGATGTGGTAACCACTGATGCTGACAGAATAATAATTCTTCACACCGTTATCGGAAAAGTATTGCTGAATATCTCCCATAACTTTTAAGGAAAATTCAGTCGAAAAAATACACGTGTTCTGTGCTTGATCTTCTTTAAGGATGTCAGCCTGAACAGTTCCGCGAACAAGCTTCAGCGTTTCCGCTTTGACAGCCTCACGATTCTGTTCTGTCTTAGCGCAGTCTTTAGTTTCCAATCTTTGATCAATGGCTGCGTTCAAGTAAAAAGCTAGAATTGTTGGAGCAGGACCGTTGATGGTCATACTCACGCTGGTCTTTGGATCACATAGATCAAAACCCGCATAAAGTTTTTTAATGTCCTCAATAGTGCAAATGCTCACGCCGCTCTCACCCACTTTTCCATAAATGTCGGGACGTTCGTGAGGATCTTCTCCGTAAAGAGTGACACTGTCAAAAGCAGTAGAAAGTCTTTTTGAATCTTCGTTTTGCGTGAGGTAATGGAAACGTGCATTGGTTTTTTCTGGAGGTCCTTCGCCGGCAAATTGCCTTCGAGGTTCTTCAGTGTCACGCTTGAGTGGAAAAACACCCGCAGTGTAAGGAAAAAATCCAGGGACGTTTTCTTTTCTCAAAAACCTGAGGCGATCTCCCCAATCATTTAATTTTGGGACAGAAACTTTCCTAATTTTGTTATGGGACAAACTGGTAGAAAAAAGCGCCATTTTAATTTCGCGGTCGCGCACATGATAAGTAAGGGCATCTTGAGAATATTTTTCTATCAAATGATCCCACGAATTGATTTCAGAAAGGGTTTCAAGTCCCACTTCTTTTTCTATTTTCTCTTGGCGATTTTCCAGAGCGGCCAATCCCGAATCTAAAGATTCTCCAGAAGATTTAGAATTTTTAAAGATAGGCAGACATTTTTCAATGGCACCAAGTTCAGAAACCAAGACCGCATCTTTTTCGGTTTTGAGAATGTAACTTTTAATGGTCTTTACAATCTCCGCCATGTAGCTTTGATTTTCAACCGGGAGTATGACCTGCCGCTTGGTGGTCAAAACCTTATGTTGCACTTTTTTAGTGAAACCTTTTTTAGCAAGTTCTGTGATCAATTTCGCAAACAAGGTATTCACACCCTGATCGTTAAATTGGGAAGATATGGTCCCGTAAATAGGCAATTCGGAATCTTGTGGCTCGTGAAAAAGTTTTCGGGATCTTCGATACTGTCGCCTGACATCTCGGAGCGCATCTTCGGCGCCACGACGATCAAATTTATTTATTGCAATGACATCCGCAAAATCGATCATGTCAATCTTCTCTAATTGCGAAGGTGCACCGTACTCACTTGTCATGACGTAGAGAGAAAAATCCACGCTATCTGTGATAGCGGTATCACCTTGACCTATGCCAATAGTCTCTACAAAAATCAAATCGAAATCAGAATTTTGACATAAATTAATAGCTTCTTTAAGTGAGTCAGAAACTTCCCGCCCGCTTCCACGAGTCGCAAGCGAGCGCATGAAAATTCCGCCGCGTGAGAGCGAATTCATACGGATGCGATCCCCCAAGAGAGCACCGCCCGTTTTCTTCTTGGTGGGATCAACTGACAAAACGGCAATTCTAATTCCGTCAATGTGATTCAAAAATCTTTGAAGTATTTCATCGGTCAGAGAACTTTTTCCAGCTCCGCCGGTACCGGTTACCCCAACCACCAATGCAGTTTTTTTGACAGGAAGATTTACCAGCTGAACATCAGCGTTCTTAGATTTCTTTTCTAGCGACAGTAAGTTTTCATTGATGGTTATTGCGCGCGCCAGTTGCTGCGGCCATTCTAATTTTGTCTGGTAGCCTCCCGGAGATTTAAATTCTGGGAGTTTTCGCTTTGACACCGCCATCAAATCATAATCAGATTTATTTAAAACATCCTGGATCATTCCCTCAAGACCGAGCCTTCGCCCGTCATCAGGATGATAGATCGCAGTGATTCCGTATTTTTCTAACGCTTCCTTTTCATCATGGACAATAACTCCGCCGCCACCACCAAATATTTTGATGTGACCGGCGTCGTTTTCTCTCAGCAAATCAAGAGTGTATTTGAAAAACTCCATATGCCCGCCCTGATATGAGCTGATAGCAATGGCGTGAGCGTCCTCTTGAATGGCTGCGGTCACAATATCTTTAACAGAGCGGTTATGCCCTAAGTGAATGACTTCCGCACCACCAGCTTGAAGCAGGCGTCTCATGATGTTGATGCTGGCGTCATGCCCGTCAAAGAGACTCGTTGCGGTGATAATTCTCACATGATTCTTGAGCGCCAATTTATTCCCCTTGGAAAGCTGCCGGGCGTTTTTCGATAAAAGCTTTTGTGCCTTCGCGCATGTCTTCAGTTTCAAATAAATCGCTGAAAAGATCCGCTTCAAATCCAAGTCCTTTATCGATTGGAACGTCAAAGCCGTCGCTGATGGCTTCTTTGCTAGCGGCTACTGCAAGAGGAGCAAGTTTTGCTATTTCCTCCGCGGTTTTCATAGCTTCAGCCATGAGTTCATCTGGACTACAAAGTTTATTTACTAAACCGAGTCTGAAACCTTCTTCAGCAGAAATTTGTCGTCCAGAATAAATAAGTTCACGAGCCATTGGCAATCCAACAAATCGAGCCAAACGCTGAGTGCCACCAAATCCGGGCATCAGTCCAAGCATGACTTCAGGTTGACCAAACTTTGCTTTGGTAGACGCGTAAATAAAATCACAGCTACAGGCAATTTCCGTTCCGCCACCAAGTGCAAATCCGTTGACTGCTGCAATAACTGGAATTTTCAAAATTTCTAAACGTCTCAAAACAGCTTGGCCTTTTTTAGAAAACTTTCTACCATCTTCGCCAACCATGGTGGACATCTCTAAAATGTCCGCACCGGCGACAAAAGCTTTGTCTCCGCCACCAGTGATAATCAAAACACGAATGTCTCGATCGGAATCAATGATGTCGATTAAAGCGTCTAATTCGGTGAGCATTTCAAGATTGATTGCGTTCAGCGCTTTAGGCCGATTGAATTTTAGAACGCCAATATTTTTAACTTTTTCGTAAACCAGGGTTTCCATGATTCTCCTTAATATTTATAAAATCCGTGACCGGTTTTTCTACCGAGCCATCCCGCTTCAACATATTTTACTAACAGCGGGCAAGGGCGATACTTCGTATCACCGAGCTCGTTATGCAATACCTTCATTATTGAAAGACAAGTGTCTAACCCAATTAAATCAGCCAACGCAAGTGGCCCCATGGGTTGATTGGTTCCAAGTTTCATCGCCTCATCAATGGCTTCCGGCTTAGCAATGCCTTCAAGCAAAACATAAACAGCTTCGTTGATCATGGGCATAAGAATGCGGTTAACTACAAATCCGGGAAAATCTTTTGACTCAACAAAAGTCTTTCCCATTTTTTCCGCAAGCTCGCGAGTGAATTTAAATGTTTCATTACTAGTAGCCAAGCCCTTAATGCCTTCGACCAACTTCATGACCGGAACTGGATTCATGAAATGCATGCCCACAACTTCATCGGGACGTTTAGTGACGGCCGCAATTTTAGTGATGCTAATGGAACTTGTGTTGCTGGCAAGAATAGCTTCCGGCGCAAGCACAGCGTCCAGCTGTCTGAAGATCTCGAGTTTTAAAACTTCGTTTTCCGTCACGGCCTCAATAGCCATGTTTACGGAAGTGAGATCAGTAAATTTCGAGGTGGTTTTGATTCGTTTAAGAACATCTTCTTTTTGAGCAGCGGTGATAATTTCTTTTTTAATCAGGCGGTCTAAACTTCCTGAGATAGTGCTACTTGCTTTAGCCAAAGCTTCATTTTTCAAATCATAAAGCACAACATCTATTCCTTGTTGGGCGGCCACTTGAGCGATGCCACTTCCCATTTGGCCAGCGCCCAATACACCTATGGTTTTAATCATATGAATTGTCCTTTTTTTAGAGATAGTTTTTACTCCTAGTTTTTACTCTTTAGGCCTGCCGGCTGCAAGTCTAAAACATGAGGCACAAAACATAAGGCTGAGGCAAGAATTTCCTCGATCGGAATTTCGTCCAGGTAAAAGCGAGTCACAAGCCCTTCGCAGAGGCGCGCGAGTGAGACCAGCTTGCTTTACACCACAACTTTAGAAGCTTTGTGCAAGGAAGCTTGGGCCTTGTTTGTGCATTACTTAAAACTAATGCTCAGCCTCCATTACTCACGCATTTTAATGATCCAAGTTTGCCTGTTGGTTGGTTCCGGCTTTTTTGCGTCCACGGGTAGTCTGGCCTCTCAAATTTACCGTGACCCCGATTCCTCATTTTCATCCGGCGATGAACCTATTACTCAGCTTAAAATGGATGGAACGGCGATAAACCGGACTTGGATTAAAATGCCAAACGGAAAATGGATTTCACGAAAAGAAATTTTAACAATCATAGATTTCAGTGACAAAGTGATCGCTCGGAATAATACACTCTTGCTTTCTGACAGTCATGACCAAGCAAGACCGGTAGCCACCGTCAAAGTTGGTGAAACTCTAAAAATTATTAAAATTGAAAATTCCTGGGTGAAAGTGTCGCGGGAGATAAAATCGGGACTGAAAATGGGATGGATCCAAGAAAAGCAAATTGGTCCGGATCCTGGCGCGTTCGGTTTTATTTACACAAAAAGTCCAATCATCATGCGCATCAAACCAAATTTTACCTCTCACAAAGTGCGGGATCTCCCAGAACTATATAAAATCAAACCTCTCAAACTTCAAGGACCCTGGCTTTTTGTGAAAGACGCTGGCTACCAGGGATGGATTCATATATCTGACGTTTATTCAAAGTTAGATTTCGCCGAAGCGGTGCTTCCACAAAAAGAAAATGAGTATCGCAAAGTGAAGTTTCATCAGGGGTCGTGGATCGAAACAAAGGAAGCTCACTTTTATACCTTGCAAAAAATCGCAAAAATCAAAACAAGCGAACGAATTTTTCTAGTAAAGAAAAGCAAAGTTATGGGGAAAATAATGAACACTCAGACAGTCACGTGGCAGAGAGCCTACTCCAGACATTCAGGCACAGTTTGGTTCGCGGAAAACAATATTTTTCAGAAAAAAGAAAATACAGAAATTTATCTTTCTAACGATGATTTTTTCCAAAGAAAAATATTTGATATGGCCGAGCACCCTCTTCTCCCCGATTTTAAATTGGCGTCAAGCCGAGGCATATTTAAAACTACGGATAGTATGACTTGGGAAAAAATAGAACGTTTTGGAGAAGAAAATTACCCTGTCTGTATCACCCAAAGCGGAACAATGTTTGTGGGACCATACGTCAGTCACAATGCAGGAAATAGTTTCCAATCGTACTTGCGATTCGACAAGCTTCTAAACGCTTTTTATAAAGCAGGAAAAAAACTTCCATCTCAGTTACTAATGACAGCTATTGATTACAATGAAACCGGAAGTGCTTTGCATGTGACTTTTAATAGTACTCTTACGCTTGAGTCGGCAGACGCAGGGAAGAATTGGCTTCTTCTTGAAGGCCAACATAAGCCTCAAGAATCTGTTTTCTCACGGCGTTTCGCAATTCAAATCGATCGGCCATGGTCATCCCCTTCGTCTCTATCGGGGGCAAAATCTGAACATAAACGTCTTGCCACAATTGTGTCCTATTAGCCATCAGGTCGCCTTTAGGCAAAACCTTGTGCGTGCCATAAATGCAAATGGGCACGATGGGTTCACCGGTTTTTAATGCCAAGTGAAAAGCTCCGCTTTTAAAATCTCCAACACCTTCGCCCTTGAATCTAGTTCCTTCTGGCGCCATCCAAAAGCTTTCACCGTTGGTGAATTTTCGCTTCATACGATCCAAAGTTTTCTGAGACGCATCGACCCGCTTTCTATCGAGCGGCATGAAGCCCGCTTTCCATAAAACCTGACCAAATATAGGAATAAGAAACAATTCCTTTTTAGCAGCCATTCTGAAGGATTGCGGCACGGACCAAAATAAAACGGGAATGTCATAATGACTTTGATGATTGCTTAAAAAAAGTGCGGAACTGATTCCTTTAAGATTCTCAACACCTTCGCAGTGCACGCGAACGCCAGAAAGTTCACACAAAAGCTTCGACCAAACAAAGATCACCCGGTCCATAGTCTTGCGACTTGAAAACGGGATGAAATAGATCACACAGGCGATACTAAATAGAAAAGTTATCGAAGGGAGAAGAAAAAATAATACACCAGCTCTTATTGAAAGCATCAGTTTCATGATTTAAATCTTATGGGGCGCAAAGTATATTTCTCCCAGGACTCGGTCATGAGCAGCTTTTCTTTGTCTCAACTTATATTCTCCGTGCGCGGAAGTACCAGAAAGATTTTGAACGTAGGTTTGATAATCCATGATTTGAATTTCGTAGGGATAGAAAAACCGAATCACGCCGTTGCTAGTTTTAACTTTGACCAAACTTCGGGAAATAAATTTAATCGCTTTGTAATGAATGTCGGAGAATGGATTATACTTTTCTTTATATTCCGCCCGTTTAGAATCCTGGTTTAATGCTTCCAACATGATTTTATCGATCTCGTCGGAATCTAAATTCTTTTTCTCGGCGCCTAATTTCTCAATCACTTCCATAAAAATATTTGTCGGGAATAAAGTATTTTTTGATTGGTGAGGAACCACATTGGCAAAGCTGACTAGGTTTTCTCTCCGTAAAAAACGTATCACGCGAAAAGCATCAAAAACAGTGGCGGTGATAAATCTCACTCCCATTTTATCAAAAATATCCATGGCCACACTTTCAGGCTTGCTGAGAGTTTTAATCACCATGCTGTGCATTTCTTTAAATGCTTTGACTTCGAATTTCATCAATGGAATTTGCTCAGAACTTTGCTCGGTCCCCAAGAATAACTTCCCGTTGTCATCACCGGAGACTTTAGATTGAATGGGACTAAAAATCTGATTTTGAATCTCGCTGGTGTAATTAAAAAAAAGATCATTCTCAACGTGAGCCACACAGTGCATGACTCGAAGAATCGCACAGCTCCAAAGCTGCATTGGATTCTTGTCATGATCCCGGGTACTGGCGTATAAAAAAAGCCGCCGAATGTCTTTTACCGCAGCGCGAGTTGCCAAAACTTCCGGAACTCGCTCATGAGAATCTAAAATATACTTATGCAATATATGGATAGCCTGTTCATACATTTGCCAAACAGTTTCATCTTCTTCTTTGATAGAGATATCATAACCGTAGGTTTTTAAAAATTCGCCGCCTTCTTCCAGAGACCTGAAGTCAAGCCTCGGCACGTCGATGGTGGAATAACCACCAATGATTGTTTTGATCATTTGGCTTGGAAAATCGAAATTACTGATCATGATGATTTTAACTTAGCGAATAAAAAGACCTTTGCCAAATTTTATTTGGTAAAGGTCTTTTAGATAAAGCTTAATATTTCTTTATTGACATCTAAAAAATGCGCAGGCGTTTCCGCTAAATTGTCCAAGAGTTCCTGAAGCCACACTGGTTTGACCATTGATGGTGTTGACAGAAGTTTGATTGGTAAACCCAATGGTTCCGCTCAAAGTGTAGTTCACTCCGGATCCTGATAAAGTTCCTATGACGGTGATTGTTCCTTCGCCATCGCTGAACACTAAATTAACTTTATTTCCCTGCACATAAGAACCTTGAGTCTGCAATCCAACATTGACAGGAATTGCAGGAACCACACCACCGCTAGGATCAGCAGTTCCGGTCAATGAATCCCAGAAGCCCATAGTAATACCACCGCTTGAAGGAGCCACTTGCTGATTAGACGCGACAACAGCAGAGAGTGTCTGATTGCTAGTGAAAACCATTGGCGCAGAGCTAGATCCACTAGGATTTGTGCCCATGGTCATTCCCACAACGCAATTTGAACCGTTGCAAGGAATCTGAGTGTAGCTTGCGGGTGTTCCAAAAATTGCAGAATTCCAATTGGTGTCCGTCGTTGTTGATGTGGCGCCAATAGCACCCCACGCCCAGTCAGTGCTCAAGAAATAGCGGGAGACGTCGTTGCTGTTCATACTTAAGCCAGGAGCCATGCCAGAGGTGACCTGACCCGAACTGGTGTTCACTTGCGCCCATATAGAACTGCTCACTCCACTGGGAGCGGCTGGGACACTGACGCCACCACGGATGTTATTACCGTTGGTGCGACTGGTTGAATTTTTGTCTTTATTGTTGCTACCGCAGGCCGTGAATAGGAGCGTTGCTGCAACCGATAATGCTACTAATAAATTGTTTCTCATAAATCTCCACTTTGAAAATAGGTCCATCCGTATTCTCTCAAGTTTATGTATTACAAGGGTTGGGCCATGGTTTTGGTCCTAGGGAATGACAGGTTGACTATAGGATTGATTGTCAGGAGTGCAGTTCGAATAGGCCTTGAGTCGTCAGACAACTGTCTAATTTTTAGCCAAGTCGGTTTTTACCGAGGTGCCAGTAATGACTCGATCCTATTCACGGTGAATTTCTCCAGCCCCGGTTTGTCTTGCCATTTCTTGTCTGCAAGAATCTCGATGATTATCTCTCGTGCTTGGTTCTTAGTGAGATTTGGTCCACTCCCAAACGACACTTGTGTCAGCATTTTAAACAGAATAATTTGAGCTAAAGAAAACTTCAAATTCTTTGAAGAATCATGGGGTGCAAAAAATACGGTTGGAGCAGCGTGAATTTGAAAAGAATAATTCTCTTTTTGAACCACCAACGTTAGCTCATCCAAATAAGATATCATCTCCCTCAACACCGCGACGGGAATCCTCTTATTTTCAAGGTAACTATCTAATAGTTCAAGTCTGGCAGCTGGACTGACCGGTAATTTCAAAACCTCCATCATTCTATCGAAATGAATTTGTTCTTCCGAACCCATTTTAAATCGAGGACGAGGTCTCTTATTGGAAACCTGTTGTAGGATTTTCTCAACGGCGAACATTTCTAACTTAGGAACATTCGACCATTTTTTAGTGTTAAAAAGTTTGCGGGCTATTTCCTGGGCCTCTTCCTTTGACAACGCTCCGTGCGCTCCGGGGATCAAACGCTTCAGCATCTTAAACAAAATCACATCACTATACCCAAATTTAGAATTGGAACGGGAATGGGGACTTTTGATTGAATAGAATATTGATTCTGGAAACGCAATAGACTGCATAGCTTCATTATCCTTGGCAATTGAGTCTTTATTCAAAACAGGAATCATTTTCATAAACACCATGACCGGCACGCTCGTAGATTCGACATAACTTTCCAAAACCCCGAGAACACTTTCTAGACTTGCGGGGGATTCCAAAAGAAAAAGCATGTGATCATAAATTTTTTGGTCCTCGGGGTCCAATTGAGACGAGCGTGGTCCATCTATGCCATTCTCACTGTCCATCAAAAAATCGAGATCGATACCTTGTCGAGACGCCGAGATAACCGATTTCATAATTTCAATATCGCTGACTCCGTCGGCCAGTTCCTTGACCTCACTGACTTTCCCGATAATTGGCGAAAGAGCGTCGATCATCATCACGACCTGCATTTGGAGAGCTTTTAGTTTCTGTATCTCTTTAGTGAAAGTCGCGACAAAAACATTTTCGCCCATTGAATTTTGAGTTGCTACCTCCAGAACGCTTTTTCGTTCGGCAATCGTGCTCTGTGTGACCCGAAGCAAAATGTATTCTTCATTCAATTGGCGAGATATTTCCGGAAATTCAATTTTACACAGGGCAATACTTTGCTTGCAGCCTTTAATTTTATTAGCAATCTCGGTAACGGAAACTTTATAATTCTTGCTCAGCCCAAGAAAATGGCTCACCGAAGATGGCTTACCGACTGTTAGTTTTTTCTGAAGCTCCGTAGTCAAAGCGGAAACATTCTGCATCCCAAAAAATACGGTACGAACCTTCTCCAAGCTTTCTTTATTTCGGTTCAAGGACAGGCCCGTCTGCTGCTTTGAAACTTCCAAAACCAAATCAAAAATCGGCTGATCCCAATCTTGCATAAATTCATTAGCCAGATACTGAGGATGAGAAAATCGAGAAGATTCGAGTTTGGACCTAAGACCTTCCACCAAAAAATGTGCAGCTTTCTGGATTTCAGAGTCATCCAGACTTTTTATCGTATGTTCGAACTCTGGCAAAGACGAACCGGACTTCAGAGTTTCAAGGATGGATGCGCACCTGTCCCCGAGAGACATTTCTTTTGGCGGCTGGGCACGGTGCCCTTCAATCTCAGAAGCCTCAACAAGGCCGGGGATTAAAAAGATAAAAACTAACATAAGAAACTTCATTTTTCCTTACTCCGAAACCAAAGTGTGCAAATGACTGATCACGTATTTTTCCAGACCACCGTAATAAGACCACGTTGAATCGGTCAAAATTTCCCCGGCAATGACATGAGCATCCTCTTTAGATATTTTTCTCAAGTCGCTTTGAGTGACACGGCTTAATATTTTTGTAATGACAATGATTTTAAGCGGAAACTTCGAATTGACATTCATGAAATTATGGGGAAGGAACTCGGTCGCCGGGTAAACTATTTTTTGGATAAACTGATCATCTCTCCAACTCGAATCATCAAATTTATAGATAATAGGTACAATCTCTCTCAGCACATCAATAGAGATAGGAGTGCTATTTGCATAATCCTCGAGAATATTCAGAGCAATCCTGGAAGACGTCGGTGAGCTAAGAAGGTAAATCATATGATCGAGGATTTGTCTATCACCGAGGCTGATTTTTACCAGACTTAAAGAAGGATTTAATTTAGAATCTCCTTCCACGAGAAAATCCAGATCCAACCCTTGCGAAGAGGCACTGATCACTGATTTTACAATTTCACTCTCGTTCACGGCATCCGCCCGCTCTTTAATTTCCCGAACTTTTCCTAAGATCTGAGAAAGTCCACCAGTCATAGCGGAAACTTGCAACTGTTGAATCCCCAGCTTTTCTAGCTCTCGTTTGAAAGACTCAACTAAGATTTTCTCACTCGTCTGTTCCATAGCCTCCCTTAAAATTCGTTCTCGCTCGACCATTAAACTGGAGGTAGCTTGCAGCAAAATATATTCTTCATTCAAATCTTGAACAATGGCGGAAAATTTAATTTTGCAAAGACCAATGGTTTTCCGGCACCCGCTAATTTTCTTAGCGAGTACCAAAACCTTAAGTTTATAGTCCGGTGATAACCAACGGCTGAGCTTGAAAACCGACGGCTTTCCCTCAGCTAAAATATTCTGTAACTTTCCCACAAGCAATCCGATGCTTTGGGTTCCATAAAGGGCGGCGTTGGCTCTCGCCATACTTTCTTTATACCGAGAAACATCAAGACCGATTTTCTGCTTTGAAATCGCCAGTACAAGATCAAAAACTGACTGATTCCAGTTCGCGAGGACTTCACTGGCTAAATGCTGCGGATGAGAGAAACGTGAAGTGGAGATTTTTTCTTTTACTGCCATCACCAATTTTGAAGCTTCTTCCCGAAGAGTGGCTTCTCCTAAATCACCCAATTTAGTTTCAAGTTCCAAAACTGTGGATCTATTTTCAAGCGCCTCTAGGACGCTGACGCAGCGAGTATGCAGATCAGAAGACTCCTGTGTTTTTTCTTCAGATAAAGATCCATGGAGTTCGGATGCCCTAGCGAAATTAGTCATACAAAAAATAAAAACTATAATAAATAATAAATATTTCATTTTATAACTCCACGCACAGAGGCAATTCCCGAGTTCTGAAGAGCAACTTTTCGGAGGCCACAGCCAGACTTCAAGGCAAAAAACTCCCCGTTCGAATACAACTGGGTCTCAAGCTTTTTATAAAGCTCCAGATGCCCGTCTGAAGTGAGACTCATTTTTTTCGCCATCTGGCTGAGAGTTTTTGCGGAGAGCGTTTCACCTTGAAACAAAATCAATTTTTTTGATGCCATGTAAGGAATGACAAATTTCAAATAATACTTATAGTTTTGGGAACCGTCGAAAACTCTTCTCACCTTATAAATTTCTTGTTGTGGGGCGGATTTTGCATAGATAAATATTGATCCCGTGAAAGGTTTAACCGCTTTGAGAAGAAACAAAAGGCTTTCGAGAGAAATGAATTTCATTACTTCAATCTCTGCGAGAATCATGTCTCCTATTTCATCGTTAGAAAGTTCCGAATGAATAGCGCGCGCCACCTTCAATTTGAACTGCTCCTGTTGATCCAAATCCGTGTCTGTACGACTCGGAGACAAAGTCACGTCGTTTTCACCGATTAAAAATCCTAAATCAAAACCTTGAGATGCCGCTTCCATCACCGTTTTATGAGTAGATCCTGTTTGAAAAATATCAGCCTGAGACATGACGTGGGAGATCTTGTCGATGGTCTCAGCCAGCTTTTCAGTTTTAATTTGCAATAAAGTTTTCTGCATGCCAAGCCTTTCGAGCTCAGTCTCAAGAATCCTTAAAAGCCCTGGGTGAGAAGTTATTTTCTTGGCCGCGACAAGAATCTTCATCTCATCAGAAAATGTCATTTTTACGGCGTTGAGAAAAATCAGATCGGAATTGATTTGCTTTGATATGGAAGGCAAATCCAGTTGGCATTGGGCGAGAGATTTTTTACACAGGGCCGCTTTGCGGGCTAGGTCTTTGATTTTATTTGAATGGGTGCTTTTCAACATCAAAAATCTCCGCCCGCGGGAAATGGCCTTCTGAAGTTCATCAAGAACTATGGTCACATTCCTTGATCCGTAAAGGAGATTTTTCGCATTGGTCAGAGCCGGAGCTTCAAGCAGTTGCCCCGCCCCAAGATAACGTTTAGAAATAGAATTCAGAAGTTCATTCAAGTCCGAGTGATTTTCGGCCATACCCTCGCGCAAGACGTGCACTGGCTGGGAAAGGGAATGATCCGTCAGACTTTTTTCTAAGTGAGAAATGAGATCTCGACTCTCCGCTCCAATCTTCTCGTCGCTCAACGGATGAAATTCTTTTTCCAAATCGTGATTTCTATTTTGGCTCAGATTTTCAAGTAAGAGTCCACAGCGAAGAGAAAGATCACCGGCATTTAAAAACGGAGAGAATAGAAAGACTAGTTCTAGAAAAAGTAGACCTATAATTTTCGATCTCATTCCGTCCTCAAAATGGCTTCGCTTACAAGCTGATCCACAACTTCACTTATCTTTGCGTCTCGCTCTGGATCAAGATGAACCCCTCTAGAAAGAGCTGTTCTTTCTATCACTTTCTTAAGATTTTCCCTCGCTGTAGTTTCAAATTCAGAAATGTTATCTTGCCCAAGGATTTGAACATGGCGCAAACCCACTACCGCAAAAAATATACTCGCATTGAATGCCTGTTTTTCGTGACTCATTCCTATCGCATTATAAATACTGTCAGGAATTTGCGCGTATGTGTCCACCCAATTCACAGATTGGTTCTTGCGAGAAAAAAGAAGCGTCGACAGAGAAAGGTACTGCGCAATGGTGATGCGACGATTTTCCTTGAACAAATGAGTCCAAATTCTCGAGGCAATACGGCTTGCAGAAATCTGACTCAGATAGGTTGTTTCCATTTCTTTTTTAATTCCCACGAGATAATCAGAAACACCTAAATCAACCAAAGGCTCAAGCAGTCCTCGAAGTGACTGATTCAATGCGAGGCCCAATTTGTCATTTTTATGATGGGACAAAACATAACCGATGAACTTTGGAATTTTCGATGCGAAAACAGGATCTTCAAAAAGAAGGTTGAATCCCTGAAAGAGAACTCTTTGATCCGTGTTTTCGAGAAGATTAGTGGCCATTGTGCCGAATAAATGACTAGCCAAAAGTTCATCATCTTCACTGTTGGCAGCAAACTTTTCCACTCTAAGCATGGTTTCAGCAACCAAACGTGTATCTAACCACTTCACAGAAAGAAGAGCAGTGAGTTGTAAAAAATCTGCATTTTCCTGGAGCTTTTCCACTGCATGACCATAAGCTGCAGATGTGAGGGGCAATGATTTTAAAAGATTCCATGACTCTTCTTTTATACCCCAAATACTTACACTTTTTTGTTCGCGCCTATGCCACTCCATTTTCCATTCGATAGGCTCCACGTCATCTTCTCGCGGCACTAGAAGAGGCTGGAGATCCACGGGCACTTTCAGTGATTGGGCTTTGATAATCAAACGGTGGCTAAACTCAACCCTGGATTCCCGAGCGTTACTGCCCACTTGATCGGCGGTAATAATTATTTTTTCTAAAGTCTCACTCATAATCAAAAAATAGGACTCAAGCTTAGCTATCTCTAGCCTTTTGTTATTTAGCGCCGTTATCACGGAACTTTGAGGGAAAGTAGATGGCAACCAGTCAGATAGATTTTCCAAAAGGAGATCTAAAATTTTAACTTGATCTTGCAGTAACGACTCCACATTTTTGACCGTCGCGAACTCCTGATTGAGATTTTCAATAATTGTTTTAAGCTCTTTTGAACAATGGTTGATCGATACCCGACACTCTCTCACTCGAGCGACTTGTTTGAGAAGTTCCTGCTTTTTTTTCTCGATGTTGAATCGAGCGCGACCGTATTGATCGATCCTTACATCTAAACTATTCAAAAGTTTCTGTTCGCTGTCCACACCAAAGAGAAGCGTTTCTAATTCTTCTAACTTTTTAGGCTTAGAGTTTGTGTTTTGAGAAACTTGTCTTTGGCTCACTGCTCGTACCATTTCTAAAAGAGGTTCAAAATGATCTTGAAGCCGAGTTTGAATTTGAAAATACGGACTAGAGAATTTTTCTTTTTCTAATGCAAAAACTAAATCCTTCACTAATTTTTCATAGACTTGTTTCTGGTCCACAGGTTGGGATGCCTTGAATTCCAAAACTTTTTCAAGCTCAAGGATACATGGTTGTGCATTGATAAAGGTGGGAGAAGAAGTAACTGCTGAAAAAGCGTTGCCACCTAGAAAAAAAACGGGAAACACTAAAGATAAAAACACTTTCATTAATTTAACTGCCCCACCGTTCTATTCAGGAGATTGTCTATGTATTTTTCGACTCCCAGCTGATAGGATTGACTGGATCTCTTGTGACCGGGCATATGCTGAAGCACGATTCTCAACAGACGAGCATGCGCACGCTTTCTAAAATTAGGAATATTATCCATGCTCAGAATTTGAATCTTACTCAGTGCTTTTACGGCAAAAAATATTATTGGATTGAGCCTGACGTAACCATCCCCTTGGAATGGCCCATAAAATTCTTTGGGTAGAACTTTAAGTTCATCGTTGCTCCAACCTCCCGGACAGAGATCCCAGACAGAGGTTGCTCCGTGATTTACCGATACTTCTAAAAGTTTGAAATAATCTTCTGCAACCAAACGAGTCTTAGGATCGTTCAAATAATCCCACATCAGCTTGACTTCAAGATCTCGCGAGTCAGTGCCTTCTCCCGCAAGCTCGCCCATCCTCTGCATAAAATTAAAATCAACCATCACCGTGGGTCCCAGCATGAGGGCTTGTGTGATAATCAGGCGGGCTCGATCCGCGGTGCCCACTGGGTGCAGTTCACCCAGGAAAAGTGGAATCTGCCCGAGGACATCTCCCTGGAAAAGCCCACTGAACCGGCTGTGAATCCAATCATTCTCCATACGGTGATTGAGACGTGACATAAGAAAGTCCACGGCAAGTTTTCCTCGAGCCTTAAATATCACGTCTTTGGATTTGAGAAAGCCTTCGATTGCACGAACAATCTGCAGAAGGTCAGGTGCTCCGCCAATGTTTAAGGAAAATAATTCTATTTTCCTCATGAGACTTTCCGTCTGACCTAATTCATCAGCCAATATTTTAAATTGCCGGCTGTTTAAGGGAAGCTTCAATAAAACCTGCCACGAAGGGTATTTATCATCCCAAACAGCACTCTCCATGTTGTCTTCGCTAGCGGCTATGTTCGCTGGCTTGTCGGGTCCCGGTAAAAACTGGTCTAAATTTATATTTATATCCCAATAAGTTGATTTCAGTTCATCCCGCTCTTTCAAGATAAAATTGAGATCAATGGCCGGTGACTCCGAACCAGCGCGGATGATAGCCCTTTGAATCCCTTCTATTTGGGTTGAGCCTGCGTGGCTTGCGGACTGATCTGCTCCGATCATGATTTTTTCAATGGCGTCAGCCATCAATGTGAAATAACTCACCGATTGACCGAGCTCTTGAATCTTATTTGAAATAGCTTTCTTGACAGAATCACTTCCCGATTTCACAGGCAACCAGTCATTGGTATTCGAGAGGACAAGTTCGAGAATTTTCGTTTCATCTTCCAAAACACTGAGCACGGTTTTTACAATTTTATATTCGGCGTTCATTTCTGAAAGCAGAACGGTCACATCAGTAGTGCATTTCTTAATGGCAGCACGGCATGCTTTCAATTTGTTCCCGGCATCTACAACCGCTCTTACCCTATCGGCTATTTTCTCGCCCGTTGTTTTGAATGAAATCAGCCCCCCCTTCCGCTTAGCACTGAGGGTATTATTTAATTGCTCGAGTAATTTCAACTCCGTGTTTGTTCCAAAAAGAAGGGTTTCCAATTCTTCCAGAGCCTTGGGCTTTGTCGTCGAACTATTAGAAATTTGTCGGAGACTCACTTCCAGCGCAAGTTCAATGATGGGTTTTAGATATTCGCTCAAACTATTTTGAATGACAAAATAACTACTGGAAAAAAAATCACTTTTGAGAGCCGCTTCGAGCTGCTTTTGTAAAATAGAATATCTAATCTCGATCGACTCACCATTGTTTTTGACGATGCTTTCAAGAGACGCTTTGCATGGGGGCCGGCTGAGCTCGGCACTTTTAGCGCAGGAAATCCAAAGGCACCCTGCCAGAAATGCCATTGCCAAAATAAAAGGCTTTTTGTCCCCGCTCAATTCTTCCCACCCTGATCTTATAATTTAGTTTTTGCTATATTTTCGAGCTCTGAAGTGCAGTCCGCTCCATCCATGGTTCCGCCCACACTACGACTCACTAAATTTTGAGCTTCAATGGCCGCAGAATTGAGACGGCCCATCGCGATAAAACTCTTACTTGCTTCTATTTCCATGCGGGCTTTTTCAGAGATAATAAAGTCGGCCGTTTCCTTGATTGTCTCGGCGCTGAAGTATGCCGTGGTATTGATCTCAATGATCATGTCATTGGCGCGCGCGACTTCAACTCGCAATTGTTTCAAACCTGCCTCTTGAGTGGCTCGCACCGCTTTGTTTGTACCTACGGCCATTTCTAAAGTGGAGTTGGTGTTTTTGATCATTTCCAAGGTGGTAAAAATAGGCATGCCATTTCTCACGTTAGCGATGTCTTCTCTTACAAAATAAATAGTGTCTAGCTGTTTGGCCATAGCTTCACCTATGAGTTCCATAGCTGAGGCCTGACTCAAACCCGCATTGAGACGGTTTCTGAGCTTCTGGCCCACATATGAAATCACGGCTTTCTCATCTTCAAAACGTCCATTGAGATGAAATTCTTCAACGACTCTGGCGATTTCATCGTCGACGAGTTTCCCGAGAGCTACTTTCATTTTCAAATCTTGGAGGTATCCAGACATCTCATGAAGAGTCGTGATGATTTGCACGCCACTTTCCTTCAATGTTTTAGAGTTGCTCAGCAATACATTGTCGACACTCGTGATGCCTTGGCGGTGACTCAACAGTGCCAAACGATCTTTCTTAGGTTTAACGGCGGAAGTCAATTTTCGTTTCACGTAGCCTGGATTAGGAGCTGCCGAAAGTTTTCCATGCCATCGTTCACGTATCGTGGATTTCCCCACTTCATGCCCCATGCTCTGAAGAAGGTAAGACAAGTCCTTGATGTTTTGAAGAGATTTTAATTGGGTGTCGTTGATAGCAATATATTGTTTCGAGTTGCGATCTAAAATCTTATTGTTATTCAAGAAGCGTGTGGCCTGCTCGGAAGAAGCACTCAACTCACTTTCTAACGTTTGCATATTTTCTTGGCGGATTTGCGTTCGCCCCTCGGGAGATAATGTTTTTTCAATAAGTTCTAGAGCCAGCTCCTTAGCTTTTTTAGTGAGAGCGTCTGCGGAAACTCTGCTCATACGAACTTCAAGAGGCTTGGTTTCGCCCTCACCATTTTTATAATCACCAAGCAAGATTGTTCGAGTTTGATTTCGAGCGTAGAAAATTTCATCCACGCCATCACGTCTGCGAGAAGCGGCGTCTATCTCCTCGATTTCAAAAAGAATGCCGTCTCCGTTGGACAAAATATCTTTCGCATACTTCAAGAGACTAGCAGCAGGAATTTGCTGAGTGAGTCCTTGCCGAAGCACATCAAAATACATTTTTAAATTTACTAGAGAATCCGCATTTAATTTTCCCGGAGCAGTGGTCGTCACTAAAGTCACGAGATCTCTTAAACTGGGATCAGATGTCAATTGAGAGATATCAAAGGAACCAAGAGTCGCCAGAATCTCAAGTCTGATTTGGTTGACGTCAATGACTTTTGAATCTTTGGTTTCTTGAGCCACAATTGTTTGCAGGGCGGTGCTTACTGCAGGAAGTTTGTCACCAATCACGGCGATGGAAGATATCGCTTCGGGACTAAGTTTGTATTGAGTTTTTCCACTCTTAAATCTTTCTTGCAGCCGTCGAGTGATTTCCGCAATCATGCTAGTTTGCACTACCTCAGTTTGCATTGCCTCCAATTGCCCGTGTTTATAGCTTGGCAGCTGAGTTGTAGTCACCTGACCGCCGGCAAAAGCAAGACTGCTCACCAATAAAAGGCTCAATGATTTTCCAAGAAGTTTGAGAAAAAAATTATTCTTTTGCATACTAGAAATCCCCTCCATAAAAGTACTTCATCCATCTTAACGCAATGCGTAAATAAATTTAAATTGTTTCTGCTAACCGCCACACTGCAATTTCTAAGCCCACGGAACGCAACTTGCAGTTGTTAATTTTATGACCTTATTTTTTTTAAACACAGGCGGGTTCAATGATCATCGCCGTGGAAAAAGAACTCGACCCTACCCGAAAAGCGGGAATTTTTTTCAGGAGAAAAAAAGCGGAGCCATTCTATTCGTTTTACTAACTTCGCTATGTTCGTTTCTCGTAACTGGTGCAAGTCAGGCTCAAGAAGTCACCTCATTAACCATCAGTGATGCCTGTCAGGCTATCTTGAAAACCCTAAAGGCAACGTCCAACCCGCATGAAAAAGACTCCGTCAATTACACTCCTATCAATGATCAGCAAATCGTGGATGGAGGAAAATCAATATCCAGCGTGCTTGCTGCCGCCCTGAGGGAAGATTTTCTCTCAAGTCCCAAATACATCATGCACGAACATCTCACAGAATTTTTGGAACCTGCCATGGATTTGGCTAGAGAAGTGAGCGCAAGGCAATTGGTCGGCCAAACCAGAGAAAAACCAAAAAGCATTCTAGAGATAGAAACTCATCTTTATGGAAATAAAAGTTTAACGGCGAAGATTGAGGAAGCTGAACTGGCTCTCGACAAGCTTCAGAAAAAAAGTATTTTTCGCAAAAAAGCGACAGAGGAGGTATTTAAAATTGCGAATGAAATTTTATCCTGTCGCACTGCCATTCAATCTTGCAAGCTTGATATCAAAGGGACTCTCATTCAACTGAACCACGAGTACCGCCTGTCCCATGCTGTTGAACTTATTTTGACCGATCACTTAAAAATCCTCGAGAATCTTCAAGGACGTCACACCGAAACATCAATTCAGACAGTGATAGAAATTAAAAAAGCGGAGTTGAATAGACTGCTGGCGATTTTCAAAGCGGTTTCTACGCAGATTGAATCAGTCATTGAAGTCGGACATACCGTGGTGAAAGATGCGGACCAGCTTTCATCCGATAGAATTTCGCAACTCGTGATCAATGCCGCCAAGCAAAGTCCTTCCTTAGATTTGACGTATCTAAATCCGGAGACTGAAGAAGAAGTACAAGAAAAACTTGATCCCGGAGTGATCTTCAAAGATCCCGCGACGGCGGCTCTGCAAAAACTGATTGACCTCACAACTTCCGATATAGGCATACGCGAAACCCTATTGAATAAAATTTATCCTCAGATCTACACACCCTCTGGATACTCTTGGATGGTGAGGTACAAAACCCGGAAAGCCCTTGATCGAATAAAAAATCAAATTAACATTGGCGGTAAAATCAACATCTACCTTCTTCCATCAGTGATGGAGATTCTTGTGGAATCTTTGGAAACTCTTGATGAGCCAGCACTTTTTGCGATCTTGTTAGACCCGGACATTGACCTGCCTGGGTCTCTGCCACAGCTTTTTTCAGCAATCACTCAGCACCCTAAGGCAAAGAAAATACAAAACATTTTGCCCAGTTTTTTAGCCGGCAAAACCAGTTGGACAAGGAGCCGTGATTTTAGTGATCAGGTGACGGAGATTTCGAATTACTCCATCGGAGATCGGTCAAAACTTGATTCACTGGAGATTCTCATACGTAAATCGACGACCATATCACAAGACGAGTTTCTGCTTTTGGCAGCGAAAACTCCTTCTAACGTTCCCTGGGGCCTCCCAACCGATGTTTACCTTAAAGGAAAACTCACCGCCTATGGTTTCGCGAAGCGAGATCTGATGGCAATACACATCAAGATAGAATTTAATATCATTTTTGATGCTCTCGAAAAAGTCTCAATCAGAGATATTGAGTCAAAACAAAATTGGGAAAGGAAGGTCATTGGAATACTCACCACCCGGTTAAGGGCAGCCTATCCAGATGACAATTTTCCTAAAGAGGTGACGTTGGTTACGGCTTTGGACAATTTGCTCTTGAGAGCCATGCAATATTCCAGCAAAAGGTGTTACGAGTGAAACCGAAATTTTCTGCTTCCACATTTCTAATTTTCGATTTTTTAATCTTCGCAACTCTTTTAAGCTTCGGCTTATGTTCAAGCTTAGGCTTTGGCGCCGAGCTTTTACGTTTCCCTTTCCAAGACGGAAGAAAAATTCTGGTGACTCAGGGTGATTCGGGCGTTCACGTTTCTTATGTCAGAAAAATAGATTCTTCGAATACAATCAGCAGCGCAGGCAAAGAAGTGGAAATAGAATTTCTCACTTTGCCAGAGCTAACGGGTTTTTCAGTCTTTAATAATTCCGACGTTTCAAATCACATTCCGAAAGAAATCAAAGCTTATAAAGTTGTTCAATCCAAAAAGTCGAACTTTGAGTTTAAAAACTGGTTGATCCTATCGGATAAAACCCATGGCTATTTTATACGGCAACATAGTTTTTCTGGAAATAGCAAAATCCCTCTGGTGGTTTTTAAATTCAAAATGCCAAGCGACGTCAAAATGATTTCATCAAGTTATGGGATGGGACCGGAAGGATCGCGATTTCTATATTTTATTTCTGTCGATGGAAAAACAGCCAAAACTATGGTTTTTAGTCCAGAAGAGGGAGACCAACCACTCAAATTAATTCCTCAATTTGTAGATCTTGGAAATATTCAGGAGCCGGTTTTCCAAATTGTTGGCGATGAAATCGTTTGGAAAGAACGATATCTGAAAAAATATAATTTCGACCTTCCTGAAATCAAAGACATTAAAACAGGGAATTCAAAAAACAATCCCATGGGTGATATTGAGAATTCTCAGGCGAATTTGCAAAACACCGCCCGCATGGCTCATGAAGCTGCCACGGAATTATCCAAACCTGCGAACCAAAGAATGAAATCCGCAGAACGGACCCAGAATTTCAATCATTCTCTTGCCACACCTGATGCTGATGTTGAATACAAAGGCCTTCATTACAAAATTGAAGAGTCACTTGAAGGAGTCGAAATTGTCAGGCTCAAAGATCTTAAAAGCCTCACTGTAAGCAAAGGAAGCTATAACTCAACTCATATTTTAGATGGCGGAATACTGAAATTTTCGGATATCTCTCGAGAAATATCTCTAGATCACTTTGATGCCGAATGTGCCTTCATGCCCACTGGAAACAATCCCCAAGAAGTAAAGTTCATGGAAGGAACTTATGAAAACTTTAGAAAGACCGGATCAATAAATCTCGTTCTTCCTGATTCGCGAAAAGAACTGGTCAGACAGGCGGTAAAACGCATGCTCGGTGAAAAGAAAAACAGCCTGCTTCTGACTGAAGGTTTTGGAGATCGAAAGTTCATTGTTCAAAATATAGTTCAGGCCTTGCCACCCACCTGGCGCGTGCTTACGCTTTCACCGGGACCACTCTCTAAAGACATCAACTACTCGGGAAAAATTCAGGAAAACGTTTCCCATATTTTGGAAGCGGCAAAGACGACGCCTCTGGTTTTGGTGGCCGAAGACTTTCATATCTACAAAGGTTTGGGATCTACTGGTGGCAATCAAACTGATGTGCTTGAACTGATCCGTGATGCGGTCTTGAGTGGCCAACTGCGGTTGATTGCACTCTCCGGAGAGGAATTTAACGAGCGTGTTCATGATCCTGCTTGGGACCGAGCCCTTTTTAAAATTCCCCTTACTGATTTGAGTCAGGTAGAAGTTTTTGAATTCTTAAAAAATCTTTGGGCGGTAGATGGAAAAGGACTTCCACTTCCGAGCGCCAAAACTCTAAATAAAATAATCGATGTTGCGGGGAAATTCAATGTGACTGAAGAAGACCCCGCCCGCTCCGCCGATTTCATGGCTGCATACATTTCAGAATTGAGCGAGACAACGTCTCCATCCATCGACGTGAACGATGAAGTTTCTCTTTTGAAATCAGCTAAAGATTTCTATCGACTAGATCCTTCACTGATTGATCCAAAAATTTTATTCTCTAAAGTTCAGAACTTTATTCCTAAGGTTCGCGATTACGGTCTCATGGGGCATGATCATGTGATTGCAGCGGCAAAAAAAATGATTGCAAACTCCCTTTCTGGCGCATCACTTGATCCCGGGCCTGGATTTATTATGTACGTGGATGGTCCACCCGGCGTTGGAAAAACCGAAATGGCTAAGAGTTTTGCTTCGGCCATGGATTGGAACATCAAAAGAATTGTCATGCACCAGGCAATGACCTCAGACACTCTGCTTGAAAATCTTTATCGCGCACTGAAAAAAAATCCACACTCTCTGATTTTTCTCGACGAGATAGAAAAAGCATCTCCCGACACTCTCAAGGGACTTCTTCAAACCATGGACAATGAGTACTTCAACGTGGATATGGAGATTGGCGACAAACAAAAACGCACGGTGCGCGCGTCTACTAAACATGCGAAGTTTATGCTCGCTGGAAATGTACTGGGCGAAGCAATCTCCCATTGGTGGCATGATCATCCGGAATATATTAACTCTCTCACACCACCTCATATGCAATTCATAAAGGACATGGGCGGCGAAGAACGTTTGCGGCAACTATTGATTCAAGAAGGTCTTCCGTCCCCGCTCATTGATAGGGCCTACGTGACTTATGCTTTTCCGCCGACACGAGAACAGATAAAAGGTTTCCTCACTTTTAAGATCAACCTGATGATAAAAATATTTGAAAAAAACAATGATCGAAAATTAGTCTTCACTGGTCTTGAAAAATACATTGAAGATGTGACTGATTTTGCTATTCGGGAAAAGCTTGGACCAAGATCCATTTTGCGCGCCACCACGGGCTCTAATGGAGATTTCGCAAGCATTCTGGCAAACCTTGCAAGCACGTACGCTGCGGCACCGGGGAGTCATGACGGGCCGGTGAAGCTTCGATTCGATGAAAAAAGAACGGATCCCACCCACGACTGCCAAAATATTTTGGCAGAAATGGAAAATGAGATCCGAGAAAACTAAACCTTAAATTATATCTTATAGAACTTCTGGCCACCACGAGCCATCTGCAAGAGTGCTTCAGACGGTTTGAATCTCGGAGCCTTATTCTTAACAGACAATTCTTCGAGCTCATCCACAATGGCGTTTACACCAAGGCTATCGGCCCATTTAAGTAGTCCACCTCTGAAGGGCGGAAAACCTGTGCCCATTATCATGCCCAAGTCGACATCGTCAGGGCGTTCGACGATTTTTTCCTGCATACACATGGCGGCTTCATTGATCATGGGAAACAAAACACGTTTCACCATTTCATCTGGATTGAACTTTCCGGGCGTTTTGGTAACTCCGGTGATTTCATAAATTTTAGGATCCACGTGCAACATTTTTCCAGTCGCATCGTAAAGATAAAATCCTGAACCATTTTTCTTGCCGAATTTTTTTGCATCGACAACTTTGTGCATAACAGGTGAAGGCTCCGCGCGAACTCCGAAAGCTTTAAATAAAATTTTCGCCACTTTTTCCGCAACATCGATCCCCACTTCGTCGATCAAATGCATTGGACCCATGGGCATTCCAAAATTCAATAAAGCTTTATCAATATTTTCAATGCTCTCGCCTTCACTGAATACGTAACAAGCTTCGTTCAAATAGGGCATGAGCAAACGATTGACTAAAAATCCGGGACATTCCTTAACCACTATGGGAGTTTTTCCCATGCGTTTGGAAAGTGCAAAAATAGTTGCAGCTGCTTTGTCGCTGGTTTTTTCTCCTCTGATCACTTCGATCAAAGGCATTTTTGCGACGGGATTGAAAAAATGCATACCCACAAAATTTTCTGGCTTCGGCAAAGCGGATGAAATTTCATTGATGCTCAAACTCGAAGTGTTACTGGCAATAATGACATCGTCTTTGCATTGACCTGCGACTTCGGCTAAAACTTTTTTCTTCACATTTATATCTTCAACGATCGCTTCAATCACTACGTCCAAAGTTTTGAACCCAGCAAAGTCTACTCCACCGGAAATGTGATCCATCTTTCTTTGATATTCAAACTTGTTGATTTTCTTTCGTTTGACATCTTTTGAAAATAAATCCGCCGCGGTTTTTATTCCTTTGGCGATAGCATCAAGATTCACATCTTTCACTCGGACCATCATGTTTTTGTCCGCAGCGAGTTGTGCAATCCCGCCCCCCATTGTGCCCGCTCCAAGAACGCCGACGTGTTCAATGGGAGAAAGATCAATTTTTTTATTTCCCGGGAGACCAGTTTGTTTTTTCACAGCCTCAGTCATGAAATAAAGAGAGATTAAATTTTTACTGACAACAGTTGCCGCCATTTCACCGAATCCATCGGACTCGATTTTCATTCCTTTGACGAAATTTCCGCCGTAGGTTTTTTTAATGACTTCAAGTGCTTTCAAAGGCGACGGATAATGTCCACCCGTTTTAGCCATGAGAGCTTGTTTAGCTTTTGAGAAAATCACAGCTTTCGCAGGACCTTCTAAAATAACATTTACCAAACCCTTGGGTTTGAAAAACTTTCGGCGCTTGCCTTTTACAACAGCGTCTTTGGTGAATTTCACCACCTGCTCATGCAGAAGTTCTTTAGGCACGCACAGATCTATAAGGCCGATTTTATATGCTTTGCTTCCATTCACAGATTTACCGGCAAGAATGATATCTAAACTTTGCTGAAGTCCAATCAAACGGGGCAACCTCTGAGTTCCACCGAACCCTGGAAAAACTCCCAAATTAACTTCTGGTAAACCAATTTTGGTTGATGGGTCATCGGTCGCGATCCTATAATCACAAGCTAATATCAGTTCGCATCCGCCCCCCATGCACGCTCCGTGAACGGCCGCAATGGTAGGCATGGGAAGAGCTTCAAGCAAAGTAAAAATACTTTGGCCAAAGGCTGCCGCTTCGGCGCCTTCCTCTTTTGTTTTAAGTGCTTTAATTTCTTCTATGTCAGCACCGGCAATAAAAATATTTGGCTTTTTAGAAATGAAAACAACAGCTCTATATTTTGATTGCGCAAGTTCTTCGATCACCTGCAACAGGCGTAAAAGAACACCACCGGTAAGTTTATTTATTTTTTCACCGGGAAGATCAAATTCAACCCATGCGGTATCACCATCAGCCTTGATAGTGATCGCCTCATTCATAGGCTTGATCGTGGTTTTAAATTTATTAATTTTCTCGTTCGACAATGACAGCTCCACCTTGTCCTCCTCCGATGCATAATGTTGCGAGTCCAAATTGGACTGATCTTCTCTGCATTTCTTTTAATAGTGTCAAAATCAATCGAGAGCCGGTCGCTCCGACTGGATGACCAAGCGCAATCGCTCCGCCATTCACGTTCAAAATAGAATCGTCGAATTCTCCGAGCGCTTCATTCACACCCATGCGTTGCTCATAAAATTTAGCCGACGCCATAGCTCTGCGACACGCAATGACTTGCGCAGCGAAAGCTTCGTTGAGTTCAATGAGACCAATATCTTTCAATTTTAATCCAGCACGTTTCAATGCGAGTGGAGTCGCGAGTGCGGGACCAAGTCCCATGCGCTCGGGTTCCAAACCAGCAAAACCGTAAGAACGCATAACGCCCAGTGGTTTGTAGCCCATGCTCTCAGCTTTTGCTCGAGACATCATGAGCATCATGACGGCTCCGTCAGTGATGGGACAAGAGTTTCCAACAGTGATTGTTCCAAACTTTTTATCAAAAAAAGGTTTTAGTTTTGCGAGTTTTTCCATGCTGATATCTTTGCGTGGACCGACATCTTCTTTAAGATATTTGTCAAACTTAGGAGGCAAGAAAACAGCAGTCATCTCTTCTTGAAGTCTAGCTGCTGCAGCGAGCGCTTTTTTATGCGAATTAAAAGCGTACTCATCTTGCTCTGTGCGAGAGATCTCAAATTCTTTGGCTAAAATTTCTGCGGTCTGGCCCATGTTGATTCCACAAACAGGATCAGTCAGGCCTTGCACAAGAGCAATATTTGGTTTGTTGGGAGTTTCTGCCATTGGACCGGTAGTCATGATGTCTTTGATCTGTGCAAAATCAGATTTGATCAAATTCATTAATGCGCCGATTCTCTGACCGCCACTCTTGGCAGAACCCAAAGCTTCAAGCGCTCTGACTTGAGTCTGACTCATCATGATGGGCATTTGTGACATGCTCTCAGTGCCGCCTGCAATAACGGTATCAACCATCCCGCTTCGAATTTTATCAAACGCTTGAGAGACTGACTCCATGGCGGAGGCACAATTGCGATGCACACTGTAAGCAGAAACTTCTTTGGGAATTCCTGCATTGAGCGCAATCACGCGAGAAATATTCACGGCATCTGCTGGGCTGCCAGTATTTCCGATGATCACTTCTTGAATCGTTTTCACATCAAGATTAGTTTTATTTATTAATTCTTTTAAAGCCTGACGACCAAGCTCCACAGGATGCACATTCTTAAAGTTTGCTCCCGCTTTGACAAATGGCGTTCGTACGCCTTCAACAATGACAACATCATTCGGTGATTTCATCTGGGTCCTCTCAGGTAAAGGTGCAACTCAAAAGTAGCATTGACACCCCGACCCCCACAAGTCTAATCTCTGCCTAATCTCTGGCCTAATCTTTGGTCACTATAAACAGGAGAATCCATGCCCTTTGAAAAAGACGCGCTTGAGTATCATAGTTCTGGTCGCAAGGGAAAAATCGAAGTCGTTTCCACCAAGCCCTGCTTCACTTCGCGAGATCTTTCGCTCGCTTATACACCTGGCGTTGCTGAGCCGTGTAAAGCCATCGCTAAGGACGAAGAAAAAGTTTACGAATACACAACCAAAGGTAATTTGGTCGCAGTCATTTCGAACGGAACAGCCGTTTTAGGTCTAGGCAATATTGGCCCCTATGCCGGGAAACCCGTCATGGAAGGTAAAGGTATTTTATTTAAACGATTCGCGGATATCGATGTTTTCGATATTGAGTTAGACACTCAAGACCCCGTTAAATTTGTCGAGGCAGTTAGACTTCTTCAACCCACCTTTGGTGGAATCAATCTTGAAGACATCAAAGCTCCTGAATGTTTTTACATCGAAGAAGAACTCAAGAAAATCATGAAGATCCCCGTTTTTCATGATGATCAACATGGAACAGCCATTATCAGTGGCGCCGCATTCATCAATGCGCTAGAAATCACCGGAAAAAAAGCTGACGAAGTCAAAGTTGTTTTCAATGGTGGCGGTGCCGCAGCTATTGCGTGCGCTAAACTTTTTGTAAGTCTTGGCGTTCAGTACAAAAATCTTTTGATGTGTGACACCAAAGGAGTGATTTACAAGGGCCGCACTGAAGGCATGAACAAATATAAAGAAATCTTTGCCGCGGAAACAGCCAGACGCACTCTGACTGACGCGCTCATTGGTGCAGACGTTTTTGTAGGTGTCAGTGTCAAAGGCGCTGTCACCAAAGACATGCTCATGGGCATGGCAAAAGGTCCTATTGTTTTTGCAATGGCCAATCCCGACCCCGAAATCTCGTACGAAGACGCTATTGCTGCTAGACCCGATGTTTTGATGGCTACTGGCCGCAGTGATTATCCTAATCAAGTGAATAACGTTTTGGGTTTCCCGTTTATTTTCCGCGGGGCACTCGATGTCCGCGCGACTACCATAAATGAGGAAATGAAAATTGCAGCAGTGCACGCACTTGCTCAATTGGCGCGCGAAGATGTTCCCGATTCCGTTTCACGCGCCTACGGCGGGAAGAAATTTAAATTTGGTCCTGAATATATTATTCCGAAACCTTTTGATCCCCGTGTTTTACTCTGGGTTGCTCCCGCAGTCGCAGAAGCTGCCGGTAAATCCGGAGTCGCCAAAAACCCCATCAAAAATATGGCGGAATATAAAGAACAGCTCGAAAAGCTTTTAGGGACATCTCGCGGAATCATTCGAAACGTCATCAACAAAGTCAAACACACCTCTAGCAACTCTTCATTGCCTTCGATTGTTTTCCCCGAAGGCTACAACGATAAAGTTTTAAGAGCATGCAACGCTATTTTAGAAGAAGGAATGGCACGCCCCATTATATTGGGCAATGAAACCAACGTCCGCAATCGAATCAAAGAACTAGATTTAAAAATACTCAATAATGTTCCGATCATTCAGCCCATCAAATCGCCAAAGTTTGCAGTTTATGCTCGAAAATTTCATGACATGCGAAAACGCAAAGGTCTCACACTCGCTGAAAGCGAACGTTTGATCTATGACCCAAATTATTTTGGCGCCATGATGGTTCACATGGGCGATGCCGATGGATTCATCAATGGAGTCACGCAAAGTTATCCTGAAGGTGTCAGACCCATTCTGCGTGTGCTTGGTGTGAACCCCGGCGAAGTCGCATCTGGCCTTTACATGATGGTCATGAAAAATCGCCTGCTCTTTTTTGCCGACACCACAGTAAACATTGATCCGACAGCAGAAGAATTAGCCATCATTGCTATTCACAGTGCAGACACTGCTCGTTTTTTTGACGTCGAGCCTCGCATTGCCATGCTGAGCTTTTCTAACTTCGGCAGCATGAAAGCAGCAACGACTGTAAAAATGCAAAGGGCTGCAGAAATCGTCAGACAGAAACGTCCAGATCTTATTGTCGATGGAGAAATGCAGGCCGATGCGGCCGTTGATCCAAGAATAATTAAAGAGCAATTTCCTTTCTGCGAAATCAAAGATGGCGCGAACGTTTTGATTTTCCCCGATTTAAATTCTGGGAACATTTCATACAAACTCATGCAGCGCTTAGGCGGAGCGGAAGCTATCGGTCCCATTTTGATGGGCGTGACCAAACCTGCCAACACCATGCAACGTGCAGTAGATGTGAATGACATAGTAAATATGGCAGCCATCACGGCCATTCAATGTCAAAGTTTGAGAAATCCAAACGCATGATTGATTTAGGTACTCAGCAAGAAAAAGTAATTCTGTGCGGAGTCGGATTAAGATCCGATCCTACGGGGCAAATCCAAGACAACTTGAATGAACTGGCTCTTCTTTGCGAAACCGCGGGCGGACTTGTTGTCGGAATCACGTCTCAAAAACTAGAAAGAATTGTCTCATCCACATTTATTGGCAAAGGCAAGGTAGAAGAACTCGCTAAACTCCGTGAGGAAACTGGCGCTAACTTAGTGATTATAGATGCTAAACTTTCTGGCGCTCAGCAAAGAAATCTGCATGAAATTATCAAGTGCCGAGTCATTGATCGATCACAGCTTATCATAGATATTTTTGCTCAACGTGCACGCACTCGAGAGGGTCAGCTTCAAGTTGAACTGGCACAATTGAAAGATCAATTGCCTCGTTTGATCGGGGAAGCCATCGCAGGTTTATCCAAACTCGCCGGCGGAATTGGAACCAGAGGTCCTGGTGAAACTAAACTTGAAATGGATAGGCGAAAGGTCAAAGAAAAAATCGAACACGTGACCAAAGAATTGGAACATGTTCGAAAATCTCGAGCACTGCATCGGTCACGAAGAAAATCTTCGCACATTTCTACTTTGGCTCTGGTTGGTTACACCAACTCCGGAAAATCAACGCTTTTGAATGTGATGACAAATGCTAACGTGGTCGCCGAAAATAAATTATTTGTAACCCTCGATCCCACCACTCGAAAATTATTTTTACCAAGTGGACGCCAAGCCGTCATAACGGACACCGTCGGTTTTATCAATAAACTTCCCACGCATTTGATTGAAGCTTTCAAAGCGACATTTGAAGAAATCAAAGAAGCTGACATGGTTTTGCATGTTCACGATTCTTGTCACCCACTTTATGCTCAGCATGCTCAAACGGTGATTGGTTTGCTTGCCGAATTAGAAGTGGATCCGAAAAAAATCTTCAACGTTTACAATAAAATGGATTTGATTGGGACTGCACTCGACAAGCAGATTGCACGTATTTCTCCATTCGTGAATGTGTCAGCCTTGACTGGTACCGGGCTCAAAGAACTTGTCACTGCTATTGAAGAGTCATTCGAGTCTCAAGTTTTCCCTGTGGATCTTTACCTGCCAACCAGTGACCCCCGACTTATTTTCAAACTTGCTCGTGATGGTAAGATTCTCTCACAGGAATCCGGACCCAACATCACTCACTGCAAGGTGGAACTGAGCGAAGAAGCTCTGCAACGATGGTCAGAGTACCTGGGTTAAAGAAAGTTACTGTGCTTTTGGAGGAGCCCAAGGGCTCGAGAAATCGTAATTTAGTTTTTCTCGACCAGTGATTTCAATTTTTGCTTTGCTGAAACTTTCCATTCCAGACTTTTTGCCCTTCATAGACGATCAAAATCCACTGACCATTTCAATTGGTAGATGATGAATACCTTGGGCTTCTAGTCTTCTAAAAAGAACAACTGCGCCAATTTTAGCAAAAAGAATTCCACCAACAGAAACGCCAGCAGGATCTTTCACACGAATTGTAAACCCTTCGCCAACCCGAAACTGGCGCATTTTCTCTTCAAGATATTTCGTGTCTCTGTTCATTGAAGAATTTTAAGCGAAGGATCTTTAAAAGAATTCGGAGTATCCGAAATAAATCCTCGAGAGCCTTTGGCACTCCGAATTACGGTATTTTAGGAGCGAAAGCTATCGAGAGGATCTGTGTTTGCGACCTTGATAGCAGGGCCGATGGCGCTGAGAAAAGTCAGAATAGCCCCAAGCAAGACAATTCCAGCTATGACTAAAAATTCAATTTTTACCGGAAAGTGAGTGTCTAAAAAAACATCGGGCAGATGAATAATAGGGAAAGTTTTTATGACCCAACAAATCAAAAGTCCGAGGAGAGTTCCACTTCCAATCCCCAAAGCTCCAAGAATCAAACCAATGTAAATAAAAATAGCCATGATCTGTTTCTTCTTGGCGCCTAGAGCTTTTAAAATTCCTACGTCCTTTTCTTTTTCTGTCACCAGTAGAAACAAAACGGACATGATAGAAAAACTGCTAATTAAAATAGTTAGACCCAGAAACATGCTCATGAGCCGTTTTTCCATTTTGAGCGAATAAAAAAGAGCTGAATTGAGATCCTGCCAAGTCTTCACACCGGTCACTCCCTCAGCAATTAATCGCTCTTTGACCTGCAGAGCGTAGTCGGGACTAGGAAGCATAATTTCAAAACCGCTTTCAAGAGAAGCTGTGTCACGAAATTTCCGCAGACCATTGACTTGGGAATCCTGGCGAAAATAAATGTATTTCGAATCATAATCAGAGAAATCTGCTCGCAAAAGTGCACGCACTTTTACTTTTTGGTAAGTCGGAGTTTCTCCAGGAACAAGTAAACTCTCGGGTGAAATAACGGTCACTTCATCCCCTTCAAAAACTCCAAGACTTCGAGCTAGATCAACACCAATGGCAATTTCATCTTTTCCTAAAAGTAACTTTTCATCAGAAGACTTTGTCTTGCCGGTGGAATAAGTGCCGTTTGCATCTTCAATAATTTCAACCGAATGACCAACTCTTTTACCCATCTGATTGATACGTGAAAGTTCGGCGCCGTAAGCTTCGGCACCAGTAAAAAGACCATCCACTGTTCGCACGATCACGTCTTGACGACTAAAAGATGTCATGGACTGCGTAGAGATATCTTTTTTGAGTGTTATTTCCTGCGCAGGTGTCAGACCGGTAATAGTGAGGTGTGGCTGAGAGTGCAAAAGTCTTTTCTCAATCGCTTCGTCGAAGCCGCTCATCACCGATAAAACCACAATCATTGTCAAAACACCAAGTGAAATGCCCGAGATTGAAATCCACGCAAGGACACGGACGACGGATGAATGCGACGACGTCAGCAGGTAACGTTTTAAGAAAAGCTTCTCTAACATTTTCCTATTTGATTATACTTTTTCGAATTTTTCCAAGGAAATCAAACAAACGATGAATAGGTTGACCAAGCGCCGCTTTTAATTGCAATGAAGACTTGGCGCTTTTCTTAAAATTAGAGATCATTTGCTTTCGCAAAATCTCCTCTAAGCTCTCTTTCTCCAAAATATTCAATGCCATTTTCACGGCCTCGAAATTTGGAGATGAATCAAATCGAACAGCTTGAGTGACATTGCCCTCTTTACCTGACTCGACAACTAAGCCTGTCTTGATCCCCTCGACACAATTCCACTCTGTCAGTTGACCATGAAACATGAGCTGTTGTTTGATGACCTGTTTTGCGCCGTTGATCCATGTGACAAGATCCGCATTGCCTTCACTGCGATACCAAAAGCTCACAACCTCTTGAGGTTTGCCCTTGGTTGGAACCTGAATGACGTTCATGGCCATCATTTTCATTGGCTTGCAGGAATTCTTTGTTGTTTCTTGAGAAGCTCAGCTGCGACGGCAGCGGCTTCTTCTTCTTTTACTTCTTTAACCGAACTCTTCAGTAAAAAAGAGCGCTGCATGGCTTTTAGAACCACCACGGCTTCACGAATAGCTTGCACACTCTGTGCGCTCACCTCAGGAATTTGGGGCGCAACCTGCGCGATTACGGGGAGAATTTTATTTAGTTCTTCCGTCGTCTTTTTAAGTTCAGACATGACGGCCATGCTATCAGCGCCAAGCCTTGGAAGATTTTTGGAAAACTCTTTTACCTGAGGTAAAAGTTCTGCAGTTTCTTGCAAAGTTTTAGCAAGATTTTTTCGACGAGTCATCTGCTCCGCCATTTCGTTTAAATTCCGCATGGTAGGAAGTGCTTGATCGAATATTCCAATAAATTCTTCAGAACGCTTAGGATCGGAAAAAGCCTGAGCCACAAATTGTAAGTTCTTAAGTAGCGAATCAAGAGTTTTAAGATACGGTCCCAAGTGGCCGCCACCAAGCAAATCCATAAGATCTATGGTCTCCTCGCTTGCAATCCACTCGCCAGATTTTGTAATATCGCCTGAGCTGCCGGCTGTTATCTCAAGTGATTTATCACCAATGATAAAAGGTCTGATCACTCGCGCAATAGAATCTTTTTTTATTTTCTTAGCAAAATCAGAACGTACACTGAGGGTGACTTCAATCTGATTGTCTTCGGTGATGTTTACTTTTTCTACAGATCCAGCTCTCAGACCTAGCATTTGCACGGCAGTGCCAGCATGCAACCCATCTCCCTGAACGAGCTTTGTTTTAAAGGTAGATCGACTTGCAAACCAACCTTGTTTCATAGCAATGAAAATTGTAAACACAGCAAAACCCACGAAGCTTATCGCAACAAATAATCCGGCGGTTTTCTCTATTTTACTAAACTGCTCGCGCATCGAGCTTGCCTTCCTTCAACGTCCATTGTTTTGCACCAATGCTCTCAACAAATTTAGCATCTTGAGTGCTGAAGAGCAGAAGACTGTCCTTCACACTTACTTCTCGGAATTTTTTAATCCATTTCTTAAGTGATTCTACCGCTTCTTCACCAATGCCTAGACTAGGCTCGTCCAGAAAAATAATTTGCGGGTTCACAAGAAAACAACGCACGATCCCCGTCACCTTACGCACGCTTGGAGAAACTTCGTCTGGCTTTAAGTCCAGGAATTTCGCGAGTTTAAAATCGGAAACCAAAGCGTCGTACAGGTCCTGACTTCGCTGAGATCTCCACTGATTGTGATAATTGAGTGAAAGTTTTAAGTTTTCGTCGATAGTTTTATTCATCATCACACCGCCATTTTCAAAACAAAAAGCCGTGCTGAGTTTGAGAGGAATCAATTCTTCGAAAGGAAGAACATTCACATTTTTGTTATTGTATAGCACTTGTCCACTGGTAGGCCGACTAAGCCCCGCGATAATTTTTAGCAGCAAGGATTTACCTGAAGAATCTCCACCGTATATCGCAATGCATTCGCCGAGCGGAATCTCAACGTTGATCGAGTCCAAAATTTCTTCCCGAGTTTCAAATTTGAGTGAAATATTTTCCAATATAATTTTTATGACGCGCTCTCGGGGTTTAATCACAATATCCCCAATTGCTTTAAGCTTTGAAGGTAAACGCCTAACGAGACTAGGCTATTGAATGAGACCGTGTAAAGGATGCTGTTCATAACCGCACTCGTTGTCATTCTTGGAACCTCGGTGAATGAACTCTTCACACTCATGCCCTGATAGCAAGAAACACTGAAAATAATCAGGCCGCTAAAAATATTTTTAAGAAGAAAGAGCAAGACATCAGTTCCAGAGATCGCATTGGCAATGCTCTCAGAGAAAAAATCGAAAGAAATGGGATGAATGATATTTACTAAAAAATAACCACCAAAGAGAGCCACCATGCTGAAGAAAAATCCCAAGCAAACCACACTGACCACGCCTGCCACAATTCGGGGAAAGACAATATAACTCAATGGATTTATTCCCACGCTTTCAAGCAGGGTGATCTCGCTATTCACACGCATATTGCCAATCTCACTAGCCACGGCGGTTCCTGAACGCGCAATCACCACCAATGCCACAATGAGAGGGCCAAGTTCCCTCACAATTAAAACCACCAGTAGATTTCCGAGCATTTCTCCGCCACCCAGTTTAGACAACTGGGAAACACTCTGCAATATGGCGAATGATCCAGTGATGAGAGCAAGCAATCCAATCAAAGGCATGGCTTGAAAACCTGTGAAATAAATCTGTGCCAAAATGACTTTTAGAATTTCAATAAAACTTTGCTCGCGCATTCTTGTGATGGAAGTCTTCGTGGTGAAATAAACCATCTTGCAGATTTCGAAGGAAAATAAGAAAAAATTGAGAATTTTGAGTCCAAGACGATTGGCTAGTTTTATAATCACTGTCTTTACCTCCCATTTAACTGTCGGCCAGGCAAAGGAAGGGCTTTAGAATATATTGGCGCTAACCGAAAAATATTTATGGACCAAAACTCTTATTGTGTCATGGCTATCGATGTCTTTATGAAAATGCAGGGACATATCCCGTTTGACGTTTACGTTAAACGCGCGGATAAAACCTTCACAAAAGTCTTTCAAAAGGGCGACATGATTGATCTTAAACGCTTCGAAATTTATGTCACCAAAGGTGTTGATTCGATTTTCATTCTTAAAAAAGATCGTCGGCAATACATCAATTCCACTGACAAGATGATCACAAAGATGTTGGGCGTGCAAAAGGTGAAATTGGCCGATGCCTCATTTGCAGTTCAAGAACTTACCGAACAAATTTTGTTTGAGATCTATGAAGACAATGTTTTTGATGAAGAAACGTTGAACATCGCGCAACGCTATACAAAATCATTTGTGCAACTGATGAGACAAGACGTTTCGGTACTGACCGCATTTCTGAAAATGTCTCACAATGAAACTTTCATGGTGAGACATTCCCTTTCGACCGCCATTTTTGGATTGCTTCTCGCAAAATCTGATGGAATCTCGAGCGATAAAATGCTGGAAATCATTTGTCTTGGAGGACTACTTCACGATATTGGAATGTCGACGCTATCAAATGATCTTAACGTTTATGAAAAACCACTCAGCCGCTCGGAAGCAGTGCAAGTGAAAGCTCATACTGAGAATGGCACCAAACTCATAGACAAGATTCCGGATTTCCCCGAGGAAGTAAAACTCGTGATTCAACAACATCACGAGTCTTTCAACGGCCAAGGATATCCGAACGGTCTATTTGGTGACAGTATTTTTTATCCCGCACGCGTGATCAACATTGCAGACGCATTCTCCGCCCTGACCACCCGTCATGCCGGTCGCCAAATCTATACGCCCAGTCAAGCTATGGATTTGATGATTAGAGAAAAAGCTAAGTTTGATCCAAAGCTTTTAAAGAAATTCGAAGCGCTATTTCAGCCACCGCGCACTCCTACAAAAAAAACAGCAGCATAAAATCACAGACTGAAATCGCTTAAAAAATAAATACACGGTAAAAAACATATTTGTAGAATTCGTCAAACGTGGTCACCCAAAGTTTTAAACCTTGAGTGCGGTCACTCGGCACCACGTACGGAATGATTGTCACAACCGGTGGAAACACATGCTCAAAAGTCTGCAGCGCACGATTCATATGATAATCAGACGTGATCAAGAGAATACTCTTACAACTCAAAGCTTCCACCAAAGCTAAACTCTGTTGGGCGTTTCCGGCAGTAGAATTAGAACGTCGTTCTAAAATAACTTTTTCCAAATCTATTTCCGGAGAAAAAACTACTTCAGGAATCATATCCATCAGTGTCGAGTGTTGATGAACGCCAGAAATAATAAGTCTTTTGATTTGTCTGCGGCTCATTAGCGCGAGTCCTTCACGGATCCGCCCTGGCCCCCCAGTAAGAACGACACCACAATCAGCGCGACTATTGTAAGAACGCGGGAGAGTGCCTCTAATGATCTCTGAGTACTCGTTCATTCCAAAAATCGGAATAACAATCCACAAAAAGATCAATAGATAGATGAGATATTTAAATAGCCGCGATAATTTCGATTTCAACATCAACCCCTTTAGGGAGAGCCGAAACTTCAACTGTGCTTCGCGCTGGTGGATTTTCTGTAAAATACCCACCGTAAACTTCATTGACCGCAGCAAAGTCACTCATGTTTTTTAGAAATATCGTGGTCTTGACGACATTTTTAAAATCGCCTCCAGCCTCAGTCAAAACGGCTTTAATATTTTTCATGACTAGTATGGCTTGTTCTGTGACAGTGCCTTTCAGCACTTCGTTGGTTGCAGGATCAATCGCGATTTGACCGCTACAAAATAGTAATCCATTAGAAAGCACGGCCTGACTGTAGGGGCCGACAGGAGCGGGAGCATGAGCGGTACGAATTATTTTTTTTCCGGACATTTGAAAACCTCCAAGGTTTGAGATTACCATTTTGCCGGTTTAATAGAGCAAATGCCAATGAGAATTAAACGATGCGGGTCTTTTTCTTTCCACTGCGCTTGTGCTCTTTAAGTGCTTGCCTGATCATAGGAGCCATATCTGCGATGTATTGAAAAATAGGATTTTTAAATTCAAACTCCATTGTTTCCACACCCATCAAAACGAGATTAACCCAAAAAGTAGGGTCAGAAATCGTATTTTCATCTTTCCCATCAATCTTTTGTGATTCAATCCATAGTGCAACCCACCGGCTAACTGTCTGTTGAGTTTTAGTTTGAAGATCACGGACAGAGTTTTCCATTCGTTTAATAAAAAATAAAGGCAAACCAATTCCAAAAATGAGAACCCCTAAGCCAATGAACATCATGGCTTCAGGTTGAACCATTCCAGTTTTAAAAAAATAAAACGCAGCCACTATTCCCGTGAACAATAAAAAGAAATTGATCAAGAGTAACGCTTGAAGATATTTTTTTAACATTCGATATTTCGCTAAACTCATATGCTTCCTATCGGGTTGAAATCATCAGACCTAACCTAGACTCTGGTCCAAATATACTCAGCGTTGCTGACTCGAACACTCATCTGGGTTTGGCGGAATCGATACCGACAGGGTACACGTATATTTTCTAATTCCCTTGACGGCACATTTTTTATCTTCGATCATGTTTATAACATAATGACGACACCAAAAAAAAACGACAAGCCTCAAAAAATTATTTTGCAATCCACTCTGATCGAACTTCAAAAAGCTTTCGATGATTGGGATAAAGTCGTTGTGCCCGAACCAGTGAAACCGGAAGTAGAAGGCGCAGAAACGGAAATTAGGAAAAAAACTCAAGAAATTTTACAGAAGCTCAATGAGCAAATTAAAGAGTTCGACCTTTAACTTCCCGCTCTAGTAAGTTTCAAATTTTATAATTTTCTAAAAATGATAAATTCCCAAGAAAACCAGTCCACCGAGTAGCGCAAATGCTGCTCCCCGTTTGCCAGCTGCAGAAATAGGCAGAAGCTGTGAAAACGTGATGTACACAAGAATCCCGCCTGAAATGGGCAAGAGATACTCCTGCCATTGCGAGAAAATCGAAGGAGCAAGCAATCCCAAACCTAATGCAGATAGCACGATTCCTAAAGACATGAGAGCTCGCCAAACTGTGGCTCCAGCGGCTAATGCGACCCCGAAAACAATCAATGATTCAGGGATGAGATGGAAAATTTGCCCAATTAAAACTTTTTGTCCCAAACCTGTGCTCGATAGAAAAGTAGTTCGAATGGCCACTCCGTCAAACAGCGCACAGAAAGTAAGACAACCAACCGTCGAACAGGCCGCAGCGACATCCAGCAAAGGCGCATGCGAATGCCCATGACCGTGGTCATGCGAATGATCATGATGAGAACAAGAATCTACACTGGTATTTAAAAAATTGAGATGAGGGGAAACAAATCGATCGAAGATAAATACTAAAACAACGCCCGCCAGGATCCACGGCGAGCGATTTTTTACTGTAGGAATGAGATCGATGAAAATCAGCGCGGATAAGTAGCCCGTGCCGAATGCCATCATGGACCTTAATATTTTATTTGATGCTAGGCTTTTTTCGCTTTTCAAGACTTCTCTTTATTTTCACCAAGCGCGCGGAGAGATTTTCTTCACGAGCTTTGAAAATGGCATTGGCAATTCCGCCCTGCTTTTGAATTGTCTTGATTCCGTTAGCAGAAATCTTCAAAGTGATCGAACGCCCGATCTCTTCAATGATATATCTCTTGTGAGTGATATTTGGCAGCCAACGCGTTCTATTTTTATTGTTCGCGTGACTGACCAAGTTTCCTGATCTGGGACCGATACCGGTAAGTTCACAAAATTGAGACATTATTCAGCTCCTCGTTGATGACCACCACCGAAACCACCACCGCCGTGTCCACCACGGTCTCCACGATCGCCTCTATCATGCCCGCCGCCAAATCCACCGCCGCCGCCACGATCAAAACCGCCGCCACCGCCGCGATCTCCACCGTCACGGCCGCCGCCGAAACCGCCGCGACTTCCGCGATCACGATAGCTGCTTTGTTGTTCTTCGTAGTTGATATATTTTGTTCCAACAGGAAGAAGTGCAAGTGTGCGAGCACGTTTAATGTGCACTTTTAATGATCTTTGTTGTTTAGCACTCAGTCGGCTCACACGAGCAGGAATAATTTTTCCATGTTCGGTAACAAACGGTCTGAGACTTTCAGGATCTTTGTAATCGAAAACCAAATCGACTGCGGGACGTGGTCGTCCTCGGCGTCCTCCGCCTCGGAATCCTCCGCCTTTTTCATCGCCACCGTCACGGCCGCCACCATCGCGTCCGCCACCGTCACGACCACCAGCACTTCGGTCAGAACCGTGTGCGCCTCTTGAATCTCTAGTTTCTCTTTGTTCTCTCATTTAAAAAATCCTCACTTAATTTCTTTGTGCAAAGTATGTCTTCGCAGGAACGGATTGAACTTCATTTTCTGAAGGCGATCCGGTGTCTTAGTTTTGTTTTTTGATGTGGAGTAACGAGAGGGCGGTTTGCCTTCTTTACGTGCTTCTGTGCATTCCAATGTGATTAGAACTCGTGCCATAAAATAAACCTTTCTTGATCTTTATCTGAGCGCTTGAAATTACCCCTACTCCCCGCTATTTTGCAACTGTAAATATTTAAATAATAAGGGAGCGGTTCATTGACTCAATCATCACACACACCAAACGCATCAAAACTTCTGATTAAAAACTGTGATCTTTGGACAACGTCAGAGGTGAAAGTCGCTCAAGACATCATCGTTCACGATGGAAAAATCGTCGATATTTATCCATCTTCGATCTCAAACGGTGAAAATTTTCATGATCACGTCGTGTATGAACCCAAGGACGCATTGATTCACCCACTTGGCGTTGACCCTCAAGCCCACTTGCGTGTTCCAGGTCAGAGTCAGAAGGAAACAGCCGAGACCGGTATCAAAGCAGCGCTTCGCGGGGGTTACGGGGCTCTTCTCACCATGCCAAACACTCAGCCTGTAATTGATACTCCGGAAATTTGTGACATCGCCATGAAAGAACTTAAACCCTGGATGGACAAACTCGGGGTGAATGTCTATTTGTCTGCCGCCATGACAGTGGGGCAAAACGGAAAAATGCCAGTCGAAGGACTCTCGCTTAAAAAATGGGGCGTGAAAGCACTGACTGATGACGGGAAAGGCCTGGCCTCTGACGAACTCATGGAAAAACTTTTTCAAATTTCAGAGCAGACAGGTCTTCCTTTGCTTCAGCACGCAGAATTTCCTGGTCACGGAGGTGTTCTTGCTCCGGGGAGCGTGCAAAAGAAACTTGGCGTGAAGCCCTATTTTGCTGATCCTGAAGTTGAAATGGTAAAAAGAGACATCGCGCTATTGAGAAAACATCCAAAAGCGCATTATCACGTGCTTCACGTCTCAAGCGCGCAGACAATTGAACTTGTAGCCCAGGCTAAAAAAGAAGGATTGCCCATCACTTGTGAAGTTTGCCCTCACCATCTTTTATTCACCACAGAAGACATCCGTGAAAACGATAGCTCGTTTAAGATGAATCCACCTCTGAGATCAGCCAACGACCGCAAAGTTTTACAGCAGGGTTTAGATGAAGGAATTATTGATTTTGTTTCGACTGATCATGCTCCGCACGAGGCATCATTAAAAACTCGCGAATTCACTTCTGCGGCCTTCGGAACAACGGGACTGGAAACTGCGCTGAGGGCATTGCTGTTTTTAGAAAGCGAAAATCTACTCTCGAAGAAAAGAGTGGTTGAAACGTTCTCTCACCGCCCGGCCATGTTTTTGAAAATTGAGAATGAGATCAGTCAACTTTCTAAGGGAGATTTTTTTCATGCAGTGATTGTCGAAAATAAATCCAAGGCCACTAAAATAGAAAAAGCTGATCTAGCCAGCCTTTCTTCGAACAATTGTTTCCTAGAATTTGCAATGCCCGGGAAAATCACTAGGGTCTACAATAGAAAAGGCCAATTTGATTTCTCAAATTGACCTTCTAATTTCCCTCTTAGACTGAGAGGATGAACTACCAGCTGGCTTTTGTTACGCCAGGCAAGAGACCTTTGAGGGCCATCTGTCTGAACGTCAAGCGAGACAATTCAAATTTCTTGTAAACCGCACGTGGGCGGCCAGTCACTCGGCAACGATTACGAATTCTGTTTTCACAGGAATTTCGTGGCAGAGCTTCGAGTTTACGTCGAGCTTCAGATCGGTCTTCAGGAGACAATTTGATACTCTTAGCAAGAGCACGCAGTTCCTGTCGGACTTCACGATACTGTTCAGTCACTCGTTTTTTTCGGTCATTGTTCGCAATTTTTGATAATTTAGCCATCGAGTTAAAACTCCATTTGTTTTTAAATTCGCTCCAAACTACTTCAGGACGAATTCTTTTTCAATACATTTGTTTTTGGCCCTGCTATTGCATTAGAAAGCTAACAAAACACAACAACATGCTCTCCAAAGGATTAAGGGATAGGAATGAAGCCATTCGTAATAGTATTTAGTCTGCTACTGGCTGGTTTCACATCAACGGCGCTCTCAAAAGTAACGGAAACTGACTATGCTTCGGCTTTCGATGCATTGAAGACATTTAGTGAAAGACCCGGCCGCGGGCCCTATGAATCTTGGGAAAAGCTTGAGGCCAACCTGGCAAAATCATTTGTTGTCATCAAAGAGCCAGAAACAGACATTCAACCGTATAATTTTGTTGTCTACTCGCCCTTTGATCTTCCAACTAAGTTCGGTGCAGCCGCTCACACTTTTGTATTAAGGCGCACCAAAGCTTCTCGCTTTCAGGTTCTCGTTTCAAGGAATGAAGACCTGACTCTCTCAAGTTCGCTTGTTCCCACATTGTTTGAAGAGAATGAAAAATCAAATCCGATAGTGCGAGACGTTGTCATTTCACGTTTTAAGTTTGAAAACGAAACTTCGCTTCAAGAATTCTTAAACAAATGGAAAAATGCTCGCTCTGCTTACGTCGGAGATGGGTCAGTTCGCTACCCCCAACAAGCCAGAGCAATTAGATCAATATTTACCGAAGCTTTTCCGTATATCTGGCTGAAAGAAAAATTTGCCTCTGGGAAATCATGTTTGAATCGACTCAAAAATGTGACTGACGGAAATCAGCCTCTGAGGAAGTGACAAGTGTAACCACCAGGATTTTTCTGCAGGTAATCCTGGTGATAGGTTTCGGCAGAATAAAACTGTTCGGCGGGAATAATTTCAGTCACAATCGGCCTTGACCAGCGTCCGGAATCTTGAACTTCTTTCTTTTTATTTTCGGCGACGGTTTTCTGATCTTCGTTTTGGTAAAAAATTATTGAACGATATTGTGAGCCCATGTCATTGCCCTGTTGATTCTTGGTAGTGGGGTCATGCATGCGGAAGAAAAAATCTAAGATTGCTTCAAATTTAGTTTGCGTGGGATCAAACTCTATTTCAATAGATTCGGCGTGACCGGTTTTCCCAGTCTTGACTTCTTCATAGCGGGGATACTTTGTGGTTCCGCCGCAATAGCCAACCTCAGTTTCAATCACTCCAGGGATTTTTCGAATGATATCTTCCATCCCCCAGAAGCATCCACCGGCTAAAACAGCAACTTCAGTTTTCATTTTTTCTGCTCTCCAAAAATCTTTTTCTACAGGGACTGATGAAACTCAAAACTGATTCTTGAGAATTCATATGACCCAAAAGTTCTCTCAGAGAATGTGGCGGATGAAAATAAAAGTCAAAATGATTCCATAAAGCTTTGAGAACAGGCTGCATTTCGTGAGCTACTGGGCGGTAATCGACGGACTTTCCTTTTACAAACACAAAGCTATTGGTGATTTCTGACTCTAGAGGAATGTCCAAATTCAGACCGTAAGAATAAGCTAAAAAATTTCTTGGACTCTCATTGTATAGGCGAGTGTAGAAACGTTCACTGTCCACGCATGAGTTTCGTCCAAAATCAAACATGTTCTGGATCAAAATGTTTTTGACGTTTTCTAAAAGAGTTCCAAAAACTTCTTCGTGATAATAGGCAAAGATCTCAGACATCAACACTCGGAGATCGCTCGATGACAACTCCGGGGCGATTCTTTTTGAAATGACATATGCTGTTTTAAAAAGTGCGTTGTAGAGTTCAAAATCCACAGGATTGCGCTGCTTCTTCACAAACATTTCAAATTCAGCGTGCGCCATCTCGTGAAAAACCAACCCTTGGGCAACCATCGCACTTATATCGTGCTGATCGCGAGCTTCGCCTAAAGTTTTTAATCTCATTCCGCTAGATTCGTGAACCAAACTATTTTCTCTGATCTTGAGGACGTTTGTCCAATCGTTGTAAGTCGCAGCTCCATCTGGAGTCAAAAATTGATCGATCACACCGAGTGCACTGAGATGGACGTGGCTAGCTACCAAATCAAAGTGATCCATGTTTAATCCAAGGTATTTGGAAATGTCGGCAGAATATTTGGTGGTGCTGCTTGCTTGCACTCGACAGGGAAAAAATCCAAGAGAAATGAAAACGACTAAAATCAACATGCCTACAGAATGTAGGCGCCCCTTTAAGAACGATCGCATAATATTACCCCCCGGTAAATGTCAGGCAGAGCCTATGTCAGGGGGTCTTTTGCACGCAAGCGAGAAATGATTTCTTATGAGAATCTTCATTCATTTGGCACAGGCTTATGACTTGACCTTTTTGATCATGGATACGCACTTTCCATTCTCCTTGGGTCACGAGGTCAATAGTCAAATAACCAAAACTGTCAAAGCTGACAAAATCAGGATCTTCTTTTGGAAATTTATCCAGAGCCGTGCCGCTCGCACCAACTATAAATTCAAGGGGACGATTGTCGTTGAATCTATTTAAACTCAAAATGTGGATGTGGCCGGCAATGACAACTCCGACATCCATGTTTTTTGGTATTTTAGTTTTAATTTTATTTTTTATTAATTTGGTTTCAGTTAAAAACGGTCGATGAGTTAAAATCCATAGTTTTTGATTTTCTAAAGTTTTATTTTTAGAAAGAATATCTAAACTTCTTTGAATGTTTGTTTCATCAGTGGCATCGATCACGGCTAAAACCACAGAGCCCATGGGGATCAAGTAAGGATCAATATTGTTCACACAGTTTGCAGTGTAAGGATGGGGATCTAAGAATCTCATCCAACCTTCTTTTGAGCGATTGCAATCCTCATGATTGCCACGTACAAAAATAAAGGGAGCCGTCTTTAACAAAGGATCAGCGGGCAAAATAAAATCTTCCATCCAACTGTTAGCCACATCACCTGAAGTGATGCCTTGGCATTCGGGATGTCCTACAGGACAAGCCGATTCTCGGTAATGATAATCCCCCACATGAATCACAAGCTCAGGATTCTCTTGCGCCATTGAGTTCGCTAAGCTTGCAAAGGGCCAAGAATTCTTATCTCCACAACCTTGAATCGCGGCACCTTTTTCATTCACCTTCACTCGACAGCCAGTGTCACCCATAACGGCGATTCTTGTGATTCGAGACTTTGGTAAAGGGATCTTATCAAAATCCAATATGTAACTTGGTACCTCACTTATAGGAACAGTGGCTTCATTTGGATTTTTTTCCGTCGTCCAAACACCTGATGGCTTTCTCTTGAGGCCCAGTTCACAAATTTGACTTGGGAAAGTCTTGGTAATAGCGGCTCGTCCATAAAGGGGAATAGAGCTAGACCCAACTTTTAGTGCAGGGCAGGTTCCACCGCCCTCGCTTATGGTCCTTAAAATTGCATTTCCCCTGATTCCTTCTTCAACCCAATAATAAGGCGCGCCTTCATTGTAAACGAGGCCACTCTTCTTTTTGACAGCCGGATTTGCGAATGGTGCCTTTGCAACTTCAGCGGATTGACATGCCGTGAGAAAGACGGCAGAAAAAATAATTGAAACAAAATTTAGTTTGGAAAGTTTGATTTTCATATGAAATGATAAAACCATAAAGGGGGCTTCATGAATAGAAAAATTTTAGTTGCTAGTCCAATCGCTGCGATTGCATTTTTGAATCTATTTTCAATTTTTATTTGCGGTTTTATTTCCTCCAACTCTAGTGCGTCAACACTGAGTTGCACGAGTGTTTCCCAAGGGAAACTTGGTGGTCAGGACGTAGAAGTTAAAACTGGATTTGCTCAAGTCGAGTTCACCGATAAAGGTGTAAAATTTAAAGCCGACGTTGCAGAGGGCCACATTAATACGGTGTCGATTGAAAACCTAGCCACAAGCGTCAGCACTCTCGCTTATTCAAGTGATGGCGAAGCTAAAACGCTTTCAACACAAATGCGCGTCCATGACAGCCTATTTGCGGGACTCGATTGCGACCTCGTCAATTAAATTACCAGGAGACTCTAAATATTCATAAGCTGGTCCTAAGTCTCATTAATTTCAGTAAAACTTCGCGTTTGCAAAGCCGATATAAACTCATGCCATTAAAAAGTCACGAGCTAGCAAAAGTCCGAGTCCGCATGCTCTATCAGCAAAATACGATAACGGAATTCAGTGCACTCTTCGTTGCAGCAGTGTACTTCTCCGCCTATCGCACGGTCGTCCCAAAAACGTTACTCATTGCTTGGTCTATGGAATTTGTAGCGCTGTCTATCATTAGGGTTGTTATTTCCCTTAGATTTTTGAGAAAAATAATTCACGAAGGAAAGGATTTCGATCCGGTTTATTGGGAAAGACTTTTTTGTGTTGGAGTTTTTCTTTCAGGCTTATCCTGGGGAATTGCTGGCTCTGTTTTACTTCCGGAATCATTTACTCATCAGGTCATGATGGGCTGTATGCTTTCAGGAATTACCGCAGCCGCCTCCATTGCATTTTGCTCATCTTCAATGGCGGCACAAATATTCCTTTTCACTTGTCTTACTCCTTACATTCTAACTCTCTTTTTTTCAAAATTTACCATGGGACATGAATTAGTTGCGGTGGCCCTAAGCTACCTCGTGATCTTTAGTATTTTATCTTTAAGGGTAAACAAGTTCGCTCTGTCGACATTTTCGCTCGGCTATGAAAAAGATCGATTGATTGAGGAAATTAAAAGCAGTAAGGAAGCTTTAGATCTAGCACAAGCCATTGCCCATGTAGGCAACGCAGTCATTAAACCCAAAACAGACACAATCACGTGGTCTGATGAAATATTTCGCATACTTGAACTAGATCCCAAAATCGATAAACCAAGTTCAGAACTTTACTATTCCCTTGTGCATCCCGACGATGTTCATGACGCAAGAAGCAGCATCGCAGATTCCATAAAAACAAAAACTTCCCGCGCAAAGGACAGAAGAATCATAACGAGATCCGGAAACCTCAAGCATATCTCAACAAAAATAGCGATTAGTACGAATGTCGCCGGCGAAGTCACCACCATCAATATTGTTGTGCACGACATCACAGACAGAAAAAAAGCGGAGATAGTTCTAGCGCAAAATTATAAAATGTCCGCACTTGGTGAAATGGCGGGAGGCATAGCGCATGAGATCAACACTCCCCTCGCAATTGTTGCTGGTAAGATCGATCAGCTCAAAGATATGCTCATGAGGCCTTCCCTGGATTTAGAAAAAGCTATTCAGTGGTCAGATAAAATCAAAACAACTATCACGCGGATGGCAAAAATCACTCAAAGCTTAAAAACATTCTCAAAAGATGCTGATGAAGATTCGTTTGAAAACACCAAACTAACTGATGTTGTCACCGAAAGCACAAACCTTTATTTGAATAAACTAAAAGAAAACGGCATAAAATTCTCGATTGAAATTCCAGTAAATATGGAATTAGAATGTCGATCTATTCAACTGTGTCAGGTTATATTTAGCTTGATCTTGAATTCCATTGACGCCATTCGAGAACTTCCGATCAAGTGGATTAAAATTACGGCGCAAGACATTGGCTCTGAAATTAGATTTTCCGTCATTGATAGCGGAACTGGGATTAAAGAAGAGCTCAGAAATAAAATCATGCAGCCATTTTTTACTACCAAGGAAATTGGTAAAGGCATGGGATTGGGCTTAAGCGTTTCCAGAGGAATGATTGAAAGTCATTGCGGTCGTATTGAAATCGATCCAACCAATCATCACACCTGCTTCACAATCACACTTCCAAAAAAGCAAAATAGAAAACTCGCCGCCTGAGAATTAGTAATACAAAGCGTGGAGGAATTTTCTTCTACTTAAACTCAGAGGATTTGGCAGCAGCCTTCTTTTTCTGATGGAATAAGTAAGGCAAAATAAATGCCAGGCCAACGTAGGTGTGCAGGCCCGTGACCAAATTTTTGAAATTTTCGTCAACTGCGTAAAGAATAAAAGGTACCGTCAAAGTTAGAAATCCCAGTATGGCGAGATTAAACAATCCTCCGCGTTTCCTCTCAACTCCTTTTAATCCCGGTTGAATGTGAACGCGGATGAAATACCCAAAGACAATCAAGAAAGCAAAACTCACAACCGCATGAGCTTTCAAAATCCAGATTCGCGAAGGCGGTGATTCTAATCCCATTCCGTAGTCGTGAGATAAAAATTTCTGCATGAGCCAAACAATCAAACCCGTGACATAGAGTGCAAGAAAACTATAAATAAATATTTTCTTGAATCTCCCTTGAAGCTTCATGGGGCTATAAGTTCAGAGAACAAATCCAAGGTTTGATCATCCTGGATTATATTTTCTGTGAGCAGTGTTTCATCATGGAAATATCTTTCCGCCACTTCGCCAAAGGAATCAAAAATCAAAATTTCAGATTTAAATTGATCGCAGGCTTTCTGAATTGTTGAAGGCGTGCCAAACAAGGCCACCTTGGTCAGAGCATCAGCTACGCTGCAGGTGTCAGCCAGCACGACGGCCGCATGATCACTCGTGAGATTCGCACGAAGCGGAAGTTCATATCTAGTGGTCGATTGTGCATTGTTTTTCGAAACCGTTAATGAACTTGTCGCAATGGCTTTAAAATGGGTTTCGATCTTCCGTAATACTGGGATATCATAATTTCCGAGTCGCAAATCGATCTGCGAATTCACTTTGTTAAAAAAGCGCATGTCGCCACCGGCATTCACTACTCCACTGACAAGCAAACTTTCAAATAGACCATTGGGAGCCACTCCACCAAAAACTTTCGACTCAGAAAAGATTCTCAAGAAATCTTTACTAGAAACAAGAGTCAAAATCTCCTCAACAACAGCATCGACAATAAAGCCTTTTGAAATTCCATCCAGATCGACAGAAAATCCAGCGTCTTTACGAACTCTAAAAACTGAATCCGTCTTTTCTTGGATATCCAAAGCCAATCCTAACAGAAGATTAAAATCTTGGTTGTTTTCTCGCCGCTCAAAAGGTTCATTTGAAAATCGAGAAAATATTTTTTCTAAGTTATGCGCCTTCTCAAAGGCCGCTGCAAAAATGGCATCGGCGAAAACTTCAGTGTCGAAAGTTGAAAAAAATCCTTCGGCTAAAGTAGAACCGGGCGCCAAATCGAGAGAGACTTGAAAAAACGTACCCAGCAAGGGTTTAGATCTTTTATATTTCTTGTTTAATGATGTCATATGATTCCAACACTCTCTTGACTCCCGCAGTGACGTGAGAAGAAGAAAGGGTAGCTCCGCTGATGTTTTTGATGTCTTTGTCGAGTTTGAAAAGAGCTGTTTTATCTTTTCCTACAAATTGATTTCTCCAAGCATCGCGCTTGATCTCATGCCCGTATGATTCTCGATATTCCAATATCTCAATGCCTTTGACTTTACCTTTGGAAGTGATTCCCACGGCATAGGTGATCATCTCGTGTTTCCCGAGAGCCCGATCAATCACAACAACATCTTTATTTTTATTTTTCCAGACGGTGATTGTTTTATTTTTCACGGAATCATCAGATAATTTCTCAATCAAAGTGATCTGATTCGAAGTCAAAAGAATCTGACTCTTGACCATTTTCTGGCCGGGGAATATTAAATCCACAGCTTTGTGCTCAGTCATATAAATTTCGCAATGAGCAGTCACCGCGTACGCGGGTCCAAGTAGGCTGAGAACTAAAACTCCAGGCTTAGAAAACAAGGTCCATCTCCTTTTCTAGAACTAATAAATAGCTAATATCAATGTGCGTGAGAGTGCTCCGTGCCCAATGGAATTCCGAATGCCACCCGAAACTCAATATTCTCGTGTTGCCCCAGATGCGCATAAGAGCTGGTCACAGGAACACCATCATTACCAATACCGAGATTTCTCGGCCAGCCGGCAATTTGCGGCAACACAGTAACCGTCCACCAGTAGGCTTCACCACCATAATGCACATCTACCCCAGCAAAATAAGCCGAGTGTTCTTGGGTTTGAAGATTCATGTCCGTGAACTCCATATGATTTCTTAATTCGACCCCTAAAAACCAATTGTCATGAACGCGGTAATTTGCGCCCAACGTGAATTCTGCCCAGAGCTCTTTCGATGAAGCTCCATCGTTTATTTCCCACTCGGGTTCCAACATAAAATTAAATGCTGTAACCATCTGATCACCAAAGAAATCCTTTTGCAAAATTATTCTGGTCTCGAGTGATCTCTCGATTTTATCTTGCCCCGTCTGTTTGTCTCTGACTGCAACTTCAGGCTCGATATAAAAGCCTAGACCTACGCCGTCTTTATAAGGGCTCAATACACGATAAATGAATTCTACCGACACTCCATTCACATTGAATTCGTTTTTATCCGGCAGATTGTTTGAGATATCCTCTGGGAGATAAATGTTTTTTAGGTAGTTGTAAGAGCTATTTATATAGAAAGCGGCCTGAAATTTGTCAGTGACTCCGTATTCGAACTCATTTCTGAGATCGACTGCCGTGTAACTCCCGCGAGCCTTCCCAGTGCGCATGGTCTGCTTCTGTTCATACTCCCAGTGATCGGCAGGGGTCGTATCTAAAGTGTAAACGTAACCGAAGTAACCTTCGCTGGCATGGGCTTTCTCAGAAAGCAGCAAGAGTGGTGATAAGAGTGCAAGCAGAGTCAAAATTGCGCGCGATCGGGCCAATGGGAACCTCCATAAGTGATAGTTACTATCATATAGCTTTAGTTGACCGTAAACTCAAACAGTGACGGCAATTATTGTCACTGAGTGTAACCATTTCATATCAACGGCGGTTTAACCCATTTTGGCGCTGGCACCTTCATTGCTTTATACCAAGCGAAAGACAAATTCTGAAACGGAAGCCGACTTCGGCACCGATCAGAGATGAATTAATTTTTAAAAAGCGAGGAAGTATATGGGTCTGTTTTCAAGTGTTGTGGGTGCGTTTCAACATGGCGGCATCTGGATGTGGGTTATTTTCGTAGCTCAAATGTTTTCTTTAGCCATCATTGTAGAGAGAGTTTCAGCTCTGTACTTCAAACGTAACGACAAACAAAAAGCCGTGGCTCGTTTGTTCGAAGATGATATCCGCAAAGGCCAAATCGATAAAGTTCTCACTCGCGCCATGAAAATGGGCGATTCCGAAGCCATCACTCGCGTGATTCAAGTTGGAGCTCAAGCGTCTTTAGACATGGGTGGACGTGAAGAAATTCAATCCCGCATGGATGAAGTTTTACTCGCAGAAAATTCTAAATTAGAAAAACGCACTGGATTTTTGGCGATGATCGGAAACGTCGGAACATTATTAGGTCTATTAGGAACCATCGTTGGCTTGATTGATTCATTTGCATCAGTGGCTAACGCTAACCCAATGGAAAAAGCCGCTTTGCTTTCCCAAGGTATTTCAATCGCGATGCATTCTACCGCTTACGGGTTGATCATGGCGATTCCTGCTCTCGTGATGTACGCAGTTCTCACAAACCGAGCTAACGCACTTTCTGAAGATTTAAATCAAGCAGCACTCATGGTTTTCAACTGGCTCAGCTTTAACAATGAATCAGTCTCAATCAAAAAAGCTAGATAACCGGAAAAGGAGAAACTTATGTCACGCAAAAAAGAATTAGACTTCGAATTAAATATCATCCCGATGATCGATATTCTTTCCGTCTGCATCTGTTTTCTCCTGATGACTATCGTTTGGATTCAAGTGGGAGCAATAAAATCGGCTCAGAGTTTGGGTGGACAGGCAAAAACTGCCAAAACTAATCCCCCTGCTATTTGGGCCACTCTTACTCCTAGCGGAATGATCCAACTCGATTTGAAAGACGTTCCTAAGAACGAAAGATTTTCTAAACAAGTTCCGCTCTCGGCAGTGCCACAGGTAATGGCGTTTGTGAAAAGTCATGTTCCAACAATCAACACGGGTCTGGTGATGCCATCAAAGCTCACCGCCTATAGCGACATTATCAGCGTGATGGACCAAATGAAAAAAGTGGGAATCAAAGACGTAGGAATTTCGCCACTCTAATGAGTGATGAAAATAAAGGAATAGAAGATGTTAGGTAGAAGTTTTTTAAAAGAACAAAGTCTAAAGGGATTGCTGAGCACCCAATCAATGCTCCGTCCTGAAAAGGCGGCCAAAAAAAAATCCATGATCTTCAGCATCATGCTGACATCTTTGGTCGACGCATTTTGTATTTTGGTTATATTTCTTCTCACCAATGCCACTAATTCTGGCCAGCCTCTCGATTGGAAAGGCAAGTATCAACTACCTGGCGCCACACAAAGTGAAGCGCTCGGATTTGGAACAGTCGTTAAAATTCAAGGCAGTGGCAGTTCCCTCACCTACTCGGTAGATAACAAACAGATCTCCATTGGAAATTTGGTCAAAGAATTAATCAGCATCACCAATAAAGAGAATCTCATAGTTCAGGCCGATCGCGGAACATCATATGAAGCGCTCAATCCTATTATTCTTGCCGCAGCTCACGCAGGATTTGAACACTTCCAATTTGCGGTCTTACCGACTCAAGTGGTAAGCAAATGAAAAATTTAGCACTGGGCCTTCTTACATTTTTAATGAGCACTCATATAAGTGTGCAAGCCCATGCTGAAACTATGAATTTGGAATCGACAAATCTTGTCATCACCAAGCTTGAGCATCTCCTCACTTATACTCAAAACCAAGCAGATCAAAATGATTCCACCGGGAGCTCTTCAAAGATCGCTTTGAAGATGAGATTGGCAGATCTTTATTCTGATCGCGCTCGTTTAGAAGAACAGTTGCAACAAGTAGAAAAATCCAAGGCAGATCGACTAAAAGCTCTCGGCACTTATAATTCCATTATTAAAAGTGTTGGCGATCAAGAATCAAAATCTCGAACAATCTCTCAGATGGCTCACCTGTATCAATTGACAGATCAAAGCGGAAAAGCCACCGATCTTTATAAAAATATTCTAAAAAATAAAGTCGATTATTCCACCGAAGTGATTGCTCAGGCCTATTTGGATCTCGGTGAAATCGCTTTAGTGAAAATGAAATATTCCGATGCCGAGAAAGATTTCAAAAATGCGCTTATTGATAAAAGTCGTACGTCTTATATCAATTCACGCCTTGCTTGGTGCGCATTTCATAAAGATCAACTTGCAAAAGCAATGAGCATAATGACTGCAATTTTGAAAGACACCGCAGTTGACAACACCCTTAAAGAAAATGCGTCACATGATTTGGCAACCTTCACGGCCCAGAAAACTACGATTGAATTGAGTGATGTCCAAAAAATCGTCGACCTCAGCCCCGAATCTTCTAAAGATTCAAACCTCACCTATTTCGCGAGTGAACTTGATCGTTTGGGGAAGAAAAAAGCGGCACTTCTTGTTTATCACATTCAAGATTCCAAAAATCATCGCGCTAAAGACTTCGAAGAGCATCTCGGTTTAGCCCAAATTCAATATGACCTGGGACATAAAAAGGAAACTGCAGACGAACTTGGATTATTCTTCGCTGGATGGAACAAGAATGGCTGTAAAAAAGAAGAAAGAAACTGCGACCTTCTAAAATCTCGCGGCAAAAAATTGATCACCGATTGGACTGCGGCCGAAGAAAGAACCCCAACTCCTGAACTTGTCCGCGCGTTCACTGGCTACATCAGTCAATTCCCTGAGGCAGAAATGGTTTTCTGGGCAGCGCAAACTGCAAAACAAGCAAAACTCTATAAAGAAGCCTTCGATCTGTATAATCAATGTGCTGGAATTACCAGCAGCTCAGGCGCCACTTTAGACAAATCTACATCCAAACTTTTTGAAGGCTCTTTGCTAGGCCAAATTGATGCCGCCGAACTTTCTCAAGACAGCACTCTCCAAATCAAAGCCTACATGAATTACCTTGCAGCAAATCCTAAGGGTGAAAAAGCTCAGAGCGTTAAATACCAACTGGCTCACGTTTCGTATGAATCAAAAGATTTCACTTCAGCAGCCGAGCAATTTCACGCAATTGCCATCACCAGCGATGGTGACAAAGCGGTTAGAGAAAAAGCTGCCGACACTTCTATTGAAGCTCTCATTGCTTCTAAAAATGAAACAAATCTGCAAGCATGGTCTCAGGAATATTCAAAATTGTTCATCACCCGTTCTGCTGAATTTCAAAAAGTCTCCAGACAAGCCATGCTGAATCGTCAAGTCAAAGTCATCAATGGAAAAGCAGACAAAGGAGCTTTGGCCGGAGCATTAGCAGAAATGACTGCGGTTGATTTGTCCCATGCAAGCCGCGAAGAAAAACTCACGATCTATAAAAATCGTCTCGTCACAGCTGAACGTTTAAAAAATATTTCTGAAGTAGAAAAAGCCGCAACCGCGATTCTCAATCTTGAACCATTGAGAACTGAAGATCGTGAGATGGCATTGAATCGGCAAGAGTGGGTTGCAGAAATGAACTTGCACTTTGACCAGGCTTTTAAAATCGCTAAGAAAATGAAAATGACAGCCCTCACTCCAGAGCAAAGATTACAAAAGCTATCTCTCCTTGCAGAACTCTCTGGGAATAACTCGAAATCTTATGACGAACAGTTCTTAAAAATCAGTCGAAATAAAACATTGAGACTTGTTGTTATTTCTAAATTTGTGAAAAGTGCCGCAAATCCTTTAAAGGTTTTCAACCAGTACTCCTCTGAGCTCAAAGAAAACCCCGAACTCTATGCAGGCTTAGGTTTAGAAATATTCGCTCAAACCAATGACTATCGATTCGCATCTCAACTGATACAAAAGAAAAAGGTGCGAATGACAGTTTCGGGTCATGCGCTTTCCCGCTTTATCTTCTTAAAAGATTTCGATTACATTCGAGCAGAAAAGTTCCATCCTTTAAAAGCTCCTCTTAAAAAATCCTTGAGCGCTAATCTCAACATTATGAAGAGAATTCAAAACGAAGCCAAACGCGCCATCAACTATGGTGACTGGACACTTCAACTTGTCACTCTCACGGAACTTCAAAAACGAAATGCAAAATTAGGTGAAGCAATCACCCATCTGCCAATCCCTCGCGGACTAAGCAAGAAAAATCATCTGCAGTACATAGCTCTGCTCACTCAACAAGCCGCTCCCTACTCTCAAACCGCTCATAGAATGTCAGTGCACATTGCTGACATGTGGGACAAAGCCGACACCAAAAAGATGGCTGCAGAAGTCAAGAACACTCAGTTCTCCATGCGCAGTCTGGCGATAAAACAAATTCGCACAGTGGCAGTTATCGCTCCCGAAGATCGATTTAAATCTTTACGGGAAGATTTAAATGACGCGCTCAAAGAAGCCAAAGAAAAACCCACCCGCGATCAAATTGCAAAGCTCATGGATGCAGTAAAACAAGAACCCTTTGATGAAGCAAAAATCAATGAACTGCGTTCGCTCGAAGAGAAAGCCGGACATGAAATATTTGTTGCTTATTTAGATAGTCGTTTGATTCAACTCAAACAAGGAACAAAAGAATGAAATACACAAAAGTTCAATTGATTACCAGTCTTGCTCTAACGATTTTAATAGGCGTAGCAGCACAAGCGGCCACACCGTCATCGCAACAACTGAAAACTGATCATAACTTCAACGACAAAATGGTTGGCGGACAATATCAAGATCCCAATGGCGCAAAGGTAGACGTCGATGATGACAAAGTTTTGGATGATTTGATTGGTGTAAGAAAAAACTTTAAAGATCGTTTAAAAGAATCTGCACAAAGAAATTAAGGAATTATTTATGCGTGGAACATACGTTTTAGAAAATCGAAAAGGTCAAGTGGTGCGAGCCCTCAACTGGGAATCGGAAGAGGCATTTGTTATCCTCAGGCACGACACCCGCCGCATTGAAACGAGAAGTTCGATTAAAATTCTAAAAAGCAAAGGCATTGATTTCACAGTCCTTCACGAAACCACCAAGGAGAAAATTAAAAAAGCTCCACTGAAAATCTTAGACCAAGGCGTGATTAGATTTGTTCCCGAAGTTGAAAAATACGCTCTCTCCGTTGTCCCCCAAGCAGATGATGTTAAAGCATTCCCCCTCTATTTGAAATGGACGTTAGGTTCAGGAACCGCTGCTCTTATTTTGTTAATGATCATCGGACACTTTTTGATTTCGAATGTGAAACCAGAAGAACCTCAAGTGGTGGTTATTGAAACCAGGCCCACCGAGAAAATTAAAATTGTCACCCCCCATATTAAAAAGTCCATATTCCAACCCACTGTCGCGCAAAAAACTCCTCCTAAAGTGAAACATTCAGCAATTGCTCAGCTTAAAAAAGTCACCAGAACTCCTCCTAAACATGCCGAAGTAAGTCTCAATAACGTCGGCGATTTAGCGGTTTTAGGCCAACTTCAAAAGAGCAATCAAAAAAGTGGAATCAAACTTAGCGCTACCAACACTTCGCAAGGTGTAGGACTTGGCGGATTAGAGGGTTCCGGAGGAATGCAAACATCTCTCTACGCAAAAGGTTTGATTGCAGCTCCCCTCGGAACCGGTGCACAAGCATCTGGCCAAGGCGGATACGGCAAACATGGCGCAGGCGGCGGTCAAGCAGGTTTTGGAAAAATGAGTTTAGTGGGATCATCCACTGCTTATTTCCAACCCGTGCAAAGTGATGCCGTGATCGAAGGCGGACTTGATTCCGCGCAAATCGCTGAAGTCATTCAACGCCACCTGGGACAAATCAGAAATTGTTACGAGCAAGGTTTGCAGAGTGCTCCTGGTTTAAATGGTCGCATTGCCATCAAATTTGCGATCAATGGGAGTGGCAAAGTCAGTGCCGCTGATGTCACAAGCTCAAGTTTACATTCCGAAAATATTGAAAGTTGTATTGTTTCTCACTTGAAGACATGGCCCTTCCCCAAGCCAAGAGGCGGCGTGATTGTCAAAGTGAATTATCCATTTGTGCTTAAAAGAATTAGCCAAGGTTAAGGTGAAAATATGAAAATAAAAAATGTTCGAACGAATTTAATTTACTCAAGCCTCACAGGACTTTCTCTTGTAGCCCTACTTTCCGGATGCGGAAGAGACAAAGCTGACGCGATGAAAGATTACAAAGGTCTGACACTAGTATCTGCTGAGCAAAAACAAAATAGCTCAGTCAATTACGGCGGAGTGAATGCGTTTAGAATCAGTTGCCTCAACTGTGAGCAAAAACATGATCTCGCGTATTTTTCAGACGACGAAGTCGGAGAGATAAAACTGAAAGTCGAATCCGTGAACAATCTTGGAATTTCGAAATTGAGAATGTCCTTAGGCACAGAAATTCCTGGAGCGACTCTCACCCCTTCAACGATCAAAGGTGATGTTGGAGTTTGGATATTCAAATGGAAACCAAATCATGTGCTCAATGGAAATGTTATTCCCCAAGCTTTTGATCTTATCCTTGAAGCTTACGGACAGGCCACCGTGGGTGGTCAGCAAATGATCACGCCCGTGACGAAAGTGATTGCCATCTATGTCGGTCAATCAGGAACTCGCCCAAGCATTCAAGACAACACTGTTCCCACCACCGCTAGCGAAGGCGAAACAATCCCCTTCACCATCACCGTTTTTGACGGATCATTGAGATCCAAAGGGACTGCCCCCACTTTAAATATTCTGTCTTATCAAGGCGGAAAAAACAGTGAAAACCCCTGTTATAATTATAAGGAATACGCAGACATTGGACTCAATCCAGATTCCAAAATCCAAAATCCCGCACCCTTAAATGGAGCGTTTGTTTACAGTTACCTTATGATTTCTAAAGCTGGAGTCAAACTTCCCAAGAGAAACGACCTCTACTCCAGTAATGCAAATCTTTGCTTCAGCGCGACCACTTCAAGCAGCGTGACTCAGAACACTTCGATCGATGCGAAAAATTTCCGAATCGAAATGCTCTTTAAAGTCAGACCACCACTTTTAAAATGGAATGATATTCCTTCAAACTCTACCTCGATTGATTTGACTGCAGGAATTCCTCAGACCATTAAGTTTGAAGTGACCGACAAGGAAAAAATCGGAACTGTTTCCGCCGAGACCAATGCCACCCTGAAATGGCCCTCGGTCAATGGAGGAGCACCTGCTTTAAAATGTGAAGGATCGGAGAGCTTCCATCAAATTTGCACTTTCACCTGGACTCCTAGCTGTAGTGTCTCAGAAGCTAAGCCATTGACTAAAAAGTTGATCGTCACAGTCTCCAACGTTTCAGGCGGACATAAAAAAAATGGTTCTGAAGACTACATCACTTTAAATGTAAATAAAAAAGATTTGGCTTGTGATCAAACTGTCAGTGCCACAGCAGTGCAAGCCGTCCCAATGCAAACAGCTCCAGAAGTTGCAGCAGCAGCCGACAGCGCCAGCGCTCCGGTGAGTGCATCAAAAGCTCAAACCAAGACAATTAAGAAACACAACTCTGGATCTGGAAAAGGCCGAGCTAAGCAAGCCGCAGCCGCAGGTGCAAGCACCGATTCATCTGGAAAGTCAGGTAATTGATTATGAAAAATCTTTATTTAATTCCGCTACTCGCATTGAGTTTAGCAAGCAGTGCAAACGCTACTGTCACAAACAACACCACGCAGAAAAAAGTGGTGATAAAAACAAGCGTTCCTGCCCAAGATACAGTGTCAAGTGAGATTGACTCCCTCGGCGACGATCAAGCGGTAGTCCAAAGAGCTCGTGCACTCAGCCCAAACAACACAGTAGAAATCGTGCAAAAGCGTGCCGTCGATAGACACAATCGCCTCGAACTTGGTGTGGATTACGGAATGGTTGGTGGCGGAGATAGTTATGTGAACTCCCAAACTTTTGGTGGTCACATTGATTATCACATCACTCCACATTGGTCGGTCGGCGTGAGATACTTAAGTTATGTGAACACTCTGACCAATGAAGGACAGAACGTTTTCAATAATGCTGCTCAACTTCATGCCGCAGGCAATGACGGATTACAAAAAGTTTCCCCCGTCGATAGTCCCATTCAAACAGGTTTGATTGTTGCTGACTGGTATCCAGTTTACGGAAAAATGAATATTGCGAATTGGATTCTGCACTTTGACATCTACACATTGGTTGGTTATGGCCGAACAGAAACACTCAACAATGGTTTCTCCCCTACCTACACTGGTGGAGCAGGAATTGGATTTTGGTTGACCAACAGTCTCGCCCTTCGCCTTGAAGGTCGTTACCAGGGATATCAAGACAAACCGCTAACAGATGTTCGCCAAGAAAACACTTTTATTGGTCAAGCATCTTTGGGAATTTTGTTATGAAATTATTTATGAGCGTCTTTCTAAGCTTGGGCATTTTAAGTTCGTTTGCAACCGCAAGGGCTTCACAGGTTTTGACAAGCGCTCAAAGCCAGTGGAAAAAGGCTTTGTCTCTTGGTTTGCAGGATAAAAACATTCAAGCGTCCGATGTTTTGCGCGGTCTTTTAATGTCATCACAAAAAGAAATCGGCCAGGATGAAATCCTCATGGCGTTAGCCAGAGTCAAATACCAAGGTGGAAATTTATCCGATGCTATTGAGCTTTACGGGCAGATTTCATCAAAATCAGATTTCTGGTTACAGTCTTTAGAAGAGAAAGCTTGGGCTTATCTCAAACAAAACAAATTTGAAAAAGCGCTTTCGCTTTATCACACTTTATCTGCACCTGCTTTCTCAGCTCAAGTCGGTCCAGAAGCCTATTTGATTGGCGCTTACTCCAGTCTTAGAATTTGTGATTACAAATCAGTTTTTGAGATCTTTACTAGTTACAAAGCAAAGTATAAAGATCTGGCACCGGAACTTCAGAAATTAAGTAAAAATCCATCCTCACCTGCTGTCGAGCGTGCTCTGCAGGTCATTGCACTGAGTTCAAAGAAAGATAAGAAACTCAATTGGGCTGATCTTGGTTCAGATGTCACGCGTCTTCCCCAATTTATCAATCGTGACAAAGAAATTTCTGAAGATATGAAAGCTGGAAATAAATATCAGGCTCTCAATCGTGTGATGACCCTGGTTTCAAACGATCTGAAAGATATTTCTCAAATCACTCGTAAACTTCACATCGTTGAAATTGAAGCCATTCAACGCATGAGTTTGAAAGATCACAAAGAAGCGGTCACCACCCACGTGAGCGAACAACAAACAAACAACGACATTTCATTTCCTAAAGAAGAAGAAACATGGCTAGACGAAGTCACCCATTATCAAGTGCGCGCTGAGGGATGCAAACCGTCCCCTCAGGTTGTAGGCGTAAAAGTAGGTATCAAATGAAAAGAATAGTGTTTGCGATCATAGCTCTGAGTTTCATTCTGATTTTCAACGGTTGTCGAAACTCTTCACCCAAAGTACAAACTCCGGTGGCTCTAGAAAACGCCATGGATTTACCAGCGGACATGGTGGAACAAGACACAACTCCTAAAGTTGATATTCTTTTTGTCATCGACTACTCCACCAGCATGTTCAACCACCAGGTGAATTTGGCTAAGAACATCAATCAGTTTGTGAAGTCATTTGAAAACAACAAGACCATTGATTTTCACATGGGTATGCTTCCCATCTACGACACTTGGCATTTCGGAAATTTAGAAACCAATCCCAATCGTCACACGATGGTGGCTCCATATCCCCTCGGCGAACTTTTAAAATTAAAAGATCCTACTCAGCCACTTTGCGATTTCAAAAACGATCCCGCGTGTAAAGTTCCACCTGTGATGGACGGACCGCGCTTTGTAACGAGAGACACTCCTGATTACCTGGGAGTTTTGGAGCGCACTATTCTCATGGGCGAACAATTAGGGCCTGCCTATGAAGAAATGTTTTCCCCTATCATGCCCGCATTGACTCAGCCTGATTTGGTGAGTGGAGTGAACGGCGGATTTTATCGCGCGGACGCAAATCTTATAATCGTTTTCATCACTGATGGTGACGATGGAACAGACCGATTGTCAGCTGGTGAATTAGCTCAAAGTTTGTTTGCTCTCAAAGGTGGCGATACAAATAAAGTTTCGGTGGTTGGTGTTTTATCTCCCACCAAAGAAACGGGTTGTGCCAAAGACGCCGGTGCGCCAGGCGGACCAGTTAAGATCGAAGAACTTCTCAGACTCACACACTCTGAAAAGTTCGAGCTCAGCCTTTGTTCTCCAAACTTCGGAGACAAGCTTGCACAAATTGGATCTGATCTTTCTGTCAAAGTAGAAAGGCAATCGATTGAGCCTAAAAAGATTCCTGATTTTGGCCCCGGAAAAACTCTCACTGTTTATTTTGGAACTCAACTTCTGAATCCGGCAACTTCGTCTGATCCTGATTCCGGTTGGAGCTATGATCCCAACCCTACTGGATGGCCTCGCGTGAGCATTGGTTCTAAAACAGCTTTGAAACCTGAAGCTGGTGCGAAGTTCAAAATTCAGTTCACACCTATCTCCGCTTCCAATATGGTGAATGGCCGAGTGACTACAGAATAATTTTTCATGCTCGCGCTTAAGAGCGTGAAGTAAGTCCCTAGTATCTCTCACCAAAACCGTTCCAAAGGCCAGAAACCTGGAACGGTTCTTGCTATACATAAAACTAAATGGGGGGAATTCATGGGGATGATGTTTTTAGATAAAATTTTACCGGTATCACTAATCTTTTTATTTTCTGTCACGGGCATTTCGGCTCAACAAACCACCGCCAAATACGATCCTTCCGTAACCCATGATTCAATCGACGCTGAATTTCACAAAGTGGGAAGCGGAATTCTTATTGCCAATCAAGGCTGTCCAATAACACTCGCAAAGCTTTCAATCTTGGAAGGCGCAACAACTTCTAACGACGTCATGATTTATGACGTCGAACCTCTGAAGGCACTCCTCGCATCAGAAACTCTGAAAGACAAACCAGAACTAAAAGCTTTTTATGAAAAAATGGTCAAGCGTGGCGGACACAGAACTCTCTTCAGTGCACCTTCCTTGGCTGCTCTAGACAATCTCAGGACCCATTCGCCAAATCATGCGTCTGTCATTGACGATTTGAAAAAAATGGCGAGCCTCGCACATCAAGGGAGTGAGTCTTTGCAATTCACTCCGCTACTCTTATTGGGCGAACCAGGAGTTGGAAAAACTCACTTTGCTAAAGAGCTTGCAAAAGTGATCGGCACTCCCTTCGAATTTATTGGCATGGGATCCTTGACTGCGGGATGGGTAATCTCCGGAGCGTCCTCTCAGTGGAAGGGCGCACGTGCTGGGAAAGTGGTTTCAGCATTGATTAACGGCAAATCTGCAAACCCACTTATTATGGTCGATGAAATAGATAAGGCCGGCAGCAATCAAACCTATGACCCTCTTGGCTCACTCTATAGTCTACTTGAATCAGAGACTGCAGAGCACTTTCAGGATGAATTTGCCGAGGTAGAGATGGATGCGAGTCGAGTGCTCTGGATTGCGACCGCCAACGACGCCAACGGTATTCCGGCTCCAATTTTAAATAGAATGGATGTCCATGAAATAAGAAAACCATCTCGATCTGAAACTCGAGAAATCGCCTACGGTATTTATCTCGATTATTTAGATGCTCACCCCGGGTGGAAATTTTCTCCAACACCATCAGATGATGTTCTGGATAAGCTCTCCGGTGCATCTCCGCGGGACCTCAAGCAAATGATACTTAAAGCTTTTGGTGAAGCGAGCCTTGCCAAAAGAGAAGCTATCACCACCGATGACATTGATTTAAAATCCAATGGTGGAAAGCCTAGTATTGGGTTTTAGCCAATTGACGTCTCTTGCAGAAATGGTTGAACGATTAAAGTTTTAAGCTTTGAGATAATTTCTGAGCAAAGGTCCGGCATCGACCTTTGCTTTTAAAACACCGCAGAAAATAAAAACTCCAGCTACTTTGCGGTTCAGGAAGATAAACTCTCTGGGTGGCGTGCGAAGAGGAAATTTTCTAGACAGCATCATTCCTTGAGCCGTCAGTCGTTGCGGAAGATCAGTGTTCTTCCAGTCGTATAGTCCCTTGAAGGGTTCGACCGTGGTCTGGCAAAAACTCTCGAAGGCTTCAAGCATCTCTTCAGAATCCCCAGGCCTAATCAAATTTAGATCCAAGAGAGCAGAACTCAATCGAGGTTTATCCGCCAACACAGAGGCCTTGAGGAGTTCACGGTATTTTTTCAAAAAGATATCAGAATAGTTTTTCAAAGCTCCAAAATCGAGCAGCACTAGCTGATCAACCTCATTGGAGTTTATTCGAATTTTATAATTTCCCAGGTGCGGATCTGTTTGGACGGATCCCCACTCGAAAACCTCCTTGAAATATAAATCTAAGAAATTTAAAGCAAGAACGTTTCTCCGTTCAGATGAAAGAGCCACAACAGAAAGATCATCGGGAGACACGCCAGACTCAAAACTGCTCGCAATGATTTTCTGACTACAAAATTCTGGAATAACTTCTGGAACTATGAAACGTGAATCTCCAGCAAGTCTCATTCTATATTTTGCAGTCTCTTGGGCTTCTCGAAGGTAATCCATTTCTGCAATTAATGTTTCTCGAACCTCAGAGAACAGATCGTCCGTGTTTAATTCCCGTGGTAAGAGTTTGAGAAGTTTAAGAAATGATTGCAGCGCACGTAAATCTGAGTCAATCGCTTTTTCTAAATCGGGATATTGAATTTTTAAAACGATCTCTCTGCCTGTAGCTTTGATGACTGCTCGATGCACCTGCCCCAATGATGCCGAACCCAACGGCACTTTACTGATAATGAGTTCAGCTAATTGTGCCTCTGAAAACTGCGATTTTACTATCTCTTCAATGACGGACCACTTAACCGAAGGTGAATGAGCCTGAAGTGATTTTAGGATATCATTCACTTCAGGTGGCAGGAAATGTTCTCCATACATTGAAAGCATTTGGCCAGCTTTCATGAGACTACCTTTGAGTTCCCCTAAATCAGACGAAAGTTTTCCCGCTCGATCCATAAGAAATTTCTGCCATTTAGAATCTTTGACGGTTTTGCTTGAGAGAAGTGTCGCAGCTCCATAGCTTGTGAGCTTGGCACCCGTTGAAAGAGTGAATTTTGCGAGCTTCAAACTACGTCCAAAAACAGAGGTAGTTATTTTTTTTAATTCTGGAATAGGCTTCTTCATGGGTCACTTTACACTAGACAGTCCCAATTTCGTCTGAAAAGATTGCCCTCTAGTGGGTCGGGGGATTTGGCTTTTTCTGGTTGCAATATTTTTGGTCACTTCGCAAATTTCATTTGCCGATGACCTTCTCCCCTGGCAAAAAATCGTCCTGACTGAATACACCCATATCTACACGCCGGACTTAGTGAACGTGAATATCGATTGGTCTAATCCCTCCGTGGTGGCATTTGCCAGTCTGCTCAGCACTGGAGCACCCGATAACTTTGTGAGGACAGTCACTCTCGATGGCGGTCTCATGCGAAGCTCCCACCTGACAGGAGATGCCTTGCGGATGACTCTTTGTCATGAAACAGGTCACCTGGCTGGTTTAGCCCCGCGCAAAAACGTACCGCTCGATGGGGATGGCCCAGTCGGACCCGATGGCCGAAGTTATTTCTCGAGTGAAGGCCAAGCGGATTATTATGCGACCACAGTTTGCTTTAGAAAAATCACGCAAGAGCAAAATCACCCAGCATTTATAGACTCTTATAAAGTCACTCCCCGTCTTGCTCGGCTTTGCAAGGGTGACACACTCTGCTTAAGATCTGCCCTCGCGGGCAAAGCGTTTTTAGAAATTGCCGCAAAATCTGGAATATCTTTTGAGGCTCCTGACCAGACTCAAGTTTCCGAAACCATCCTCGACTCTTACCCTGACCGCCAGTGCCGTTTAGACACGCTTGTTGCGGGGAGCTTGAACCCTCCGGCAGCACGTCCCTCCTGCTGGTATTTCAATTCGGGCAATTAATTTAAAGGTGAGATTTTTAACAATTGTATAGATACCGTTCCTGATCATCGGTTACTCCTAAGACCGTGAAAATCTTTGAGCACCAATCAGATATAAAAGTCGCTTCAACCATCCCCAGTGAATGGTACACCAGCGATGCGTTTTTTAGACAAGAGATGCATTCGATTTTTAATCGCGGCTGGAATCTCGTCGGCTCAATGGATTCGCTCAAAACAAAAGGCGATTATTTTACTGCCCAAGCCGGATCTGAAAACTTTCTGATTGTAAAATTTGGAGATGGATCACACGACATAAAAGGTTTAGTCAATGTTTGTAGACACCGTGCAGGACCAGTGGCTGTAGGTTGTGGCAATAGTAAAGTGCTTCAGTGCAAGTATCACGGCTGGATTTACGACCTGAACGGAAACCTTATAGGCACACCGGAATTTCAGGGAGTAGAAAATTTCGAAAAGCAAGATCATCCACTGCCCGAAGTAAAACTAGGATTTAAAGGACCTTTTATTTTCGCTTCTTTAAATCCATTGATTTCTTTCGAAGAATTCTGCGGAGAGATCAAGACTGATGATTGCAAGCAATCGGATGATGTTTTTTCAACGAAGCTCGTTCCATTTTTAAAACGTGATTATGAAGTCGCATGCAATTGGAAAGTCTACGTCGATAATTATCTGGAAGGTTATCATTTGCCCTTGGTGCACAAAGGCCTTTCAGCAGAATTAGACTATTCACAATATCGAACGGAAACGTCCACTTGGTTTTCCGAACAATTTGCACCCGCAAAAAATTCTGCAAGTTATTACCGTACTGACCTAGGAGACACCGCTCGTTATTACTGGCTTTTCCCAAGCACCATGGTCAACGCCTACCAAAATATTGTACAAACAAATGTTGTTTTACCAATTTCAAAGAATAAAACCATAGTCAAATTTATCTGGTATGAAAAACCTGATTCTGGCGATGAAACTCGAGTAGCAGAAATGATTAAATTTTCAGATGTGATTCAGGAAGAAGATCGATTGATTTGCGAGCAGGTCCAGAAAAATTTAAATTCGGTCACATATGAATCAGGCCGCTACTCTGTCAAAAGAGAAAACGGCCTTCATCATTTTCACAGTTTGTTGTCTAAACTCAATTCCCTGAAGAAGTAGTATCTGAATCACCTTGGGCTGTTCCACGACCATTTGTTCCATTGGAATCAGTGGTGTGAGTTCCATGTCTTCCCATTTTAGAAGATTTCATTCTATCCGTGCCTGGACTCATATCAGAACCAGGTGTAGTAATAGCACCATTGGTTGTGGAGCCAGAGGGGTTGGCAGTTGTCATTCCGGTAGGATCCGTGGCTAGTGCCAAAGCACTAAAGCCAGTGACTGTCAAAACGACTATTCCTGCGAATAATTTCTTTCCTTGGACTTTCATACATTCTCCTTTTTAAAAGTTTTTTTTTCAATCCCAGGAACAGCAATACACGTACCAGTGATGCGCAAGGCTCAACCTATCTGATGCACAAATTATGTCGAGAATTGCAACTCGGCGGAAATATTTCCATTTTACGATGAAATCAAGTCGTCATCATCAGGAAATTGCCGTAGGTGCGGATCATTACTTTTAATAATTAGCTAAATCCATGCCAACTCTATCGATAATGACGTTCGTAAGAAAAACATGGAAAAAACACCGCCCCAGATGTAATTTCACAACTCCTAAAATGTAATTCATCAACTGGAGATTAAATTGATAGTTAGCCTTCCTTGGTATGACTTTGCAGAGACTTCGACTTTTCTCGACAATCTTTGGATGAGTCTTCGCGGTAAACTTGATCATGGACAGCAAAATAAAATTCCGTCGGTTTTAGATCGCACAACCAAGCAAATCGCATCCTTATTGAGCAACAATCTATTTCTAACTCAAACATGTGGTTACGATATCGCCTATGGCACACCGGGACCACTGAGTGTGATCGTCACCCCGATTTTTGAGGCCGAAGGAGCGAGCGAGGGATACTACTCAAGCTTTCTAGTTTCTAAAACTGAATCGAAAATAAATAATTTAAGTGCCGCGGTGGCTTTTGGCAGGTTCGCGGCAAATGATGACCGCTCATTCTCTGGCTATCACTGCGTGCGTGAACTTTCAACTTCAGTCCAACCTTTGTGGAGTGGGAGCCATATTGAGTCATTGAATATGATCAAAAATGAATCTGCAGATTGGGCGGCCATTGATGCCGTGACATGGAGTTTACTTAAAAAACATTCGCCAGAAAAGATCGAAGACATGCAGATTTTTGGTCAAACACGGCGAGTGATTGCTCCTCCGTTGGTCACAGCCGCGTGCGTTCCAAAAGAAGAAATCATAATGTTAAGACGAGCGGTAAATTCACTCAACGAAGATGCGGTGGCTAAGGAACATTTGCAGAGCATGTTGATTTACGGCTTCCGCGAATTTTCGAAAGAGCATTACCAGGAGTCAATCATCCGCAAGGAATGATTCTCAAAACGACCAAGCCTTTTTTTATTTTAATCCAGGTGTATCAAAGTATAAAAGTTGAGTACTGCGTCCAATGTCTGCATATTTCAATAAAGTTTTTGCGTCCACCCAACCGTCGTTATTTTGCTTTTGCCACAGAGCACCCCAGACGTTTTGTACCTGCAATTGTTCCTTGCAATCAGAGGTCTCTGATTCGCCACAAACAGCGCTCGCTTTGCATATCCTTCGGGAACCCGTGACTGAAAGAACATGACCGTCACATTTTTCGAGATCTCCTGAAGGAACTGCGTTGAGGCAAAAAGACAACGCTATTGGCCTATCATGAGATAAAACTTTTTTTATTTGGTTGAGAGAATCAATATAACGCTTCGTGGTTGGGCCTGTATCTTTCGGCCAGAAATCATAAGCAGCTACTTCAAAACTTGAGGCTGTGTGACAGTCGTAGAAAAGCATACGGTTAAGAAATTGATCAAAAATTTCGTCTGACTTCAACGAACCAATTATTGTTTCTTTAGCGCGGGTTATGTCAAAGTCATCTTGAAATATCTCAATCATCTTTGCAAGACACGCAGGGCAATTGGTCGGCGAGTGCAAATCGATTTTCAAATAAACATCCCTGAGTCTAAGCAATGCGCCTCTGGCCTCGTCAGCCCGCACCGTAGGAAAAGGGGCAGTATATTTAGATAAGGATTTTTTGTAACTATAACAAGATTCCGAAGAGGCCATTGATGCATTTCTGACTGCAACCAACGTAAACTCAACACTCCCTCGGTTGAAGATAGAAAGGGGATTATTCTTTTTGAGTTGAACTGCTCCGGGAGGTCGCATTTTTTGCGCCACGTCTGCCTCTTCACTGAGAGCCCGCATGGAAAGAACAGAAGGGATATTTTTAGGATCAAGCGTTGTACAGTCCACATTGGTACGTTTACATCCTTCTAAGAGCCAAATATCAAGTGCCACTTGAGCAGCACACATAGGAATGCCACCAACGGATTGAACCGGAGGCATATGGCTTACAGAAATATTTTTGCAAACATTTGTATAATCTCTTGGAAGACTCGAATCAAGAGAAGGGACTCCTTCTCCGGCATGTGCGACTAAAGACACTACGGAAGCTAATAAAACCATCATCGGCAATTTAATTTTCATAAATTCTTATTCTCAACGAGGGGGATCAAAGTATAAAACTGGGGAGCTGCGGCCGATGCCTGCATATTGGTCATTCCGTACTACTTGCAATACTGAGACCCGCACAAGAGAAATCCTAGTTCATTTGAATGCCCTCCAAATGGCTAAGAATTGTTCAGAAATGCATTCTATTTAGACAGACCAATTGTTCTACTTCCGCCATGACAGGAGTTCCCTACTCCACCTCAAATCACGAATTTGAAAAGAACAAAGTGCCACTGAAGCCCAATCGAAATGTCAGTTCCTCCGTCGTCTTCCAGCAAAAATTCAAAAGCTCAAGTCTCGCAGCCAGAAAACCTGGTCCCGAAACGTCATTTTAAAGATCATTGAACGCCTTGAAGACAAAACCATCACTATTGAGAGGAGCTAATCATGAACTCCGATAGAATCACTAATTTTGCCATAACGGTTGTCCTTATGGCGGCTGTGGCCGGAAACTTAGATCGCCTGAATCACTGCCAAGTGGCCACAGCCAAGGTTCTCTGGGAATCCCGAGCCTCGGCCTGGTGTACGCCACAATTTTGGCCCGAGCAAAACATCAAAAACCATAAAACCATCAGTACAAATACTAAAACCAGGAGGTATTGTCACTTCTTCGATCAACAGACTAACTCAGACAGCGTCCGACAAGTGTTTAGATATTTTCTAAACACTTTGTTTAAAAATATATTGTTTCGCGTTATATCGCGTGTATAGTCCGGCCCTATGGAAAGTAACAACAAAGACGATATGGAAATAGGTGAGCCCGGCGATTTTCTAAGAGAAGAACTTACGAAACGAATTTCAAAGAATTCTAAGTATTCACTTCGTGCATTTGCTAAAGCTCTTAGAGTCAGCCCTGCAACCCTCTCGCTAGTAATATCTGGCAAATCCCCGCTAACACAGAAAATATTGAGACATATCACTCAAAATTTGAATCTTAGTCCTGAACAGTCGTTTCATTTTGAAAAACAAGTTTTAAGACGTAAGCAGCCTTACTTGATGCCAGCAACTGTCAAGGAATCAAATGTTAGAAATGTCACTCTTGAAATTTTTAAAGTATTGTCTGAGTGGTACTATTATTCGATTTTAAGTCTTTTGGAACTCAAAAATTCATCGGCTGACCCAAAGTGGATATCACAAAAACTGGGAATTTCCGTCTTTGAGGCAAAAGAAGCAGTTGATCGGCTAAAAAAATTAAACTTTATTTCAAAGCAAAACGGAAAATGGAAGCAGTCATCTGCGCAATTAAGGATTGATGATTCCTCAACCATATCAGCGGCCAGAAGATTTCAAAAACAACTTCTCTTAAAAGCTATAGAGTCTCTAGAAAATATGCCAACAACAAGACGGGATTTTTCTTCCATGACGTTTACAATGAGCAGCAAGGATATTTCCTATGCAGCTGAGAAAATTGCAGACTTCAGGAGAGAAATAACAAAGGACTTAGAAAAAAGAAAATCTATAGATTCTGTCTATAATTTAACAATTCAATTATTTCCAACCACTATGGAGCAAAAATGAAAATAGTATTTTTCTTCACGCTATTGTGCTTTGGCATCGCCAACGCAGGAAACGAAGCTAAAGGAACATTTTTTGATCAGCAAGGCCAACTTTTAATTGCAGAAGCGACAGCTCAGCTATATCCATATTTGCAAAAAATAAATGCAAAAGTTTTTAGAGGCCATGAAGAAAGAAGATATATAGCTCTTTTGGCCATAAAGGATATCCAAATTAGATCTACCAAAGTTGAATACCGAGATGGTAAAGAGTTAATGCTGAACTTCAACGTGGAAACACAAAAAATAATAGCCTTAAACAATTTCTTTGTAGCTTTTAGATCAGTGCCCGTAAGCGCAGAAAATATAAAAACTGTTAAGAGAATGTTGCTGCATGAGACGGCTCATTTGTGGGGAGACTCAGATGTTGATGCAGAGTTTTTTGCACAATCTGTTCTCGAAAAATCTGTGAATTCAAATGACCCAGAAGATTCTTGCTACGTCCGAACATATAGCACCCTTTTGGGACACGCTTATGCCGTTGGAGTGTCAGGACCTAGCGACGGCTAGCGTGATTCAGTTAGAATCGATACTCTTGATGTCGCATTACGCACGTTGCAAAAGTTAAGAGATTTTCATCTATGCTCAGTCGCGGAAAAAGCATGTCTGATACGCTATTCGGATATAAATATCTTTAGTATTGGCTATCTAAGTCCTCGTGGAAATTTCATAAAAGTTTCACAAGAATCAAAATTTGAATCTGCTCTTGAAATGGCTCAAAAATTGAGAACAAATAATATTTGTAATTGAATTTTAAAAATTAAAAGGAAGAAACATGAAATTTATATTTTTTTGTACGGTCTTATTTTTTTCAGGCGCACTGTGGGCTCAACAGTCAAAAGCAGAGACTAAGGCGATTTCGGCTGCACAATGTCTGGCAACGCTGGAGTCTATGGGGGAGAGTTTTAACTTATTGTCCATAACCCCCAATCCAACGTAAGCGCTCCATCGCGCCCATCTTTTCAGCCTTCTTTTTTATGGCATGATAGAGGATTTGGCGGGCTCAGGAGAAGTTCTGTGAGTCTTTCGTA
>JAYTHU010000032.1:0-6027 GCA_043732305.1 Oligoflexia bacterium
CATCTCTGTAGTTGAAGAAGTTGCTATTTCGACGGTCACTCGTCTACTTTTTAACTCTTTAACTCACAGGGGAAGTTGCGTTTGTGAGTTGAATCCAGGCATCATTAGAGATCCAATATACGACGATATTAGAAACGATCCGATGAGTTCTTAACTTAAATCGTTCCCGAAATCTTCTGAAGTTTTGCGATCGCTGTCAGCAGGACTTCCCCGGCGTGGGGGTTTTGGGTGACAGCAAATGAGAGGGCGATGCAGGTGCGGGCGTCGTCTAGATTGAAGCCAAGAGATGGGAGCCAGGTGTTGAGATGGGGATCGTGCCAGAAGACGCTGTCGGATGTGGTGGAAGAACCAACGCCCAGGTGATTGGTAAGTTCATTGACTAAGGCATCGCCGTTGACACCTTTCACAAAAAAGACGGCGCGGTCAAAGAGGCGTTCGCATTGGCGCGGTAGAATTTCAATTAGACTGGAATCCGCACCGGCGGATTTCCCATCTTTGGAAATTCCAACTTTCACTTCGCTTTCAAAAGCTAAAATCGCAGATTCATTTTGATGAACGGAAATGACGTCAGTGTGAAGTTCGGCGCAAGCGGTAAGCAAATCAGATTCGGTGAAAAAATTCTCACCCCAGAGTAAACTCTCCGTCACCACCCGTTCGCCCTTCAGCACAAAACTATTTCCACCAATCAAAGGATCAATGACAAAAGCTTCTAAACCATTTGTTGGCAGGCGCAAACCTGCGTGCAGACTGGCGGGACTGAAGTAATTCACCAGAAAAATATTTTTCTTTAACAATAATTCGGTGACCGACTTCCAGGGGTAAAATAACCCAGTGATAGGTTCGATCTCGCAACCCAATACAAAGAGCGTGTCTTTTTTGAGCGCATTGATTTGCTCATTCATTTGCTCTGCGTAATTTTCTGCAGTAGTTGGGTAGCGCAAATTTACTTTGATCTCTTGAACCACATAACCAAGCTTTGCAAATCCTTTGGCCACATCACGCAGTGGTGGAGGCAACGTACCCAAGGTGACAATCGATCGTTTATGTGGATTAAGATCTGCAATTCCGCGAGTGAGATCATTCAGCGCATGAAGTCGATCAGTCGCCAGATCCAACGCCACATTTGCGGGCAAGCTGAGTTTTTCACGCACTAGACTTTTTAACTCTTCAACGCGCTCGAACGGTTCAAGATCGATTTCCATTAATTAAGCCGTTTCATTATTCAAATCCCTGTTCATTTCTCAACGAACGCGGTCTGTGAACTTGATCTAAAATAAGCAGCGCGCTTTTAAATCGGGGGGCTGTGAAATTCTTGTCAAAACTTAAAGCATTGGTTGGACAAATGTCCACGCAGACACCGCAGTTGACGCAAGAATTGTAATCAATCTTATAGCTCACTACTTTCTTCTCAAAGACAACGCCTTTAGAAGTGGTGGGAATTTTATCTTTCGATGGAAAATCTTCGCTCACAATTGAAATGCACTGAACGGGACATTTCTTCTCGCAATCATGACAACCAATGCATTCAGAAAGATGATTGCGAATAGCCACGCGTGCGCCATGTGGAGGCTGACGGTAAACGGCTGGATATTCAACTGTGGATGGTGGAGTTCCCATGGCCACTTTTAATCTAAGCAGTGAAAGCTTGAAGAGTTTGGAAAAATTCATACTTCCGATTCCTCTCCGGAAATCCCCAATGAAGCCCAAGCCAAATTAAAATCTTCTGCCTTAAGACCTACAAAATAATTCTCTATCCCCGGCCAAATTCTTTGGGAGACATTGAAAAGACGTGCTGTTCGCAGTTTTCCAGATTTATCCACTTCAATGACAGCTGTCACTGGGCCGCGAGCTGATTCTGTTGATGCAGAATAAAATCCAGATTTTAAAATCCCTTCGATAGTGGCGGATTCAGCGCCAGAATCTTGAGGAATATTCTTTAAAAGTTCATCCAAAGCATGGAGTGAAATTTTCACTTCGTTCAGCGCCACTTGATATCGGGAGAGAGCATCGCTGGTCAGCGGAAAGGAAAAGTTCAAATTCAAATCAATGTAACTGTAAGCTCCATGTGGTTGATGTAACCGAGCATCATAAATATTTTGAGCGGCTTTTCCTAGAATTCCCCAAAGACCTTTTCCACGAATGTCACTCAGAGGCAGACGAAGCAAACCTTCAAGACGGCTCAGTAAAATTTCATCGTTTTCGACCAATGCGAGCCATTCAGCCCAGCTTTTTTTCCAAGTGGAAATAAACTGTGCCACTTTTTGCACATCACCAATAGCTAAATCTCGCTTCACCCCGCCGAGTTTTAAAACTTGCGGCAGCACTCGCCCACCCATGAGCTCTTCTTGCATTTGAAAAACAAGTTCACGGAGCATTAATATTTTTTGTTGAGCAATGGGAATTCCCGCCGCTTCAACAATTCCACCGAGGTAGGTAGTCAAATAGACAAGGCGATTGATTTCGGCAAAAACCGTGCGCACAAATTGCGCACGCTTAGGCAAAATAATTCCGCATGATTTTTCAAGTGCCTGAGCCAGCGCCCACTCGCAAGAAATAGGACATAGACTGTCCATGCGATCCACCCAAATGATCATTTGGTCAGGCGGCAGATTTTCAATCACAGACCAAAGCGGTCTGACGCTCTGACCTTTTTTAAAACTAACGCGCTTGATGAGATCACGATCATAATCAATATCAAGATCGCGCAAATTCATCATACCGTTTCCAAAATTCTATTAAACTTACGTAAGATTTCTACGCGGTCATGATTGCCGGAAACAATTATGGAAACTTCCTTATTCATCCTCTGAGAAAAAAGCAGGACAAAATATCCCGCATCAACTTGCATGCTCCCCACAACCAGGTTCAGATAATTTTCCTTAACCAAGGAGGCAAGTTCTTTTTCCATGGTTTCAAATTTTACGATTTTATTTGAGAGCTGCAGTGAGCACCTCCCGATTAGTCGGTCCGGGCGAAAGTTTTTTCTGAAGTTCTAAAACGGCCAAGAGCAAAGCTTCTGGTCTAGGCGGGCATCCGGGAACAAACACATCCACGGGCAAAATATCTTGAGCTAAAATCATTTTTCCGCTCACGCCCAATTTATAAGGGCTGCCACTTAAAACACAACTTCCCACAGCCATAACAGAAACAGGTTTTTGCATTTTTGCGTAAACGGCTTTGATTTCTTCGGCACGACTTTCATTGATCCACCCGGCAACAATAAGGACTTGTGCTTCTTCAGGGATAATCGCGCAATCGTCTATGCCTAGCCTTTGCCAGTCATATGTGGCAAGGCCGGCATTAACCACCTCAATGGTACAGCAGCCTTCAGATAAAACCCACGGGATGTGAAGTTTTTTTTCTATGCCTAAAACAAGTGTTTCAAACCGCGATGCCCAAAAGCTCATAGTCCTTTGCGATGTCTCTCTTCATCGTCAACTTTGCTGATAACTCCGCCCATGTTTTCAGGACGATAAGCAAGACGAGTGATGTCGTAAATAAAATTTGTTCCAGCCATAGCAGCGGTCTGATGTTCTGGTCCCATTCGAATAGCATCAACGGGGCAGGCTTCTTCGCAAAATCCGCAGAAGACACATCGCAGGATATCGATCTCATAGGAGATGGGATATTTCTCAACACCAGCGTCGTCGTGTTCTCCTGCCACAATGGAAATACATTCTGCTGGGCAGTGGGTGGCGCAAAGCATACAAGCGGTGCATCTGAGCGAGCCATCCTTTTTAACAGTTAAGATGTGATTGCCTTTGAAACGATCACTGTATGGACTTTTTTCTTCTGGGTAATTGATGGTGATCATGTCTTTGCGGGACATGAGATTGAAAAGCATATGCTTAATGGTAATTGAAAGTCCGGTTATGATTCCGGGAATGTACCATTTCGCGGCTTGACTAGGTCGTTTTACAACGCTCATAGAGATGCTCCTACAGCCAACTGGTCAATTGATGTTGCTTGCAAATTCTCAAACATAGCGGCAGCCATTTGATCGAGAGATATAGCGGATGGAATAATTCTCACGCCGGCTTTAATTTTTTGTTCTCGACCTTGAAAATTCACAAAAGTGCCGTTTTTTTCTACAAAACTCTTCAGTGGAATTTGCCATTTGAAGCCGCCAAATCCATCATTCAGGCAAGCAGTTAAAATCACCACTTCCCCACCCTTTTGAAATGCAGCCGTTGCTTGCGCCATTTCATAATGAGTTTGATTTTCAGGAGCAGCCACAATAGTCATTGCTAGCGCGTTTTTTGCGGTGTCTTTTTCATAATCGGCCAAGGACAAAGGTTTGATTCCGTACTTTTGGAAAGCTTTCAACAATCCAGCAGTGTTCGGATTTTTATCTCCGCGAAGTAAAATGCCATCGAATGTTTCAAAAGTTTCTTCGTTGTTTTTCCAGTAATAAAATTTAGCGATCTGAAGTTTTTTAGCAAAGACTTCAAAGAAGGCTTCGTACTCTTCAGATGTGTATTGCGCGGTAACAACCACGCCCACTTTATCAGCACCGAACTTTTTAATATCGCGAGTGATTTCTTGAAGTGCTGTAGCAACAGGTTTGCCTTTTACAATAGATCCACCAAGATCCGCGCGTCTTTCGACAACTTGATCCAAGCGATATTCCATATTGGAATGTTTGTAGACATCGCGGCCTTCATCACACATCCAAAAGCCATTCACTTCTTTGTTCACTTTAGGACGCACGCGGAAAACACCGTTTGCGTTGTAGCTCACGGTCACATTGCAACCGGTGCTGCAGCCATTGCAAACAGTGTCGAAATCTTTCAAGAACCAAACACGTTGTTTGAAACGGAAATCCTTGCTGGTGAGTGCGCCAACGGGACAAATATCGACAGTGTTGAGAGAATAATTGTTGTTGAGTGGTCTATCTTCAAAAGTACCAACCACGGATCTGTCACCACGATTAAAAATGCCAAGCTCATGAGTTTTTGTGACTTCATCGGTGAAGCGCACGCAGCGTGAGCATAAAATGCAGCGTTCTTGATCAAGAACCACGCGGTCTCCCAATGAGACTGCTTTTGATTTTTTGACTTTGCGCTGATTCATTTCCGGAATGTAGAGACCGTAAGTCATATAGTAATCTTGAAGCTTACATTCGCCAGCTTGATCGCAAATAGGGCAATCGAGAGGATGATTGATCAAATGGAAATCGAGCGCCCATTTGACCGCATCTTTTACTTTTTCAGTTTTGGTGTGAACAACCATTCCATCGCTTACTGGCTGATTGCACGCGACCTGAAGTTTGGGTGATTTTTCAACCTCAACCATACACATGCGACATGCACCTGCCACACTGAGGCCTTCATGCCAACAGTAATGAGCAATGGGAATATTCAGAAGTTGCGCCGCTTTGATGACGGAGGTTCCTGCAGGTACATCTATTGTTTGTCCGTCAATGGTGACTTTCGGCATAAACCATGTCTCCTCTTACTTTTGAGCGCTTTTCTTTGGCGTAGAATTCAAATTCTTCTTTAAATTTTGTTACAAAACTCATGACCGGCAGGGCTGCGGCGTCTGATAAAGCACAAATGGTTGTACCCAACATGTGTCTGGCGACTTTATCTAAAAGCGCCACGTCTTCTAACTTTGCGCGTCCGGTGAGAAAGCTCGTTGTGAGTTTATTCATCCAGCCAGTGCCTTCGCGGCAAGGTGTGCATTGTCCGCAACTTTCGTGATGGTAGAAATTCATCAGCACATTTAAAAGGTCGACCATGCACTGCTTGTCGTCAATGATGATGACTCCGCCAGATCCGAGCATACTTCCCATTTGGGAAACACTTTCGTAATCCATGTTCACTTTCATAGCTTCTTCTGCGGTTAAAACAGGGCAAGAAGATCCACCGGGGATCAACGCTTTTAGTTTATAGCCGTCTTTCATTCCACCGCATTCATTTTCCAAAAGATCTTTGAATGGATATCCAAGAGCGACTTCATAGACTCCGGGTTTATTCACATTTCCGCTGACGGAATATAATTTTGTTCCAGCAGATTTTTCGGTGC
>JAYTHU010000033.1:0-41452 GCA_043732305.1 Oligoflexia bacterium
GACCAAGCTAGGCACGCCTCCTTGGCTTACGGTGAAAGATTGACCAGTACTAACGGCCAGAATCTAATGCTTCTTTCAAGTTTTCAGGGGACAACATTCAGTTGCAACTTTTCAATTGCAAATAGAGACTGTAAAATCAGAAGATGGAAGACTCACAACAGCAGGAGGCAGTTTTATGAAATCCAATAAAATTTGGTTGATCGTCGCGATTTTACTCACAGTGACCGCATGCGCGCACAATCCACAAGTGGTTGGAACGAAAGCTGGCGAGCCCGGAACTCCCGTTGTAGTCAATGAAGCGGAAGACAAACTTATTCATGAGCTCCCGGGACCACAAACCCCTGCAGCTGCCACTAATGAAATAGGAACTATTCCTCTCGAAGTGAATGGCGAAGTCGAAAAATGGATTCAATACTTTCAGGGCCGCGGCCGCGGATATTTTGAGCGTTATTTAGAGCGCTCTGCAAAGTATGCTCCGTTGATGAAAAAAGTCTTGAGGGACAATGGAGTTCCTGAAGATCTCATTTACATCTGCATGATTGAATCTGGGTTTTCATCCAAAATCAAAAGCAAGGCGAAAGCCGTTGGGTTTTGGCAATTTATCAAAGGCACTGGAAATCACTACGGCTTGATCAACAACAAACTAATGGACGAGCGCTATGATCCGGTTCGAAGCACCGAAGCCGCCGCTGCATATTTCAAAGGTCTTTATAATCTTTTTAATTCTTGGTTTTTGGCCATCGCAAGTTACAACGTGGGCGAAAACAGAATTAAAAACCTGGTTATGAAAAACTACACTCGTGATTTCTGGGAACTCGCTAAGCGAAAACAACTTCCTGCGGAAACCATTCAATACATCCCTAAATTTTTGGCAGCAGGCTTGATTGCTCGTGAACCCGAAAAATATGGTTTCGTTGGACTCAACTATCAAACTGCCATGGTCTTTGACACTGTCACTGCTAGAGAAACGATCGACATGCGTGCTTTGGCGAAGAATATGAAAGCGGATTACGAAGAAATTCGTGATCTCAATCCATCCTACAAAACTCAATACGCTCCCGTGATCAGCGGCGAAGCGCAAGTCCGCGTTCCACTCGGAACAAAAGATTTGGCCAATAATGTAATGCCTAACGCCTTGGTGAAAAATAAGCGCATTGTCGCCGAAGTGGATGATGTCAATTCTAAGAATTCTTTTTTGAGATACAAAGTTCAAAAAGGTGAGACCTTAGAAAAAATCGCTGAGCGGTTTGATGTTTCCGTCGATTCTATAACTAAGCTCAATCGAGTGCGTCGGAGACGATCTCTAAGACCCGGGACTACCCTAAAAATTCCTAGTAGTGCCGCGATGACTAAGCCCCAGGCACATAAAACTGGTGATAAGGTAGTCGCCGCTGCAATCAAGGCCGAAGTTCCTGCCAATAGTGGTGAGAAAAAGGAATCTTTGTTACATGTGGTGAAGCGCGGTGAGACCCTCACTCGTATAGCTAGCAAACATAATTTAAGCGTGGCTTCTTTAGCAAAAGCGAATGGTCTGAGATGGGATCAAAAAGTTTTGCTAGGTCAGAAAATCACTATTCCTCAAGATTGATTCGAAGAATCTGAGCAAAAAAAACGGCAAGAGTTTCAAGTCTTGCCGGTTTTCAAACTAAAAATTTTAAATTGAATGCTGCTGCATTTCCGTCCTCCGGTGTGGCCCTCTGCTCGACGGTCTCTTTTGTACCCCAAGCACTACAGGCTTAATCAACTTGTCTCGGGTTTCCCCGGGTTGACTGTGTCGCTGACTGCTACAAGAATGGACAGGTTTCGTAAACGCGCTCATGGAGAAGGCCTTTGTAAAGGATCACGTACAACATAGAGAACCTCCCTTTTTGGCTGACTAAATCACCGGATAAGTTGCACCGGCCGACATCTATGAGAATACCGCAAGGCTAGACCAAAGGCAAGAACATACTGTATATTTTACATGGCAGGGTATTTGCAATATTATAAGCTGTTGATATCTAACGCGAATAGGGAGGATAAGGATGTCTAAGAATCTTGCCATCGTCTTCATTTTAGCCGGTTTCGGGCTCATTGCCACCTTTCAAAATTGTGGTGGGCAGAATCTCGGATCTCAGAATTTAGCTAATAGCCAAATTACGACAGCTCAAGCAGTTAACTTGACTGGAACCGTTCAAACCCTGAATTTGGAAGGTTGCGGTAAGGTCATCGTTTCTGATGCAGACGGTACCAGCAAGTTTATTCCTCATGGAACCGACACTTCAGTTCTCGCCGAGGGCTCAAAAGTTCAATTGATTGGAACTGTGGCGAGTGACCTGGTTTCTAGCTGCATGGCCGGAGTTATTGTGAATGTTAGTTCACTTAAAACTGTGCCGGCTGTTGCTCCCGTTAGTGGAAATTAAAACTCGTAACCAATCCTAAATTTTGTGTATGCGCCAGAAAGATCGACTGAAGGGCCTGTGGCCGTTGTCTGTAAATTCTTTCCAACCAAAGACAAGTATCCAAGTTCGACTCCAAGAATAACACTGCTTAATTTTACGCCGCCCTCAATGCCAGCGGAGTAACTCATTTGATTTCCTGCTGGGCTGAGATCACTTGCGTTTGTGGTGCTCACTTTAAAATTATGAGAAAGACCGTAGGTGGCTAATCCGCCTAGAAAAATAACGTTATCTAAAATTCGATAGCCAGCCATGAGCGCCCAGCGATTCGCATAAACATTTTGAGTGATTGATCCAGAGTTGACGCTACCGGTGATGTTTTCATATCTCAAGCCGCCGCCAAAATGTACCATTGGGAAAAAGTACATGAGGTCAAACCCATAACCGTAAAGCTTGTTCAGTGCGGGCATGCCTGGATATATCGTCTGATCGAGACTATTTAAGTCTGAGGGCGAGCTAAAATTGTAAACGTAATTGGCCGATAGTTCTAAATTTGCTTTGGCCGTTCCAGAGATTGCGGTTGCGAGTAAAAAGGCGGCGATAAATTTAGTTCCGATTTTCGAATAGTTTTTCATTCGTGGCTCCCTTGCCCTGAAAGTTTATCCAATTTCAAAAACATGATGATAATCACTGAACACTCATCGCCGCAATGACTATCTAATCAAGTCTTCCCAGGTGTAGGATTCCTCTGAAAACAGATATCCCACCATCTTGCGCGTACTCCAAGAAGTTTCTACATGTGAGGTGTCACGAAGTGCTTTGTAAATCGCTTCGTGCACAAAAAACGCAGCCTCATCAATTTTAAGCAATGATGATTTTACCTCTGGGTCAATCACAAGATTGTTCTCAATATCAAAGTACATTCCTAGTCCAACAACTTCGCAACCTTTTTTCAGGTAACGAATGTCTGTGTCCTGCGGGGGTAAAACATAGCTACCCTCAGGAATAGAAATCACGTTTTGTTGCACGATCAATAGTTTTTCCGAAACTATTCGAGCGAACTCTGGGTTAACTTGTGCCAGTCGTTTAAGCGCATTGACTATCTGATTTTGCACAGTTGTTTTATTGTCGAACATCATATTTAGATTTCGACCTCGTCTATGGGATTCTTCGCGGAACGGTCCATAACCCTTTTCTGCCTCCCACAAATCTGTGAGCTGATATTTTCTTCCATGTGAAAGTCCCAGATCTTGTGCTGCCTTCTGATCATATTCCACCTGCAATTTCATTTTTCCGTCTCGATCTTTTTTCATAACAATCGCCGGTTTGATTTCGCAGTTGATAACGCCGCCGCCGCCGCCGTGACTCGCTCCCGCTGAGGCAGCAAGAGAAATCGCATTGAGTGCGAACAGGACTGTCAGACTCGTGGCTTTCTTAATTTGCCATTTTTTCATAATCGTCTCCAAAATAGACCGCCCCATAGGAGCGGCCATCTGTCCTGCTAATTATTTAATTCTTTCCAAACTAACATGCATACCTGAGAGGGATCCTAGATCAACCATTCCCAAGACGTAGTTTGCTCCTGCAACAAATGCCTTAGCCAAAATTCCTGTGAAGACAGCGTCGTGAACCTGTGTGACTTTAATTTTCATATCGTAAAGATTTATATTTGTGATGATTGAACGTCCGTCTGAAGACAAGAGGGGTCCAAAATTCTGCCCGTTTTTATCAATCTTGTTTGAAGTGATTAGAAACCGGCCTTTGATAGCCACGTCAACGTCGAACTTATTGTATTCAGCTTTTGGAAGATTCATTTGCGTTAAGAAATAAATTTCTTGATAATTGGAGTTAACAGCAAAGTCTGGAGCAGAAAAATTTAGCACGGCAGTTGGTAAGGATTTACGACCGAGCTCCGAATCCTTATTTTTTTTCAAGATTGCATCCGGAACCTTTGTGGGCACCAAACCACTCAAATCAAATGTCCATCTTGCATGCTCAGTGGTGTCATAGACCTTCACTTCACAGCCGTGTTGAGTTATGTTTAGCACGTGGCTATGTACTGTTTCAAAACGGTAAATTCCGTTTAAATCCACCTTTTCGCAATCGGGTGCCGCTTTGGCTATTGCTCCAATAGAGCTGACAGCAATCATCATCATTAAAATATTCTTCAAACTTGTTTTCATATAAAACTCCTTAAATAAATTTTTAAAACTAAACTTCTTAATTCGTAAATCTGATCAATATAATTATTTAACTGTGCTTGGGCCGAGGCTGAAGCCACTAGGGGTTCAGCTGCTTGAGCCAGCGCTTTGTATCTAATAAATGTACTTCATAAAAACTACTCCGTTGTTTAATGGTTAATAAAAGCAATTGCTGAGCCAATAATAGCTGATTGCGTTAAGACCTCCAGATTTACTGTGTTAATTATTAGAGATATATTTAACAATTTTGTTAAATAAGCCGTAGGCTGTTAATATGACTAAATTTAATTCGCTATTTGATTTTGATGATTACAAGAAATATGTCCATGAGTGGCTTTTGAAGATGCCTCACGGGGGGCACGGGCAGCTGAGTCGGATCGCCAAACATTTGAGCATAAGCTCGGTTTCCGTCAGTCATGTTTTTAACGGTGTTCGAGATCTTTCTGAAGAGCAAGCGGTGGAGATTGCCGAGTTTTTTGGCTTCTCGGAACTGGAGGGTGATTATTTCTTACTTCTCGTTCAGCTTGAGCGGGCGGGATCTTTTAAGCTCAAAGCTCGGGTGAAAACTCAAATTACAAAAGTTTTGGTGCAGGCACAGGATTTAAAATCACGTCTCACCCAAGATGTTGAAATGGATGAAGCTGCTCAGTCACAATTTTATTCCAATTGGTTTTTTAGTGGTGTGAGTTTGGCCACGTCAATCGAAGGTCTGCAAAGTTTGGAATCAATTTCGAAATACCTTGGGCTTTCACGAAGCAAAGTTCGCGAGGTTTTGGATTTTTTATTGATCTACGGTTTGGTTGAAGAGCGCAAAGATGGATTTCACATTGGGCATAAGCACACTCATCTGAGCGCAAAATCACTTTTGGTTTCGCGTCACCATGCGAACTGGCGATTGAAAGCTTTGGAAAATATGAATGAACTTTCGCCCGAAGAGATTTTCTATACTGGGCCGATGACTATGTCGGTCGAAACAATGCGGGAAATTCGCCGCGATATTGTCGAGCTCATTGACAATGTACTAAAAAAAGTTGGCCCCTCTCCCTCTGAGGAAATCGCTTGTTTAAATATTGATTGGTTCAAGGTGCGAGGGAAGTGAATGCGTCTTTGTTTGCCGATTTCTACAAAGTGCGTTTTACCGGTTGCACAGGCAGTAAAAATTGTTTTTCGAAGTAGGCACATACGGTTGCTGAAACAATTTATTGTATGCCAGTAATCATGTGCAGAATAATTAGCGAAATTAAAATATAATTTGACATGATTTTTATTTACCCACTTTTGCTTGAGTTGAATGCACAGCTGCGAGCCGCGAATTCTAAAGTTTTTGTCCGTTAATAATCTGTGGCAGAGCGGTGGCAGGCTTGAATTGCGTATTTTTCTTTTGCGAATTTCAGTTAAGAATTCATCGGAAATCAGGTTTTAAAAAGCATGTTATACCTTTGGACAGAGGTAAGATAAAATGCAAAATAATTTGAGTAGAGAAGATTCGCTGGTTTTTTTAAATCATGTTCGTTCAGAAGTAAAAAATGAAAATGAGATGACTCTAAGTGTGATTAGGCTTTTGGCTAGAGTAGAAAAAGATCGGCTCTATCTGGAGTGGAGATATGACTCGCTTTTTGAATTTGCGACTAAAGATTTGAAATACGAGGAAACTTCCGCTTTGCGGAGAATGGCCGCCGCTCGATTGATGCTTGAAGTTCCTGAGGTAGAGAGCAAAATCGAATCCGGTCTTTTGCATTTGGCTCAGCTCTGTCGAGCGCAAACATTCTTTCGGCAGGAAGAATCAGCGACTCACAAGAAGATAGATCATTGCGAAAAGCTGAAAGTGCTTTCCCAGCTTGAGGAAAAATCAACACGTCAGTCTGAGAAAACTCTTTTTGCTATTTTCCCCGACCAAATACATAAAACTGAAAAAGTAAGAATTGTTTCTGAAAATCACACTGAGATAAAATTAGTTCTCGATGATTCTGTGAAACATAAGTTGGATCGTCTTAAGCAATTGATGTCTCACAAAAATCCAAACATGAGTTATGGCGATTTGATTTCAGAACTTGCGGATATAGCTCTTGTAAAATTTGAGAAAGCCGGGAAGGTCGCGAAAACTAGAAATGTCGCAGCAGCTGAAATGGATGAAAATAGAAAAGTCGAATCACCGGCGGCGCCGCCGGTGCGAAATGTCACCGACGAAAATGCTCAGTCGCGGCATATTTCGGTGGCGGTTCAGCGTGAAGTTTGGAAAAAAGATGAGTGGAAATGCAGTTTCGTAAGTCCGGTGACTGGGAAAGTTTGTGGATCAAAATGGAAACTAGAGATTCATCATATTCTCCCGTTTGCAATGAGCTTTTCGAGCGGCGAAAGTGAAGTTTTCTTTTCAGACGATGACGCCGCTGACGTCCACGATCTTGCGAATTTGAAGCTATTTTGCAAAAACCATAATTTGCATCAAGCTAAAAAAGATTATGGCGAAGAAAAAATAAGGAGTTACTTGAGGCACTAAGGCTAGTTAGGAGTTTGAAGGAAAACTACAAACTAGAAAAATTGCCAGCGAAACTTAATTGGTAATTTATCCCAGCAAAACTTTGGCGAGACCTTCAAAAGCAGCGCGTTCGCGCACAGTTTTGTCGCGGAGTTCGAAACCTTCGGCCATAAGGGGTACGCCGTTTTCGGAGGCGACACCAATCAGAGGATTAAAAGGAATGCGCGCTAAAATGGGAAATGATTTTTCGGCGCAAAAACTTTCTAAATGGCCGGCAGGAAATAAATCGTTCAGCTCGCCGCAATGAGCGCAGAGGAGACCTGCCATGTTTTCGACGACACCTAAAATTGGAGTCTTCACTTTGGCAAACATATCGACGCATCGTTTGACATCAATCAAAGCCATGTCTTGCGGAGTGGAAACAATCACCGCGCCATCGACTGGGACTTTTTGGGCAATAGTCAATTGAACGTCACCCGTGCCGGGTGGCAGATCCACGATTAAAAAATCGAGTTCGCCCCAATTCACATCAAATATAAATTGTTGTATGGCTTTAAACAGCATGGGGCCGCGCCAGATGACAGCGTCACCTTCGGGAATCAAAAAACCCAGTGACATGATTTTCATTCCAAATTTGAAAACCGGATCAATTTTATTGTCAGAGGTCAGATTCGGACGAGCGTCCGTTAAGCCCAGCATCAAAGGAAGACTCGGGCCGTAAATATCCGCATCAAGAAGGCCTACTTTTTTACCAGAAGCAGCTAGGGTCAGCGCCAAGTTTGCGGCGACCGTGCTTTTGCCAACTCCGCCTTTACCTGCGCCAACGGCAATGATTTTACCAATTCCAGGCATTTTTTTCTGAGTATCAAATGGGTTTCCGCCATACACCGGCATAAAACTTCCTTCCAAAAACAGTTGAATTACGAGGTAACAAATACGACAATGCCGTCATGGGTGCTAGTGGTTTTTTTATTTTATATGCTCTATTGGCTTTGTTTTTTGTATCTCGGATCATCGGGCAGCTTTTTAGCAAGTCAAATCCTTCGATCAACGATCCCGGTGAACCGGGATCACGGAATCAAAAGCCGCGCTCTGGAAGCGCCTTTCGGGTCGAAATCTTTGATATTTTCACCGGAGCGGCTAACACTAAACCTACCGAGCGATCTCTCAATTGCCCTTTCCAGCTGAATGGTCAAAATTATGATGCTTTTGACGTTTTGCAAGTGCCCGCGGGAGCCCCTCTCGAGATTTGCGAACAGGCCTATAAAGAGATGTCTCGCTCGGGAAATAAGTACGCTCAAAACAAAGAAATTGTCGATCGCGCCCTCAAGGCCCTTCTTGACACCAAGCCCATAAAATTTTAAAACTTTCTCTATGAGTGAAAATAAAAAGACTAGCGGTGATATAGCGACTAATCCCACCATGCAGAAGCTTGTTTCTTTGAGCAAGCGGCGTGGTTTCGTATTTCAAAGCAGTGAAATTTACGGCGGAATCAATGCCTGCTGGGATTACGGACCTCTTGGAGTTGAGCTTAAACACAACATCAAGACAGCTTGGTGGAACGCTATGACTCGAAGGCAAGATATAGACGGCCTCGATGCCGCCATCCTCATGGCACCTCAGGTTTGGGTTGCGTCAGGTCACGTGGAAGGTTTCACCGATCCTCTCGTCGATTGCAGCAATTGCAAAGCTCGATTCAGAACTGACGTTGAAGCTTACGCAACAGAGAAAAAATGTCCCACCTGCGGATCAAAAGATCTTAGCGAGCCTCGTAATTTCAACTTGATGTTCAAAACATTCATGGGTCCACTTGAGGATACGGCATCAGTTGTTTATCTACGACCTGAAACCGCGCAAGGCATTTACGTCAATTATCAAAATGTTCAGGTCACTGCTCGTCGAAAAATTCCCTTCGGTATTGCTCAAATTGGCAAAGCTTTTAGAAACGAAATCACTCCAGGCAATTTCATTTTCCGCACCCGTGAGTTTGAGCAAATGGAAATGCAATACTTTGTCAAACCCGGCACTGATGACACGCACATGGCTTACTGGAAAGAAGCTCGCATGCAGTGGTATTTGAATCACGGGTTTAAAAAAGAAAATCTCCAGTATCATCAGCACAAAGACGGTGAGCTCGCTCATTACGCAAAATCTGCTTTTGATATTCAGTATCAGTTTCCTTTCGGCTGGCAAGAACTCGAGGGGATTCATAATCGAACAGACTTCGATCTTGGTCGTCATCAGGTTGCATCCAAAAAGAATCTGGAGTATTTCGAAGAGAGCACCAAAGAAAAATATCTTCCCTACATTATTGAAACAAGTGCCGGTTGCGATCGCACATTGCTAGCCGCTCTTTGCGATGCCTATGACGAGCAAAAAATGCCATCGGGCAAATCAGCAGAGCCCGGCGATGCTGAAAAGGCAGCGGCAGGTGGCCCAGAAGACATACGTGTAGTCTTGAGATTTCATACCAAGCTTGCACCTGTGAAGGTGGCCTTCTTGCCTTTGAGCAAAAAAGAAGAATTGAGCGGTCCTTGCAAGAAACTTCAATCTGAATTTGTCGAAGACATGGTTACTCAGTATGACGAGGCTTCGAGCATCGGCAAACGTTATCGACGTCAAGATGAAATCGGAACTCCTCTGTGTGTGACCATGGATTTTGATAGTTTAACTGACCAAAAAGTCACCGTCAGACACCGCGACACGATGGTGCAAGACCGAGTGGATATGACCCAGCTGAGAGAGTACGTAGATAAAAAATTAAAAAATTTCTCATGAACAATTTCAAGGAGTTCAAGTGAGTACTCAGCTCGTGCAATCTGTATTTTATTTTGGAAGTGGTAACCCTGAGAGCAATTCCAAGATGTCAGCAGAAAAAGCGAAGGCCCTCTTGGGTGGTAAAGGCGCAAATTTAGCCGAAATGATTTCACTCGGTATCCCGGTTCCTCCTGGATTCACCATCTCTACTGATATTTGTGCCAAATTTTACGACGCTGGTAAAAAACTTCCTGAACATGTCTGGGAAGACATTCTTAAAAATGTCACTCGCTTAGAATCAGAAATTGGCAAAAAATTTGGTGATGTCGCAAATCCACTTTTAGTCAGCGTGAGATCTGGCGCCAGAGCCTCTATGCCAGGGATGATGGATACCATTCTCAACCTTGGCTTGAATGATGCCACCACCGCCGGCCTTGCGCAAATTTCTCAAAATCCACGCTTTGCCTATGATAGTTATCGCCGATTCATCCAAATGTACTCGAACGTTGTCATGGGCATGAATTCCAGCATTCTTGACACCGTGATGGAAGATCTTAAAGACTCTAGAAAAATCCAGCATGACACTGAAATCACTGCTGAAGACATGAAGCATATGTGCGAAACATTCAAAAAACATGTCTTTGATTCCACAGGTTTAAAATTTCCAATGGACCCCATCCAACAATTGCGTGGAGCAGTCAGCGCCGTTTTTGAAAGCTGGAACACTCCTCGCGCTATCACTTACCGAAAACTTCAAAGTATCCCTGACAACTGGGGAACCGCGGTCAATGTTCAAGCTATGGTTTTTGGAAATCGTGGGAATGACTCCGCCACTGGTGTCGCGTTCACTCGTGATCCTTCAACCGGCGAGCGCAAATTCTTTGGTGAGTTTTTAATCAATGCTCAAGGTGAAGACGTGGTTGCTGGAATTAGAACTCCTCGCACCATCGATGATTTAAAAATTGAAATGCCTGCGGCCTACGCAGACCTGGAAGCTATTTATAAAAAGCTCGAAATTCATTACAAAGACATGCAGGACATTGAGTTCACTATCGAGCAAAACAAGCTCTGGATGTTGCAAACTCGAAATGGCAAACGTTCGGCTGAAGCCGCTGTTCGTATTGCGTGTGAAATGATTCGGGAAGGATTGATCTCCGAAGAAGAAGCGCTCATGCGCGTGGAGCCTTTGCAATTAGATCAGCTGCTTCATCCTACTTTAGATCCAAAAGCTGAGCGAAATCGTATAGCTAGGGGGCTTCCTGCGAGTCCTGGTGCAGCTTGCGGTCAAATTGTTTTTACGCCAGAAGACGCCGAAAAATTTTCTGAAGCCGGCAAGAAATGTATTTTAGTCCGAGTTGAAACTTCGCCAGAAGACATTCATGGAATGATTGTGGCTCAAGGAATTCTCACCAGCCGAGGCGGCATGACAAGTCACGCGGCAGTCGTTGCACGCGGCATGGGTAAATCCTGCGTTGCGGGTTGTTCCGAAATCGAAGTGGATCATCACGCTGAAACATTAAAAGCCAACGGTCACACTTTGAAAAAAGGCGATGTCATAACTCTAGATGGCAGCACCGGAGAAGTTTACTTAGGGGAAGTCAAAACAGTGCAGCCAAGTCTCAGCGGCTCTTTTGAAGAACTCATGAAGCTTGCCGACAAGCATCGCAAGATGGGCGTGCTCACCAACGCAGACACACCTAATGATGCCAAAATTGCCAGGCAGTTTGGCGCTGAAGGTATTGGACTTTGCCGGACAGAACATATGTTCTTTGATACTGAGCGAATTGACGCCGTTAGAGAAATGATTGTGGCGGACAATCGAAACGAGCGAGAAAAAGCATTGGCGAAAATTCTTCCCATGCAAAAAAGCGATTTTATTCAGATCTTTGAAGAGATGCGCGGATTTCCAGTGACCATCCGGCTCCTTGATCCTCCCTTGCACGAGTTTGTTCCGCAGAATGATCCCGAGATTAAAATCTTGGCAGAAAAGTTGGAAATGGATTTTACTCGTTTGAAATCAAAAGTGAAATCACTTCATGAGTTTAATCCTATGCTGGGACATCGTGGTTGCAGATTGGCTGTTACGTTTCCTGAAATTTACGCTATGCAAGCCCGCGCGATTGCTGAAGCAGCTTGCGAGCTAAAGAAAAATGGTCACGAAGTTATTCCTGAAATTATGATTCCTTTGGTGAACACTGAAAAAGAATTTGCTCTCATGCATGAAATTGTCGAAAGAGAAGTTCTGGCGACTCAAAAACGCATGGGCGTGAGCTTTGAATTTAAAATTGGAACGATGATCGAGCTCCCTGGAGCCGCTCTCGTGGCGGATGAAATCTCCAGGCACGCTGATTTTTTCAGCTTCGGAACCAACGATCTTACGCAGACAACACTAGGGTTGAGTCGCGATGATTCCGGAAGATTTCTACCCACTTATGTGGAAAAGGGACTCTTTGCTTCCGATCCCTTTGTGTCAGTCGACCAGAAGGCTGTTGGAAAATTGATCAAGATTGCAGTTGATTTAGGACGCAAAACGAAGTCGAATTTAAAGATTGGGGTTTGCGGAGAGCATGGGGGCGATCCCGCGAGTATTGAATTTTTCAATCAAGTGGGACTCGATTACGTCAGCTGCTCACCGTACAGGGTGCCGATTGCTCGCTTAGCTGCGGCTAGAGCGAACATTATGGCAAAACAAAAACAAATAGCTCATTGATTAGAGCTGGGGAAATATCTTGAAAATTAAACGCCTTGAGCTTGTTGGATTCAAAAGCTTCAAAGACAAGACTGTCATTAACTTTGACCAAGGGATCACCGGAATTGTCGGACCCAATGGTTGCGGAAAATCAAACATCGTCGATGCCCTGGTTTGGGTCATGGGAGAACAAAGCGCAAAACATTTGCGCGGATCATCCATGGAAGATGTTATTTTCAGTGGTAGTGAAAACTTCGCTCCCCTTGGGATGGCTGAAGTTTCTCTCACTCTAGAAAACGACGGCGGACCATTCCCCGCAAAGTGGATCAAGCATTCAGAAATAATGATCACCCGTAGACTTCATCGCAGTGGTGAGAGTGAATATTTGATCAACAAAGAAGATGCTCGTCTCAAAGATGTCCTCGATATTTTCATGGACACCGGCGCAGGTTCCAAAGGTTTCTCCATCATTGAACAAGGTCAAATCGGAAAGATCATCACCGCAAAACCCGAAGACCGCAGAGTTTTGATCGAAGAGGCTGCCGGGATCACCAAGTTCAAAGTTAGAAAACGCGAATCTCAAAGAAAATTGGAAAGCACTGAACAAAACTTAGTGCGACTTAACGACATCATTGGAGAACTGCGAAGACAACTCGACAGTTTGCAACGTCAAGCTAAGCGCGCTGAACGCTACAAAGAAATCAAAAATCAAGCACAGGATTTAGACTTGTGGCTTAGCTCTGTGAAATTTGAACTTCTCAATAACGAAGTCATTTCACTGACGCAAGTTTTAGAAGAAAAGAAATTGATCGAAACCGACGCCCAAATTCAAATCGAAGTTTTGGCGGCCGAACTTCAAACTTTGAAACTAGATCTGCTAGAAAAAGAAAAAAGCCTTCTGACCAATCAGACGGAATTTTTTGAAATTCAGTCTACCGCTCAGAAAAAAGAATCTGATATCAAGATTCTGAGTTTTGAGATTGAGTCGACCAAAAAAACCGAAGAAGTCACCAGCACTTTGAAAACAGAAGTTCAAGCACGTCAAGAAATCTTGGTCCGTGACTTCGATCACACTTCTCAGCAATTCACTGAGGTGCAAGGCGAATTAGAAGGTCTTGTCACAGACGCCATCACCAAATCAGAAGCGTCTACCTCTGCACACATGAACGCTCGTGTGAGCGACGAAAAACTCACTCAGCTTCGCCGTGAACTTATGTCCGTCATGCAAAATTTGACGGGAGTGGATGTCAGACGCGAAGCTATGGAAAATCAAAAGCGCGATCTCGAGTCCCGTTCGACTCAGATCACCGCTGTTTTTGATGAATTGAAAAATAAAGAAACTCAATTTCATGACAATCGTAAAAAAGCATTCAACGGTTTAGAGAATCAGCGTCAGATGCAACTCAGCATCATGACCGATGTCGAAAATTTCCAACACAATCTCAATCAAGTGAAGACAAACACTGTCGAGAAGCGACAATTGGTCGCTTCTTTGAAAGACGAGTACAATAAAGTTGTGTCTCGTTTATATGGTCTTGAAACGGTGAACACAAATTTTGAAGGCCTTGGTGAAGGTGTCAAAAACGTTATGATGTGGCAGCGTGAACGTCTGCAGCCTTCAGCTGATGGAAGTTTAAGTGCTGCTGGATTTGATAGCGGATTTGAACTTGTCGCTGACGTGGTCGAAGTTCCAAAAGATTACGAACTCGCAATGGAAGCCGCGCTTGGCGATCGATTGCAAAGCGTGCTTTCTCCCACCAGTCCTTCTTCTCTCGCGGCGATGGATTTGCTCAAAGAGAAAAAAGGCGGCCGTACAAGTTTCTTTAGTAAAGATCTCATGGGCGAAAAGTCTTCTTCTGCGCCCGCACCTGCGCCAACCACCGTCACCGTCGGTGGCTCACAAGTGGATTTATCGATGGCCAAATCGGCTTTTGCCGATTTGCTCAATGATTCGGATACACCCTCTGTGAGTACAAATACTTTCAGTAGTGTTGCTCGTCTTATCAAAGGCGAAGGCGTTCATGGGTATCTCACTGATCTCGTAAAATGTCCCGAGCGTCATCAAAAAGTTCTCGCGCAAATCATGGAGGGTGTCGTGGTTGTAGATACTCTCCCAACAGCTCTAAAATTGCGTGCGCGTTTCCCTCATCACACTTTCGTCACCACTGACGGTGATGTTTTAAATAAAGATGGAAGTTTAGAAGGCGGAAGCAGCGACAGTGCTGATTCAGGACTTTTAAGAACCAAACGAGAAATCAAAGAGCTCAGCATGCTTCGTGATGAAGCTTCTGGAAAATTGGCACTTTCTCAAGCCATGCTTGAAAAATTAGAAAGCCAACTTTTAAGTGTCACCAAAGATCTCGAAGGCGCGCAGAAACAAAGCTTTGAGCAAGAAATTCTCATTCATGATCGAAGAAAAGATCTTGAGCGCTCAGAATCAGAATTGAAAAATGTGGAAGAGGCTTTAAGGCGTCAAACACGAGATGTTGATTTGGTTAAAAATCAAATCTTGGCCGTGACCGAGCAAATCATCCAAGCCGTGAAAACTTTAGAAGAACTCACTATTAAACGAGCGGGTCTCGATGGTTCGACCACTGGGCTTGAAGAAGAACTTTCAAGTCTGCGTTCACAGCTCGATTCACTGAGCAAGTCTGCAACAGAAGCTCAGGTGCGTGCGGCCTCCAAAGAACAGATGGCTGCGAGCTTAAAAAATCAAAAAACCAAACTTGAAAGCGGCATCAAAGACGTCGACCATCAGCTTTCTCGAATGAAGGATGACTCTTCAAAGAACTCCTCTCTCATCGGCAATTTGGTTGTTAAGTTAGAAGAAGCTCGTCGAGAACTAAATCTTTCTTTGGATCGCATCAAAGATTCTGAAGAAGGACTTAAAAAAGCAAAAGACGATTTTGAAATTCTTTCTAACGAAGTTCGCACTCGAGAAACCAAATCAAGTGCACTGCAATCGGCAAAAAATTCCAGTCAGCATGACATGGGCGAAGCTCAGATCAAACAATCGCAAGCCGAACTCAATATGAAATATGTGGTCGATCAGATCACCGAACGTTACATGCTCAACATCAGTGAAGTGACCGCTCAGTATCAAGATCGAGCCGCTGATGACAATAGTTTGCAGAATGCCGCAGCCGAACTCGAAGATCTCAAAGACAAAATTAAAAAAATTGGTGAGGTCAATCTCACTGCTATTCAAGAGTTTGAAGAGTTGACTAAGCGTTATGAATTCCTCACCACTCAGCAGCAAGATTTGTTGGGTGCGATGGACTCGCTCCGAAAAGTGATAGACAGAATCAATCGCATTTGCCACAGACGTTTCCGTGATACTTTTGAAGCGGTCAATGAACGTTTCAAAAAAGTATTTCCCGTTTTGTTCGGTGGGGGAGAAGCTCAGCTTATTCTCACTGAAAGTCCTGACAGTCACGGGGATCCTGGTGTTGAAATCATGGCTCGTCCTCCCGGCAAAAAATTACAAAGCGTCACTTTGCTTTCGGGCGGAGAAAAAGCTCTCACGGCCGTCAGTCTGATCTTTTCGATCTTCTTGTACAAGCCTTCACCCTTCTGTCTTCTGGATGAGGTTGATGCGCCCCTCGATGACGCGAACGTTTACCGTTTCAATGATTTGGTTCGTGAAATGGCAAGGCGCAGTCAGGTCATTTTGGTCACGCACAATAAGCACACAATGGAGATCAATAATCTTCTCTACGGTGTGACGATGGAAGATCCCGGAGTCTCCAAAATGGTTGCAGTCAGGATGGAGCGCTAAACGTTTTCGAATGAACATCTGTGTTGCGCGACGGTTTTCGTTGCGTGATTGCGGGTATAAATAAAATAAGTTTAACCTAAAAATAGATTGACATCATTTTACCGCGTTTTTCCTTATTACTTATTTGAATAGAAAGTCCTCTAGAGATAACCACTACGGGCTCTAAGCCCCGCTATAAACGTCTGGTTGCTCTTAACTAGACCGGCGTGGAAATCCAATCTATGTCCGATATGAATTTAGAGATAGAAAAACGCCGTCTTTTTTCTGATTACAAATGTTCATCACTCACAGAATTTGCCATGACTCATCTCAAGTTGCCGCACCCGTTGCGTAACGGGTTTCTGCTTCGGTTCCTCGGGCAACGGCTCGTGCAGTCTTCGCTAAGGCTGAAAACAAATGCCAGAATTGTGGCTCGAATTTTGCCCTTCAGATTGAGCACATTGGGCCAAGGGCCCTCGGAAGAACAAATGAGCTTCATAATCTCAAGCTTTTGTGTCGAAATTGCAATTTGAGGCAAGCTTTGAAGGTATATGGTGCTGCGGAGATGGCAGAGTTTTGTTAGACGAATGGGCTCGCTTGCTCCTTGAATATCAATAGCGAATGAGTTAGCGTCCGCCCCATATGCCAAGCATGATGGGGCTTTCGCCCAACCAAACATTGATTCTGACTTTTATGATCTTCTCTCTGGTCTTGAGCTTGGGCCTTATTCTCGTTTTGCGCCGAAGCTTAAAGAAAGACACGCGCCTCGAAACTCCACCAGCGGCGCAGCCTAAGATAAAAGCCCAACCTCTCGAACCTCCACGCGGGATTTCCGGTGTTCTCGCTAAAACGCGAAATGCTCTGAGTGGCAAGATAGAAAGTCTATTTGCGACGAATGCCAAAATAGACGACAAGTTTTTAGATCAACTAGAAGAGCTTCTTTACACGAGTGACCTGGGCCCTGCGACGGTTGAAAAACTTCTCAACCAAGTTCGAGAAAATCTGCCTCGTAACGAAATCTCAGACCTTGAAAAAATTAAAACGGCTATTAAAAATGGTGTGATTGAGATTTTGAATCGTTCAAACAAACAAACGGTTTTGCACACGCCTCAAGTGATTTTGATTGTGGGGGTGAATGGTGTGGGAAAAACCACGAGCATCGGAAAACTTTCATACTACTACGCGCAAAAACAGAAATCCGTCATGGTTGTGGCGGCAGATACTTTTCGAGCAGCCGCTGAAAAGCAACTTGGAGTTTGGGCCGAGCGAGCGGGAGTCAGTTATTACTCGAGTGATAAAACCACCGATCCCGCAGCTGTAGCTTATCAAGGTTTGGAAAAAGCGCTCTCCGAAAAAACCGAAGTGGTGATCATCGACACTGCGGGAAGACTCCACAATAAGGAAAATTTGATGGAAGAACTTAAAAAAGTAAAACGAGTCATTCAAAAACTTTCACCTGAAGCCCCTCATCAAATTTTACTCGTCATTGATGCCAATAGCGGACAAAATGCTATCGTTCAAGCCAGACAATTTAATGAAGCCTTGGGACTCACCGGACTTATCGTCACAAAGCTCGACGGCAGCGCCAAGGGTGGAGTGATTGTTGGAATTTCTCAAGAAGTGGGAGTGAATCCAGACTTTATCGGGCTAGGTGAAAAGATCACTGATCTTGAAATTTTCTCGGCCACTGAATACGCCCAAGGTCTACTCGCTTAAAGGCAAAATCCTGGCTTACTTTTAGAAAATCCCCCATAATATAAGAGATGGAAATCTATCAGCATCTCATCACATTGTTTGCGGGCATCAGTATTTTTATGTTTGGGATGAATCTCGCATCCGACAACTTGCAGATCCTAGCTGCGGACAGCCTCCGCGCCATCATGGCTAAACTTTCTAAGCATCGCATATTCGCTATTATTGGCGGTGTGTTACTTACTGTGATTCTGCAATCTTCTGGCGCAGTCACGGTCATGCTGGTGAATCTCGCAAGCGCAGGTGTGGTCAATCTCACTCAAGTCATGGGCGTCATTGTTGGAGCGGCTATCGGAACCACGGTCACGGTTCAACTGATCTCTTTTGATATCACACGTTTTGCTCTCTACATTTTGATCACCGGCTATTTGATTTTGTTTTTGTCGAATCAGAAAAAAAGCAAGAGCATTGGAACTGTGATTTTTGGTTTTGGTATGATTTTCTACGGTCTTCTGCTCATGGGACAAGCGGTCGAAATTGTAAAAGAGGCGCAAACTTTCAGAGTGGCGTTTCAATATTTAAGTGAAAACCCACTCATTGCTTTTGTGGCGGCAACCGCGTTCACTGCGTTAGTGAGTTCTTCTGCGGTGACGATTGGTCTGGCTATGACTTTGGCTGCAAGTCACGTCATCACTCTGCATGAAAGTTTATTTTGGGTGATAGGTGCAAACTTAGGAACAACCGCCACCGCGCTTTTTGCGAGCACAAAATCTAAGAATGAGGGCAAGCAAGTTGCTTGGGCCCATTTTTTCTATAAGGCCGCTAGCGCCATTTTACTTTTAATTTTTATTCAGCCCTTTGAATTCTTTATTGCCAGAATGACAACGCAAGCCACCCATCAAGTTGCAAACGCTCACACGATGTACAATATCTTTTCAGCTGTTATATTTTATCCACTCATTGGATTCGCCGTGGCGCTGATCGAGCGCATGTTGCCAAAACCAGAATCAGAAAAAGAATTCGGCGCAAAATATCTTGATCCTGACGCTCTCAAGGATCCACCACTTGCATTTGCCAACGCGGTGAGAGAGATGCTTCGAATGGCTGAGTACACTCAAGAATTGGTTGAGCTTTCGATCGGAGCTTTTGCAAAGGACAGTCCCGATCTCATAGGTGATTTGCATTTCATCGATCAAAAGATCGACACGCTCAATCGCGAAATAAAAAGTTATCTGGTTCGTCTGACTTATGAAAACCTTTCCGAAGGTCAAAATGGAAGAGTGGTTGGACTTATTGCGCTTGTGAGTGACATTGAAAATATTGGTGATGTGGTTGATAAAAATATTTTACTTCTGGCACAGAAAAAATCTGACTTGAAAGTTACATTTAGTGATCAAGGTTGGAAAGACGTGACTCACTTTCATGAGTTGGTTGTGAAGAATTTCTCTCTTGCCATTTCCGCTTTCAGTACCGGGAGCAAAGAGCTTGCGCAAAAAGTCATCACTAACAAACATGATCTTAGAATTTTAGAACAGAAGCTTCGCGAAGCGCATATTTTACGGCTTCATTTGAAAATGCAGGAAAGTCTCAACACAAGTAACATTCACATGGATCTGCTTTCAGCGTTTCGTCGCGTGAATAGTTATGCGTGCAACCTTGCATATCCTGTTTTGTTCGGTGACCTGCGAGCTTTTGAATCGGTCGCCATTTTCCCTGTCAAACCGGATTCGTCGCAAGATTAATCTCTTACCTCACTCCTCACATTAATATGTCATATTCTGTTATAATTTTTACTTTAACGCGGCTTGTTTTGCATGCTCATCGACTAATAATAGCCTCTCCGCTGGAACACTAACTGCATTGAATTCAAGTGGATGAGGGAAAATCAAAATGTTCAATAATCTTGGCAGAGCAATCGCCTTGCTCATTTTGTGTTGGGGTATGTCAGCTTTAGCTGGCTCGGCGTCTACCTATTGGAAGAGTTCTTCCTTGAATCGCTATTTTTTACATTTCTGGGTGAACAATTTTGACTGCAGTAAAGACAGACGTTCTATTCTTGCCTGTTATGAAGCGATGAGTGTTTTTTCCCAGGAAGTGAATTCTCTTTATGTTTTAGTTCCAGAAAATTTTCTTTCCCAGCATTCGGCCGATTTTTATGACGTGAAGTCGGTTTCTAAAGGTTTCCATCTCACAGTTTCAAGAAAAGGAAATTTATCGAAGGCCGATCGTTTGCTGGTTCAGGATGCTGTCAGCAAATCTCCCCCTTTGGATTTCGATGCGTTGAGAGCCGCGCTTTTTAACTTCAAACCTGCAAATGAAAAAGTTTTAGCGGCCAAAGTTTACAATGCTTATTTGGCCCAATATTTTGATCCACACACTCAGATTGTTCCTACGGCTTACATTGCTCAAGAAGTCGTGGTTACAAAACCATTACCCGTAAAAATAATTAAAGCGCTTGGCAAAAATTGGGCCTATTTCAAATTAGAAGATTTTATCGATAAAAATGGGTGCAACACTCTCAAAACTTCAATAGCAAATATTTCCGATGCTTCCGGAATAATTTTGGATTTGGCTGGAAATCAGGGGGGGGATTTAGAACAGGCGATCTGCGTTGCCGGACTTTTCCTCGGACGCGGCCAACTTGTAGTGAAACTCAGAAATATTCAGAATGGCGAGATGGATGAACGGCTCACAAATGAAGATAGCGTGACTGTTCTGCCGATGGTCACTTTAGTTGACGGCCTTTCAGCGAGTGCTTCAGAAATTGTTGCCGGAGCACTTCAAGACCATGACCGTTCATGGATTGTCGGAGAGCGAACTTTCGGCAAAGGCACTCGTCAGACTCGACAATATTTTATGGCCAACGATCACGGGATATTTTTGGATGCTATTTTTGCGACAGATATTTTATTTTACAGCACGACTTCAGTTTTCTTTCAGCCGTCTGGAAGCACCAATCAACTCAATGGCATTGAACCAGAGTTTAATCTGACCTCAGGTAAAATTTTTACTCGAGAAGGGGATCTCAGTACCAATCCCATATTGCAGATTGCGCCGGCACATCAGCCGCGCCGAATCTCCATAGTCGCAAAAATTAAAGAATGTTTGGCCAAAGAATATTCCGTCGCTGCAGTCTTAACAGGATCTTTATTAGAAATATCTGAAAGAATATTGAATTGTGAGGGATCGATTTTTTAGGGAAAATCTTGAACAAAAGGGATGAGGGGAATTTGAAAATTAGATTTTTGAATATTTCAATGAAAACTACATGTTTCTGTATCGTGAGTGTGTTTTTTCTAGCTTCGCCGAGTTTTGCTAAAGTCATTTATTTTTTTGATGTCGACAACACGTTGATCGAAACCAGGGAAGAATACTCCGGAAGTTTCCAGACAGATATTGAACTTTATAGAGTCAATAGTCGTCAAAACATGCTGCAAAATTCGATTGGATCATTGCCTGATGTGCTCGTTGTGAGTGCCGCGGATTTAGAAAGACTTAAAAAGTATCTCGGGAAAAATGAGAATGAACCAGGAATGATCGGGAAGAAAATCACTTTGCTCGATGGGCGAATCGTTGAGCCTGCCAATTATTTTCTACGTCCCGGAATGTCTTTTAAGAATTATCGCTCGGCAAATTTAAATGGAAAAAAAGGAAATAATTTCCAAGAAGATTTAATCTCTGCCATGAAAGTTAAGCCTTCAGCTTGGAAAGGACCGGCTTGGGAACTCTGGCGTACTAGACTCAGCAATGCAGAGACCGCACAGAACACCGGCACTCTCACGATTCGCGATCAAGAAGATGAAATGCGTGAAACTTTTAAAGACCTTAAAGGAAAAGCTATACTACTCAATGAGCCCAATCCTAAGTTTTTAATAAACTTAGGAAGTGCGAAATGGGATCAGTTCACGATCAAACATGGGGAAGAAGACAAGCATTTTGGTAAAGAACAGTTTTTAGAAGAGTTTATTCGAAAACTTGGAATCGTCGAGCTGACAAGTGAAAACACAATCCTTGATCCGGACGGAAAAGTATCTACGCCCTATCATTATTTAGTTTTTGTCGACGATAACCAAAAAACTCTAAATAAAGTGGCTGCACTTTTCCAAAAATATTCTCAAGCAAAATTCTTTAACATTAAATTTGGTTTAGTGAACACGGGAACGAAAACTGAGATCCGTGAATCCGGGCGACCAGTATTTTCAGTGGTGACTTCCTTTGGAACATTTAGACCGGCAAGGTCAGAGGAGATCGCCGGCACTGAATTTTCTAACAGTGAAGCGTCTCAATGTCTGAATGCTCTCAATCGATTGGTTACAACAAAGGGGAGATAGTATGGGGTTCAAGGGGTTTGTTTTCTTTTCGCTAGCGATAATGTTTGCCGGGCCTTCAGTGATGGCCATGCCTTCCGGAGTGCCTGGAAATTGTGTGAATGAATTGCTCAAAATTTATTCCACACCATCGGTTGCTGCCAGCAGGATTATGGCTTTTTTTAATGTGACGCCGGAAGAGTTGGGATTAATTGCTGAGTTCAAAGAGAATGGGTGGCTTGCAGCAGTTCCAGTAGAAACTGTCATCGCACTTATAAAAGAAAAAGCACCCGATAAATATGTAAAAGGAATGAATCAGCTCCTGCATATTTATTTCGAATTTTCTAAAGAGCGTGGTGTTACTCCGCAAATTTCAGACCTCAACGCCATTTTAGCTAGACATTCTTCAGGAATAAATATTGCTGATTTAATCGGCGACGGCTTAGCATTAAAAAATCTGGATGATCTTCATACCAAGGCGCTAGATCGTCATCCCACAATTAAAAATGCACTCAACTCAAGTTATTCATCTCCGGAAATAAGAGCTAAAATAGAAGCCGCCATCAAAAGTGCTGAAGTGATTTATGTCACCTCAGCAGTGAATGGTGCTCCTGTTGAACGAGAGGCGCTTGAGGCACTTCTTAATATGGCTAAACTAAATAAGGGTGTTGTGTTAATTCGTCCTGTGAATTTAAGCACCGATGCGCTCGATCCCCTTTTGCGAGAAGCCGCAAATCAAAATCCCAATGTCTTCATCTCAATAGATGAGATCCGCCTAAATCAATGGTGGAATATCAATGACATTAAAGTGATGGGAAAACAAATCAACACCTTACAAGGAACGCAAGCTCGCTGGGAACGGGGAGTGAACCAAATCATTTCTGCACCAAGGATTGAACTTGAAACGGTTGCAACTGGCGACAATGTCATCACTCCACACAGAGTTATGACCACTGGAGCAATCACGCAGCCAGATTATCGCGGCAACAAATGGATTCAAGGTCGCACGGACAAATTAGCAAAAGATCTGCATTCCATTGGAGTTTTGGTATTAGAGAAAACTCAGTTTGACGGAAAAACTTTTGGGCTTCCCGTTTCTGGAAATTTTCATCCTCGTCATATTCAGTACACCTCCGAAGCAAAAGGCTTTGTTGATTTAGGAGTTCTTTACACTGGTACTTCGGCTAAAAGTATTTCCATCGAAGCTTTAGTTTTAGGCGATATCCACGTTCAAGATACAGATCCTCGTTTGCTGATTTCCATTCGGGAGGCCATCGACAGATTTCATCCTAAAATTATTGTGGCGCATGACTTGATGAATGGCACTTCGGTGAATCCTCATGAGAAAGACCAAAAAGCGTCTCTCATGAATAAAGCGTCCCAAGGTTTGCTGGATGTGGTTCGAGAATTATCTCAAGTGGCCAATTTTATAAACGCGCTATTGGAGCTCGACCCAAGTCTGCAAGTTTTAATCGTCAGGTCCAATCATCCTGATTGGTTGGGTCGTTGGGTAGAGGGAAGTTATCTTCAGTCACCGCAAAATCAGGCCATTTACAACGAATTGCAAAATCTAAAAGCGCAAGGTGGCGATGTTTTTGAATACGCACTCGTTCATGGAGTTGGCGGAAGTGTGACTATCAACAAGTACAAACGAGTGATCTTTTCTCGCGGCAGTTACAAAGTTGGACCTGCCGGCAATCAAATTGAGCTTGGATTTCATGGCGATAAAGGTGCGAACGGTGCAAAAGGCTCCATACAATCTTTTGCCCGCGGCCTCGAAAGGGTTGTTTACGGTCATACACACACTACAAGAATCAAAGAAGGCGCGATCAATGTTGGCACTTCCACAACTTTGGAGCTTCCCTACATGATCGGTGGTCTGAGCAGTTGGAGTCAGTCGATGCTACTCGTTGGTAATTACGGGGATGCTCAAATGATTATCAACGAAGGTGGAGAGCTTTATGCCCCTGAAAGTTACAAGCCTAACGTCAATTTCTTCATGAAGAGTTACCCGAAAATTATCCCTACGATCCAACCAAGGGATGCTGGTCCTGGGCAGATTGATCAGTATTCGAGATGACGGCTCGCCGCTAAGCCAACTTCAGAAAAGTGGCCTAGTTTCATTATATTGCGCCAGGTATTCTTGACTTTCCTTGAGCGTTCCGGTTAATCTTTGGATAGGGAGATTAACCGTGAATCGAGATCAAGAGACTAAAGCAAATGTACCTAGAGTATTCGATGTTTCTATCGCAGGAATACCGCTCAAGCTGAAGTCAGATAAAGATCCTGAATCCGTAAAAAAGTTAATTTCTTATGTCGATCAAAAAGTCCAAGAAGCGCTGCCAGCTACTAAAAGTGGCTCAGTTCAAAATGCTGCTCTTCTTGCTCTTTTAAATTTGGCAGACGAACACTTCGGGCTGAAGGCTAACGCTCTGAATCAGCTCGAAAAATTTGAGAAGAAGACTCTGAAAATAATTGAAGATTTAGAGTCAACAAAAGCATCGGGAAAAACAGGAAATAAATCGAGTGGCTCCAACAACAACATTAGCAACAGCGATAACTTGATCGCCACGCAAACGAAGCCGCTGGATATATAATTGAAAACACTTATGAGAACACAACAAAACAGTTTTCCCCTTCTCAAAAAATAATCAGAGCCTAATTTACGGTGTGATTGTGCTTAGTTCTATGGTCTCGAAAAATTTATGGCGAAACAAAATGTTGGATATCCGCTCGCAACTAGGACCGGATAAAGCCAGTAAGTTTAACCGTGACCTCTGCAAAAATATTCTGTTTGTTCTCGCCGAAGGCGGGGGCTTAGTCAGCACTTCAAATCGTGATGTGAATGCCCGTCCTCTTTGGGCCAGTTACAAAAGCTTCCGTTGGGAAGCTGACCCCACACAATCTGTTTTCGACTCAACTCAATCTGTCCGTTGGGCTTATCCTCGAATTATAAATAATAGTGAAATTCAGTTTTTAGTTCCCTTTGAGAAAGATGCTATGTGGCTGAAGAATTCTTGGGGGCTTTGGGAGCCAGATCTGCGTACTGCGGAAGTGGCTGAAGTGTCTTCTTTAACAGGTATTTTGGTACCAGGTGTGGCTTTTGATCGGAAGGGTCATCGCTTGGGATATGGAAAAGGTTTTTATGATAGGAGTCTGGCCGATTATACCGGACTCAAGGTTGGGGTTTGCTTCTCCGTGCAAGTCGCGGACGAGGTTTTGCCATTTGATGAAAAAGACGTTTTGATGAACTACATCGTGACAGATAACGAGATTTTAAAAGTTCAGCAAGGCGATAAAGAAACGAGGAGTTTGGTATGAGTGTAATGGTAATAATATTTGCAGTGTTAGGCGCTGCAATTGGAGCTGGTGCGGCGATTTTTATAAAAAAGAATTTCGAAACCAAGAAATTAAAATCTGCTGACGATCAAGCTAAAGCAATGATCAACAAGGCGCGCGAGCAGGCCAATGTCATCGATTTGCAAGCTCGTCAAAAAGCGAAGCAGATAGAACAGACTGCTCAACGTTTGCAACAAGATTTGGAACGGGACAATCGTCGTCGTGAAAGCGATGCCCAGAAAATGGCCGTCGAGTCCGACAGAAGATTGAAAGAAAAAGAAGGTCAGTATCAGCAAAAACTTGAGAGTGTTGATCACAAAGAAAAGCGCTTAAAGGAATTAGAAGAAAAAAATCATACAATAGAAAAACAACTTCAAGATAAACTCGAGCACATTTCTTCTCTTACTCGCGATGAAGCTAAGAAAACTTTGATTGAATCTTTAGAGGGCGAAGCCAAGATGGACGCCGCCAAAAGTATCAAAATTATCGAAGAAGATGCAAAGCAAGAAGCAGAAAAGCGCGCCACAAAAATTATTGCATTGGCCATTGGTCGATACGCTGGAGAATATTCGTCTGCTAGGACGGTGTCCGCCATTGTTCTTCCCAGTGAAGAAATGAAGGGCCGAATTATCGGTCGTGAAGGTAGAAATATCAGAGCACTTGAAGCTGTCACTGGAATGGACATCATCATCGATGACACTCCTGAATCCATTATCGTTTCTGGATTTGATCCTGTCAGACGCGAGATTGCGAAAATGACCATTGAAGGTCTCATGCAAGATGGAAGAATTCATCCTTCTCGTATTGAAGAACTTGCTGAAAAATCTCGGCAGATACTAATGAAAAATATGAAAGACGACGGCGAAAAGGCAATGTTTGATTTAGGTGTGCACGGTGTGCACCCTGAAATTGTCAGACTGATCGGTTCACTTAAATATCGAACCAGTTACACCCAGAGCAATTATTCTCACTCCATCGAAGTTGGATTTTTGGCCGGCATGATGGCCGGAGAACTTGGACAAAACGTCAAGGCTGCCCGTCGCGGTGGTCTCCTTCATGATTTGGGTAAAGCGCTCGATCACAATATTGAAGGAAGTCACGCGGTCATTGGTGCGGAATTTGCTAAAAAATATGGTGAGTCTGCAGAAATTGTTCACGCCATTCGTGCCCATCATGAAGATGAGAAGCCAAATTCAATTTTAGCTCACTTGGTTCAATCCGCCGATGCACTTTCTGGTGCTAGACCCGGAGCAAGACGTGAAGTCATGCAGAGTTATGTGAATCGTCTGGAAGATCTGGAAACCATTGGAAATAGTTTTGACGGAGTCATTCGAACTTTCGCTATCCAAGCAGGACGTGAAATCCGCGTGATGGTTGATAGTGAAAAGGTAACTGACGAACAAAGTTTGATGCTCAGCCGAGATATCGCGCGCAAGATCGAAAAAGAAATGACCTATCCTGGTCAGATCAAAGTGACTGTGCTGCGGGAAACTCGAGCCGTCGATCACGCCCGATAAAAAGAACACGGATAGAACAGACAATGGAATTTCTGCCCGCGCATGAACAGTTAAAGCTCCTGAAAAAAGGCATCGTTGATTTGGTGTCTGAAAAGGAGCTTTTGGCTAAGCTTGAAAAGTCTGTGAAGACGGGAAAACCCTTGCGAATCAAAGCTGGGTTCGATCCCTCAGCACCTGATCTTCATCTTGGCCACACAGTTCTTATTAATAAGATGCGACAGTTTCAAAATCTTGGCCATCAGGTGATTTTCCTCATTGGCGATATCACGGGCATGGTTGGCGATCCCACTGGGAAAAATGAAACCCGAAAAGCACTCACTCGTGAAGAAGTTGCAGAGAATGCGAAAACTTACGCGCGTCAGGTTTTTAAAATTTTAGATAAAGATAAAACTATTCTGGAATACAACTCACGTTGGTTTGAGAAGTTCGATATTTTCGAAGTTTTTAAATTGGCTGGGCAATACACTGTTGGACAAATGATGGCCCGCAATGATTTTCATGATCGCTTCACAAACAATCAGCCCATCAGTGTTCATGAATTTCTTTATCCCTTGCTGCAAGGTTACGACAGTGTGGCGCTCAAAGCCGATGTCGAATTAGGCGGCAACGATCAGAGATTTAATCTCTTAGTTGGTCGAGACATGCAGAAATCATATGGACAAGAGTCTCAAGTGATCATGACAGTTCCTTTGCTCGAAGGTCTTGATGGTGTGAATAAAATGTCTAAAAGTATGAACAACTATATTGGCGTAGAAGAAAATCCTCGTGACATGTTTGGAAAGACCATGCGTCTTTCTGATGAGTTGATGATGAAGTATTATGAGTTGTTGACTGACATAACTCCGGATGAGCTCGAAGCTTTGAAATCAAAAATGTCCATGGGTATGCTCAATCCGCGAGATGTCAAAGCGACTTTGGCAAAAACTTTTGTCGAGCGTTTTCATTCTCATGAGGCCGCTGTTGCGGCGGCTGCGGAATTTACAGAAATCTTTTCTAAAAAGGGTCTTCCAACAGACATCGCTGAATTTGCGGCAAGTCCTATGAGCGAAATTTGGATCTGCAAACTCATGGTAGATGCTGGTTTGACAGTTTCCACAAGTGAAGCTAAGAGGCTTGTTGAAGGCGGTGGCGTGGAAAAAGACAGCTTGAAAGTGACTGATTCTAAACTTAAAATGGATTTAAAATCTGGCGATAGTTTTATTTTGAAAGCCGGAAAAAAGAAATTTGCAAAGGTTGTTGTAAAATGAAAGTAACATTTGTCCCGCAAAACTTAGAGTTCGATATTCTCCCCGGCGAAAGCATTCTTGATGTGGCCAAACGCACTGATGTTTTTATTAAGTCAGTCTGCGGAGGCGTTCCAAGTTGTACCGAGTGCCGCGTGCGAGTCGTTGGCGGAAATCACAATGTCTTGCCTCCTGGGCCAAAAGAAAAAGTACTGATTGGCTCAAGTTATTTCATTGATCACTCTCGACTGAGTTGCCAGCTGAAGTGCATGGGCGACATTGTTGTTGATCTCACCGATCAGATCGAAAAAGAGAAAGTTTTGGGTGCTTCTGGAAAACAGCTGGCCTACCGCGCAGTCACTTCTGCTAATCCCGATCCCGATATGGAAGCTAAGAATAAACTACCAAAAAAATAATCAGTAAGCCTAAGCACGAAAGTCAGGGCGAAATCTTCACCTGATTGCAAAAGCGGAGCTCCGCCTACTTCCAAATAAGCAGAAGCTCTAGAGCTAATTTGCGGAGGACCCACTCCAAATCTTGCATAGATCAAGGCCTGATGGACTTTGTGAGCCGCGGCACCATTTGTAAAAAGATAAAACGAGCGCATCATCATGTCATTCGCATCACATCGAAAGGATATTGGGAGTAAAGATCTGTAAGAGATTTTAAATAATTCTTATCGAACAAAACGTCGGTATCTAAGTGAGAGATCACGTGCCCGGAAATAGGCTCGAGAGTGATACTTACCCAGCCCGTCGCCCGCGCAGGGGTTTAGATCTGATTTGATGCTACTCAAGTTTTAATGCGCAAGCTTTCGAGGCGGCTGTGGCAAAAGCCTGTGTGCATTAAACAATCAATGCAATAAGAGTGTTCCAGAAATTGTTTAGGCGATGGTTTTGGCTTCGAAGTGCAGATCGACTGAAGTCTTTGAGAGCTTTCGGTAGAGTTTAATTTTATTGTAAAGCGGGTACCAGTCAAAGAGCAGAAGTTCGAGTGGTTTCCACATTGCCACCCATCCTAAAATGATGATGCCTTCTTTGAGGTAAAAATCTGGCAATACATGAACCAGAGCCAAAGTACCAAAAAGAAAAAGCAATCCCATCACCAAAAATATTTGCCCTGTTTTGAAAAGTCTGGAAAGCTGCCTGCGTTTCAAATCGGCTTCGTATTCGAAGTGAGCGTGAATTGATTCAGTGATGATCGGTTTATTGAATTCGGGTTTTTCAGTTTCACCAACATAAATAGAAAGATGAAGTGGAGTTTTGAAATGAAATTCTTCTGCCGAGAGTTCCACGTACTCGACAAAATTGTCGTCGAGATCTCGTTCACGAAAAGGTGCGGGATCGCGAGCATCAAAGAGCTGTTGGATCGAGCGGACGCGAATATCAATGTAGGCTTGACCATTTTTTGATCGATAGCGCGGTTTTCTAGGCAATGGAAATCACCCGCGTCCTTACCATTTTACGAGGCTTGCGCCCCAAGTGAATCCGGAACCAAAAGCGACCATCGCCACTAAATCTCCTTTTTTGAGAAGACCTGCGGCTTTGGCTTCTTCCATTCCGATGGGCAATGTAGCGGCCGTAGTGTTTCCGTATTTTTGGATGGTGTTTAGCGTGCGCTCTGCCGGAATTCCTAATTGCTCCATCACCATTTGATTGATTCGCATGTTCGCTTGATGTGCCAGTAAGAAATTAATGTCAGCAGGTTTGACTCCCGCTTTTTTGCAAGTTTCGATCAGGACTTCGGCCATTCGAGTGATGGCGTGTTTGAAAACAAATTTTCCATCCATTACAGGAAAGAAGCTTTTTCCAATTTCCATTGGGCCTTTTTGCAAGCGAGGAAAGTCACTGCTCGATGGGCGCTCAATCCAAAGTTTTCCCGCATGCTGGCCTTCTCCGTAAAGAGTTGTGACAATCACTCCCTCATCACCAATAGAAGGTTCTACAACAACTGCCCCTGCACCGTCTCCAAAGAGTACCGAAACATCTCGGCCCTCCGGTGTCAAATCGAGGCCGGTCGAATGAATTTCAGAGCCAATAATTAGAACGCATTTATAGACTCCAGATTTTACCCAGGCATCGGCGATAGAAAGTGAGTATAAAAATGCGCTACACTGATTCCTAATATCTAAAGTTGGTATCGGTCTCTCAGGGCAAAGCAATTTTTGAGCGAGCACCGCGCAGCCAGGAAAAAAGTTGTCTGGACTTAAAGTAGCAAAAATAATGGCGTCGATGTCATCAACTGATTTTCCAGCATCTTTCAAAGCTCCGCGGGCCGCTTCGGCCCCAAAACCTGATGTGGTCATACCCGGCTCTGCCCATCGTCGCTCTTTGATACCTGTGCGCTGCGTGATCCAATCGTCAGAGGTACTGAGCATAACTTCTAGATCTCTATTTGTGACAACTCTAGGAGGAAGGAATTTTCCTACGCCAGTGATTTTTGACAATTGAGTCCCCTTGTTTTTAGGTTTCTATGGATTATTAACCTTGTGGCTACCGACCGTCAAGAGCCGTTACAAACTTGATATACGGCTTCCGTGAACGCCCGCGCGGCATGTTCACATTCGGTTTGTTCACCGCTGAGAAGTCCGCCGGCAAAGTTAGTTTCAGTAGGCGGCCCATAAAACTTCACCAATTCAACTCGTGCTGCTTTGAGTGCCTGGTCAAGTCCAATGCTTGCCTCCATGGGACAAGCGATCAAGTAGGCGAGGGCCGATCCGACCGGAACTCCCGTGGTTTCTGCAAGATAACTTCCAACGCTTGGAATCACGTGGGGGAAGAATGCCGGGTAAGGTTTTTCTGAAATTTTATCTCCTGAGTTTTTCTCAACTGCAAAAGTGTAAAACCATGCTGATTTTTCTAAGCAAAGTTGCAGTGATTCCATGCCCGCAGCAACTTCTGACGGATCTTTGGCTGAAAACACACCGATAGCTTCTCCAGAAAAGGGGCCGCTCGAGTTGCCGCTTCCGGCGTAAAATGATTTGGCGTAGATCACTTCAATGTTGGCATTTTTTGTAGCTTCATCAAGTGCCACGTACAAGGCATCATCCATATCGCAAGTGATTAAACCTAGGCTGACGTGTTCGGGATTTTTAATCCCATAATGTTTTGCTAGCTGTGGGTTCACCTGATTGATGATTTGCTTGCTCATGATTTTTGGCTTCAAGGGAATCAGTTCCATAAATCTCTTTCTCGACGTAGAAATTAAATTTTAAGTTCGATGCCGCTGCACTTTTGCGCAAACATTTGTTTCACCATGTGGACTGTCAGTTTTGCTGCATCAAGCGGCGTGTGACCCGCAGGATGAATATTTGAAATCATGCTTTTCGCGGCATTGACAGCGCCTACTTTAGGCCCGTAAATCATGTAGTTCGAGAGTGAGTCTCCACCACCAAGTCCCGGACGCTCGCCTAAAATAATCATGCTGAGTTTTGCGCCTACAGTTTCACCGATCACATCTTGAACCGCGATGCGCGAGTATTTAACGCAGAAAACCGTCCCAATAGAATAGCCATCTTGGTTAAAAAGTTTGATCATTTCGTCTATCAATGGCTTTGCGTTCCGCTCAGCTGCCCAAGGGCTAAGTCCATCGGCCACGATGATTTGAATGTCAGGATTTTTGATGCCTTGTTGTTGAACGATTTTTAAGCTGTCGTCGCTTAAGACTCGTCCTAAATCTGGACGAAGCAGATATTCTTGTTTGTCTTTTGCCTGTGTGGAGAGCGCCGTCCAACCATTTTTTGATGCAAAATCGTCTGCGAGTTCCGCGTAGACTGCGTCTTTTGCCACCGCATGATCAGCGCGAAACTTAAGTGCAACTTTTGTAAGATATCTAGTGCCAGCTCTGCCTACCCCAATTCTTGCGGGGGTGACTTTAGAAAAATCTCCTTGAGAAGTGTGCTTTTGAATTCCAAAAGTTTTTGGTGGGGCGGAATGTTCAATAAATCTTTTTCGTGTGATCGAAGGACTTGGCGTGAGCCATCGCGCGATATTTTCCTGCGCTGGTGTGACTTCTTTGCCCATGATCTCTTTTATGGTGTCCTGTATGATGGCGGAAAGAGCTTCTTTGTCCATCGTCACATTCCCCTCGAAAAAATATTCAGGTCGCCGGCTTTAGAAGTGAGGCGCCCATTTTCCCACAGTCCCATTTTCTCCATCCATTTTTCAAATTCAGGTGTGGGACGAAAATTAAATATTGTGCGCAATGAAGCGTTGTCGTGAAAGCTTGTCGATTGATAATTCAACATGACATCATCTCCCATCGGAAGACTCATCAAATAATTCACACCGGCTGCAGTCAGTAATATGGCGAGATCTTCTTGATCGTTCTGATCGGCAACCGCGTGATTGGTATAACAATCATCGCAACCCATGCTGATTCCCATCAGCTTACCCATGAAATGATCTTCTAAACCAGCTCTGATAATTTGTTTGGCATCGTATAAATATTCTGGACCAATAAATCCAACGACAGAATTTACCAGGTAAGGTGAATACCTTCGCGCCAAAGTGTAAGCGCGAGCTTCCATGGTCAGCTGATCCGCTCCATAGTGTCCGCCCGAGCTAAGTGCAGTTCCTTCGCCGGTTTCAAAATACATGACATTCGGGCCGATCGCCGTGCCTAACTTTTTTGTCATGTCGTAAGCTTCATCTAAAAGTTTTATATCGACGCCAAATTCTCGATTTGATTTTTCACTTCCGGCAATACTTTGAAACATAAGGTCAAGCGGTGCTTTTTGTTCAAGGGCACGCATCTGTGTGGTCACATGAGCAAGAACACAATTTTGCGTAGGTATTTTATATTTGTTCATGAGATCTTTTGTTGCATGCAGGATAGCCACGCAACTGTCCACGCGGTCGGTTGATGGATTGATGCCAATCACGGCGTCACCGGTTCCATACGAAAGTCCTTCTTTGGCGCCTGTGATAATCCCTTCGACATTGTCGGTCGGATGATTTGTCTGCAATCGAGAGGAAATTCTACCTTCTAAACCAAGCGTGGCATTGCATTTAACAATGACGCGAATCTTTTTTCCCGCCATCACCAAATCCATATTGCTCATCAGTTTTGCGCAAGCCGAAACCATTTCCGCAGTGAGACCTGGACTAATTTTCAAAATTTCTACGCCGGTGGTTGTGTCCTGAAGAATCCATTCTCTAAGATCAGACACCGTCCAATTTTTAATTTTCCCGTAAGCTGTTTGATCAAGCGAATCTATTGAAAGGCGAGTGATTTCATCTGATTCATAAGGGACAACGGGATTTTCATAAAGGGCTGATAGTTGAACATCAGCCAGTACCATTTTGGCGGCAATGCGTTCGCGCATATTCTCTGCAGCCAGTCCCGCCATCTGATCACCAGATTTAAGTTCATTGGCTTTACCCAAAAGTTCCTTTAAATCTTTAAATGTAAATGTGGTGCCCCACATGGTCGTACTCAGTTGCATTTTATCTATTTTCCCTCTTCATTGGACGAAGAGTACAAAGCCCGATCCAGCCGAGCAAGCGAAAACTTCGCCCAGGCTTCTATCTTGCAGATGAGCTAGATTAGGTCTTGAACCAACCTGACATCAAAGTCATTGTCCCTCAACTTGTGCCTCCGTGCTTTCTCTAAATTTTCCCAGAGCTGAAACTGTGAGACGTTTGCCTTTTCGGTCCGGCTGTGTCCGCTGGTCCGTTAAAAATCATGGAGCAATTCCAAACGACGCAAACCCCGGGAGACCTCATCTAAAAATGAGAAGTTTTGCTGATCTAGGAAATCCTGCGCTGTTTTGCAAACTTGTTAGTTGTGGATTACAAAGAAGTCATAAGAACTGAGTTTTCAAATCGAAAGAGTAAAAAACACGATCGATAGATTGGTAACCGCTAGGTTTCGTCGCCGTAATCTTTGGGTACGATGCCATACTTTTTGATTTTGCGGAGCAAAGTATTCTTTGGAATGTTGGCGTGAGCCACGGTCTGGTTGATTCGACCACGATTCGCTTTTAGGGCATTCACAATAAATTGCTTTTCCGAATTTTCCTTGAACAAATCATAGTCAAGAAGACCCTTGCTTTGGGCGAGCTGATTTGAATCAATTGTTGATTTCCCAAAAGCAGAATTGGCTTGAGCGATAGCCGATCGTTTAACTTGATCGGGCAAACTTTCGAACGTAATGGTATTCGAATTTTCCATGATGAAACAATGTTCAATAACATTCTCAAGTTCGCGAATATTTCCGGGCCAATTAAAATGCACGAGGGCCGAAAGGCCACGAGGTTCAATAGCAATAATTTCTCGCTGATGCCTTTTGGTGAATTTTTTTATAAAGTAATCTACCAGCGCGGGAACATCGTCTCTGCGTTCACGTAAAGGTGGGAGAAAAATAGGCATGACATTTAAACGATAAAAAAGATCTTCGCGGAAACGACCTTCTTCAATTCCCTTTTCTAAATTTCTATTTGTGGCCGCAATGATGCGCGCATTGGTTTTGATTTCGCGAGTACTACCCACTGGAGTAAATTTTTTCTCTTGCAGAACGCGAAGCAACTTCACTTGCAAACTGGAGGGAAGTTCGCCGATTTCATCTAAAAATAAAGTTCCGCCAGAAGCCGCTTGGAAGCGACCGATCTTGCGTTCGCTCGCACCGGTAAATGCACCTTTTTCGTGACCAAAGAATTCGCTCTCCATTAAATTTTCTGGAATAGCTCCGCAGTTAATCGCTACAAAAGGTCCGTTTTTTTGCTGACTGTTGAAGTGAATGGCTTGAGCTACCAATTCTTTTCCGGTACCGTTTTCTCCACGAATAAGGACCGTGGTGTCGACTTTTGCTAGACGATAAATCAATTCAAAAATCTTTTTCATCTGTTGACTGGTGCCGACGAAATCAACATCTAGGTCATCATCAAAAACGGGATTGCTCATGCTTAACGCGGCAACCATTTCCCGAGCTTCCAAAGATTTTTCAACAATTCGAATCATTTTTTCGGGATGCACGGGTTTTTCCAAATAATCGAAGGCACCTTCTTTGATGGCTTCGATTGCATCAGGAAGACTAGCTTGCGCCGTCATCAAGACAACAAAGGTCCGTGGGTCATTAGCTTTGATTTGTTTCAATGCTTCCATCCCAGACATTGTGGGCATCCGCACGTCCATCAATACCAAATCAAAATCTTCCTTCTTCAGACACTCTAGTGCTTCAAGTCCGGTAGCGGCTTCTTGAAAATACCAAGATATGTTTTGCCAGGAATTTTCTAAAATGCTTTTGACGGTTTTTCTAAGTTCTGTCTCATCGTCAACGATGAGCACGCGCAAATTTTGCTGCATAAGAGTCCTCTTCTGCTTCCAAAGGAAGTGTGAAACCAATATTTGTTCCGACCCCCTTCGTACTATTTATAAACACCGAGCCACCGTGAAGTTCAATGAAATACTTCACTAAATAAAGACCGAGCCCGGTGCCAGTTACTTTGATAGCTTTATCGCCTTTACCTCTGAAAAATTTATCAAAAATCTTCGGAAGTTCGTCAGTGTCGATGCCGCCAGCGCTATCAATCACTTCCACTTTTACTTCATTTTCACGTTCAGATGTTTTTACTTCGATGAGTGCACCAGAATCCGAATATTTGATCGCATTTTCTACGAGATTAATCAAAACTTCCGAAATCAAAGTTCTATCCAGTTCCATGCTAAACAAGGGTTCAAGCTCAGATGTGATCTTGATTTGTTTACCTTTTGCTAGAGGTCCCATTCGATCTAATACATCTTTCACGACGCTGTTGATGTCGCAAACTTCCTTATTCAACTTAATATCTCGCGCTTCAACCCGAGTTAGTTGGAGTAAACTTGTGATGTACTGTCTGAGTTCATCACTTGTTTGCCGAATGCTCGTTAGATCTTCTCGAATTGTTTCACCGGAAAGTTCAGTTCTCGTTCCGAGCAATCGATCAGTGATACCCTGAATTTTTGCTAATGGGTTTTTAAGGTCGTGTGAAATCAGTGAAAGAAAATTATTTTTCAAAGCTTCCACTTCACTTAAATACTGTAGTTCTTGTTCAGACTTCCATGATAATTTTTCCGATTCTCCAAGCCTGTAGCCAGTGATGACGACATAGGTGATCACAATTAGAGCAAGTGGGGATTCAACGGGAATCCAAATGTTTTTCAAATCAAAAAGTGATGTGCTTACGACTGAAGTAATAATGGCGAGGAAACTTAGAAACACCATTGCGACAGATTCAGGATATTGAAAAACAATCCAAATAGTGATGATCAAAATAACTGAAAGATAAATGAAGGCAAGGTACCAGGGGATTTCTGTGATCCAAGAATTGTTCAAATGATTGTAAACTATATTTGCAAACGTTTCTCCGGTGGTGAGAAAGCCCACAGGTGTAGGAATCTGTCGGGAGGAAAAATCATTGGCCGTGATGATGACAACGCTGTCTTCAATATCACTCTTCGGCACCCGATTTTTTAAAACGTCGCTGAAAGAATATGTTTTAAAAGTTCCTGCGGGTCCCTGGAAATTTATGGTCTGCCCATGCAAGGGCAACAGGGGACGTCTGTTCAGAAAGTGGGCAGCAACGCGGTACGCGAGAGACTCTGTTCCTCCAAAAAAATGCCGAATGTTTCCGTCAGGATCTGGATACAAATCAAGTCTTCCAAGCCTTGCGGCGGACGGATTTTCTAAGCTAATAGAAGTATCGTCATCGTTTTTCACTGCCCAAAAAATGTTTTCATTTTTTGAAATTGTGAGAGGCATGTCTTTTCCTAAATACAAAGTGATGGCAACAGCTTTTGCTTTATCCTTCAATATAACTTCAAACGCTTTGTTCCAGAGTGCGGGATCCCAGTAGAAGGCATCATTGATGCTTTCTACTTCTTTAATGGCCCGCAAAATATTTGAACTTGAGCGATTCAAGAGTTGTGCGGCTGAAATAATATCGTCGCGATTGACAGTTATAATTGTGATGTGAGAATTTTTAAGTTGAGGGCCACGAACTGAAAAACGTGTGTCGAATTGGGTCCCACTGGTTGCAGCAAAAATCGCCGCACCGACAGCAAAACATGAGAATATTCGAATGTATAAACCAAACCCTTCGGTCAATCGCGCTTTGAGTAACCTGGAGATGGCCTTCATACGTCTTAACATTGTTAACGCAATGTATTAATTTCTTTGATAAAAATCAATTTATTTAAATGCCACGGAGGCTCTATATTGGGTCCTATGAATAAAATAGTACTTACCATCGGAAATTTCGACGGCGTCCACCGTGGACACCAGCTTCTTATCTCTCGCGTGTTGGCCCAGAAGGCCCTCGTTAAGACCGAAAAGCTTACTGCGACGCTTATGACATTTGATCCTCATCCTTCGCAAATACTGATTCCCGGAAAAAACTTCCGAAGTATTTTAAGTTTGGAGGATCGCGTGGCCACCATCAAAAAATTTGGAATTGAAAATGTGATAGTGGTCCCTTTTAGTCGTGATTTGAGCGAACTTTCTCCTGAAGAATTTTTTAAGAAAATAATTATAGGGCAGTTCAAGACCGTCGCTTTAGTTGTCGGTTACGATTTTAGCTTTGGAAAAAATCGATCAGGCACGAAGGAGATTTTATCTAAACTTTGCAAAGAAAATGGTGTGATTCTTGAGGTGGTCGAGCCTCTTAAAATAAATGGCGAAGTAATATCATCTTCAAAAATACGTGATGCACTCCGAGATGGAGATGTTGAGAAAGCCGCGCTATTTTTAGGCCGGACATACGAGATAACCGGAATGGTTGAAAAAGGCTTGGGCAGAGGAAGAACTATCGGATTTCCAACAGCAAATCTATTTACTCAAGCGGAAACAATCCCTAAAAAAGGCGTGTATGTGACGCTTGCAGAATCCGGTGGAAAGACTTGGCAGAGTGTCACCAATATTGGAGACAATCCTACATTTAAAGATCAATACAAGACCTCAACCAAAATCGAAACCTACATTCTTGATTTCGAAAATGATATCTATGGTGAAAAAATAAAGGTACATTTTGTGAGAAGACTTAGAGATGAAAAGAAGTTTTCTTCGGTTCAAGAACTCATTGCTCAAATTGCACAGGATGTTGCAGAGGCACGAAATGACGGAAAAAAAGATTGAACTTGTTGAAATCTCTCATTCTCCTTGGGAAAACCGTTGGACTGAGCTGCAGAAATATCTTAAGGAAAAAAATGTCACTTTAAACTGCCGTACGTTAAAAATCGAAAACGGAAACTTCAAAGAACTCTTCTCTCCTTTCGTGAAATTGCCTAATCCAAAAATGCCTGTGAATCCTCCTATTGAGTTACCTGATATTCTTATTATTGATCCTAATTACGGCGTAGAGGCCCTTGAAATATCACCATTAGAGGTGGCTGCGGCCAGCCAAGTTGGCGCCGGCATTCTGTTTTTGAAAAGTCACGGGAAGCTTTGGCCACGCATTCTGTTGGAAGATTCGATGACTCGCAGTCTCACTCGTCATTTCAAAAGCATCGATATTTTTTCTCCAGCTTTGATTGCTGGTATAGATGCTTACACGAATTTTACAGTTTCTGCTCTTTGCAAAATGGGGTTTACAAAAATTTACGTCACGGATTCAAAAACCGAAAAGGGAAAAGCTTTCACTGACGCGCTAACAAAAAAGTATTTCAATATTCATTTGGAATTTGTTCCTTCAGAAAAAATAACTACTCTACCCGGAATATTTTCTTTCCTGGTTTGTGCCACCGAACTTTCGTACGAAGATAAACTTTTAGACGAGATCTACTTTTTTAATTTTCTAAAAGCGGGAGGCAGCGTTGTCGATTGGACTCTCGTTCCACTTGAAACTCCAGTCCTAAGTCAGGCTAAAGAGTGGGGCGCTCGATGTTTGTCGGGGGTAAAAATAATCGCAGAGTATGACACTCAAATAATTAACAATGTTTTGGGACAAATTTCTGGACTAGTCTTAAGTGCCGACGAATATACTTCGCGGTTAGAAACACAAATTTCACAAATTCCGTTCGATCCCGCCCCCTTCCTTAAGCGATTTCTGGATAGGTTCTAAGAGCTTAAATATGGTAACCTGAGTGCTGAGGTAAATCGTTTTAAGCCGGGGGAAGGAATCTATGGCTGTAAAAGGACTTGGGGAATTGCTTGTTCGTGAGCAACTCATTAATATTGATCAATTAGAAGCAGCTAAGTTTGAACAGAAAAAAGGCGGAGGAAAACTCGGCTCATCACTTGTTCGACTTGGTTATATGTCTGAAAATCAACTCACCGATTTCATGTCCAAACAATATCAAATTCCATCGATAGAACTCTCATCATTCGAAATAGACAAAGCTGTTTTGGAAGGTGTCCCTCGAGAAATTTGCGAAAAACATATGGTCATTCCCATTAGTCGTTCAGGAAACAATATCGTTATCGCAATGAGTGATCCCACAAATCTTTTTGCTCGAGATGACATTCAGTTTCTCACTCGATGCAAGGTCGAGGCAGTCGTTTCAAGCGAAACGATGATCAAGCAAGCCATAGAAAAGTACTATGAAGCTAAAGTCACTTACCAAACCATCATGACCGAGATGGAAAAAGGTGATGATGACATGACTGGCGCGACCAACACGAGTGTTTCAGAAAGCACTTTTGTAGATGTGGAAAGAGCACGCGACGATGCGCCAGTAGTAAAATTCGTGAATCTTATTTTGACCGAAGCGATAAAACTCCGCGCAAGTGATATTCACATCGAGCCTTACGAGAAACGTTTTAGAATTCGGTATCGTGTCGATGGAACTCTTTTTGAAAAAATCCAGCCGCCTCCTGGAATTGCAAATGCAATTGTGAGTCGACTGAAAATTATGAGCAAATTGGATATTTCAGAGCGCCGGCGCCCGCAGGATGGACGTCTTAAGATTCGCAACAAGGACAACAAAGAGATCGACTTTCGAGTGAGTATTCTTCCTACTCTTTTCGGCGAGAAAATTGTCATGCGTCTTTTGGACAAGGATAATCTCAAACTGGATATGACTAAGCTTGGTTTGGAGCAAGGTGAGCTAAATAAATTTCGTGAAGCCATCAATGCTCCCTACGGGATGATCTTGATTTGCGGACCTACAGGTTCGGGAAAATCCACAACAATATATTCTGCTCTCGCCGAACTCAATCAACCTGACATCAATATTTCTACTGCAGAGGATCCTGTCGAATATAATTTGGAAGGTATCAATCAAGTTCAAATGAATAACGAAGTGGATTTAAATTTCTCCAGTGCCCTAAGAAGTTTTTTGCGCCAAGACCCTGATGTAATAATGGTCGGGGAGATTCGAGATTTTGAAACCGCAGAAATTGCATTCAAAGCAGCGCTCACTGGCCACATGGTTGTCAGCACCCTTCACACCAATGACGCTCCCAGTACAATTCATCGTCTACTCAACATGGGTATTGAGCCTTTCTTAGTGACGGCCGGAGTGAATTTAATTGTTGCACAAAGATTGGTTCGAAAAATTTGTGAAAAATGTAAAGACGTTGTTCAAGTTGCACCGGAAGCCTTGCTTGATATGGGAATTCCCCAAAGAGAAATCGGAACATTCAGTGTTTATCATGGTCAAGGTTGCACCGTTTGTAACGGGATTGGTTATAAGGGGCGAATCGCTATCTATGAAATTATGAAGATGACCGAAGGGGTCAAACGGTTGATTTTAGCTGGGTCTTCCACATCAGATATCAAGAAGCGAGCCATCGCAGATGGAATGATCTCGCTGAGACAAAGTGCTATCAACAAATTGAAATTAGGATTGATCAGTATGGCGGAAGTCTTAGACAGCTCCGCTCGGGACAATGTCATCGATGAAGAATTACCTAAGAAAGTGGTTGGATGATTAACTTATCAGAATTACTTCAAGTCATGAAAGAGCAGGGCGCTAGCGACTTGCACATCACCGCCCATTCGCCACCGGTATTGCGTGTTAATGGAACCCTGGTTAAAACTGACAAAATGGAACTTTCGGCAGCAGACACTAAAGCTATTTGCTACAGCGTGATCAATGATCGACCTGCGCCGTCTCATCCCAGCGAACGTGCATTCGCCCGCCCATCGTGTCCACCACCATGGCGTCTTCGCTGGCTTGCGCCAACACGGCTTTCTTCTGC
>JAYTHU010000034.1:0-41412 GCA_043732305.1 Oligoflexia bacterium
AATCTCATTGGTGGAAATGTTGATAATTTAACATCCGCTCGAACAGCCTTTAAAAATAAACTTAAACCGCTAACCCTTGATAGTGCCCGAAAATATCACTTCGTTCGGTAGGGCAGAATTCAGATCTCGGTATTAATTTCAAAAACAGGTATTTTTAAGCAGTTAGTCAAGATTAACCACGCTTCTCCATCACAGAAAATCACACAGAATCACAGAATTTGTCGGACATCTGTCGGACCGTTGTCGGGCAGAGATAAAATTAAATGTTGTGTTTTTCACAACTTTCGATTATACTTCAAATTATGGTGAACCTCGTCTCCGCAGCAGCGAAATCTAAAAAGAGGCTCGAAAAGTTTCATAACAAGTGCAAAGAGGCGTGTCGATCCAAGGTTCAGTTTAGGCGCAGCTTCAACGTAAACGACTATCATATCACCGCTCAAGGGCAGGCGAAGAACCCCAAGAGGTTATCGCTGAACCATGAGAAAATCGCAGCAGTCATCTTTCACGGAAGAATAAATGATCGTACGAGTAATGATGATCACCCAATCGAAATAGCAATTGATGGGCTGATTAGAAATTATGAATGGGTTGATCCTATGACTATGACCCATGGAGTAGATCTTCTTGTACAAGCAAGAATTGTAATTAGAGAGGCTGTTCCGAAAAGTTTTATTGTTACGGCTTATATTTTGGACAAAATCGAAGAACAGAACCTTCCGGAGGTGGAACTTGAAATCTGGTAAAGATAAAAATGAATTCGCAGCAAAAGTTTCTCCAAAAGAATTTGAGCGCGGCCACGCGGAAAAGAACTGCAAAGGCCACTTTAAAGTGGGATTTACCGTAAATGGATTTTATACCTCGTCCGCTTTGGGTCCCATTAAGCTCCCTTGTATTCCTCAAGTAATGTGCCACACCTGCCATGCTGCTTACACTGTGCCTGAGTTTGAAGAATGGGTAGAGCGCGTTTTGACTGTTCATTTTGTTCTCGCCCAAGAGAGCCTTACTAAAAAACAAATTAAATTTCTAAGACAGCATTTCGGATTTACACAGGAAGAGATGTCTGAAAAAGTTGGCCTCGCCGGAGGAAAAGCTGAGTTCTCTAAAATGGAGTCGGAAACAGCGCAGCGGATGATGAGTTCGGACACTCAGGTAAGAATGAAACTTCTCTTTGCAAAGCTGCTTAAGATAAAAGATTCAGAGCAACTCTATAAAATCAATGAGATGAATGATTCGAAAACGGTAGTGGTCGATCCTAGTTGGTTCCCAAATAAAGAAGAACTACAGAAAAAGGTTAAGGCAAGTTAAGGTGTATTTCGCTTATTTTGCGGGCGAAGCACTCGCGCCAATAGCTGCCAAGCCAGTGCCGTCTTTCCAAACCTATTCTCATCCCTTCCGTCCATCCCCCATGCTACATAGGCACTCATTACGCCCGTTTTCTCAGCATCCGTTAAGAAATAGTATTGGGCTTTAGCCGTTTGTAAAATCTGTGAAGCGTTTCTAAGACTCTTAAATCTTGATCTGGGGTGGCCTTTGCTGAATCGACCTTAACCAATGAATAAAGTGCGTCACCACCTGTATCGATGGCTACAACCGTATCCACTCCACCAGCAAATTTAGCTACGGCATCAATTTGCTGTTCAAGTGTTCCATTTTGATGATCCATGATCAGAAACATAAGCACAACTGAAGCAGGTAGATTTTCTAGAAATCTACCTGACCTGATGTCTTTTCTGTCATTTTGAAAACTCCGAGAAATATTTCTCCCCGTGATTAACCACGCTTCGGTGCTCGCCAACTTTTCCTGTTCAACCTTGGGAACCAGTGACAGCCGTGCGAATTGAAATAACAAACGGGACTGACTTTGAGTTTGTCTCAAGTATTTTACCTAGAAGTGTTGCTTGAATCCCGTCTGATCCCCCCCTTCTACTAGTGATCTAGCCATCCAGACCGCTATGAGGGACAATAATGTGTGGGACATAAAAAATGTGATTACGTTAAACAAGGCGATATTCAATGTGAAGCACCAGCCATGGTGGATTCCCAGTTCTGCTTCTTCCATTCGCCTGAGACTATAGAGCCGCGACATTCGTCACGTGCCAAAGGCGGGGCTAAGAATGCGAGCGCGACGCTTCCTGTGACCATAGTGCAAATTTCAATCCCGACCGCACAAGGGGTATTAAGCCTGATTGCTGAAACAATTCATCATGTACGAACAGGCCAACTCGATCCGAAAATTGCAAACTGCGTTAGCTATCTTTCTGGAATTGCTCTGAAGGCAATTGACCAAGGAAATATAGATGAAAGACTTGAGTCTCTCGAAGCTGCCATCAAAAATAAAACCATTAAAGTTGAAAAAGATTTCAGTCGTGATGAGGACCAGATATTCTCATTTGAAAATGGGGGATCAGAAGATGCGCGCAAATCAAAGACTTTATAAAATCGAAACGGAACTAACCCCGCAACAAGCTATCTTGCTTTGGATAAAAGAAGCCCATTCACATGGGACTCTTGAAAACTACGTCAAGTGGCTATCAGAAAAACCAGATGTGAGGTAGCCCTTCAGGTTTGGAGAGAAAGCCATAGATGCAATCAAGAAATCACTGGCAACACAGAAGCCCTTCGAGAAACAAATAGTTCTCAGACAAGCGATGCAAGAGTATGAATTTCTCTACCACGTTTTCTTAAACCTAAACTCCCATTTTCAATCCACTGCCAGGGAGAAATCATTTTGGTTCCAACTTCTTATTGAACATTTGTTGGCATTGAAGAAAACCACTGAAGCAATTGATACCGATACCGTTTCAACTTGGAAGAATTTATTTTTTTGATTCTATGCTGAGACATTTATAGAAACGGAGTCTCTGAAAATTCTTACTGAAAAACATTTTTTAGATAACGGGATTATATTCCCAGAATTGGATTCTCAGTTGCAATCAAGGGTTCGCTAAAGTCATTTCCTTCATGAAATTTTCAATGACTTTTTCCATGATCAAAGTGCTTATGCGGTGGGGACAACGGGAGCGAGGCGTCGCCCTCGTTGAAAGACACCTTTTCTCTCCTGCTATTTGAGTTTGCAAGTATGAGTATTGTTGTTGTTTTTATGCTTTTATGCATAGCAACTCGTTCGATTTACAAGCATTCAAGACTCTTTATTAAAATCCCCATAAGCTTGATTACATAATCGAAAAATTGAGAATATGTTCTTGGCTTGATCAAGAAGGAAAACTGGTTGCAAAAAAAGCTCTAGGTGAACTTTGCCATAAGATTGGACTGCAAAGAGCAGTTCATCGATCCAGAAAAAGTGTTTGTTTAGTATCGGTATGATCTTTTTTAAATAAATGGACAGCTTTACTTTCCTTCGCATGATCTACATTCAAAATCAGTTCTGGGTGTCCGTTTATTTGAATGGGATCACAGACAATCAAGTGCAAATTATATACATAAGACGAAAAAAAAGAGAGGGTTGAGGTGCTAGGAGATTCTAGACCAAATTTTGTTTCGGAGCTCGGAGCGATCACTACTCTCGAAGCGTCTCAATAAATTCCGAACATGATATTTAACTCCGTGTTCGGAAAGGTTTACGCGACTTGCAATTTCTTTATTGCCGAGACCTTTGAGTAGCATGTCGAGAATTTTAATTTGTGTGGAGTTAAGATTTAAACTCTGAAGTCGTGAAGTCACGTCAGAGTCGGTAAGGGCGATCGCACGGGTGACTGCGGCAAGCAACATGTCATTTTGAAATGGTTTCTCGAGAAAATCCAAAGCGCCAAGTCGCAATGCCTTGATAGCTAAATCCTTGTCAGCGAATCCAGAAATAAATATCACTGGTATTCCGATCCCTTTTTCTCTTAGAACAGAAATAAATTCTAACCCATCCATACCCGGCATTTTGATATCTGTTATGATAGTTTTCAATTTACATTTGCCGATAATTTCAAGTGCGTCCAAGGCTGAATCAGACTCAATTATTTCTTCGGTCTTAATATCACAGAGAATAGTTCTGATTAATTTTCGAGTGGTAGCATCATCGTCGACAACAAGAATGCTCATTTTTATTTCTCCCGGTAAAAAATCAATGTTCATTACATGCTAGGTTAGCATAATTTTCTATGATTTTAAGTTTAGGATCAAGTCGTTAGGTTAAGTAATTTTGGTATTACAATTTCTACCCATAAACTAAACCCTGAGAGATGGTGTTAATTGCAACGTTAACTATTTCAGTTCAGTAATTTCTTGAGGAGCACGCTTTGAACATTCTCGAATATCTTCAAGGTACTCTTTGTGTTCCGTTTAAGGGACTTTTAAATTCATGGGGAAAATTCGCAATAAAGTCGCGTTTTTGTGGTCCTTGCTCTTCTGGCAATTTGATCACTGCCTGGTGCTGCTTTCGTTCCAGTTCCAGTTCTTTTCATGTCACTGGTGAAAGGGAGAAACAAGTTTCGATGAGTCTTTTCGTCTCAAAATACGAGACGAAGTGCTTGCCATAGTCCAATTTGGCTGATAAACCCTTGGTTTAAGGAAGGAACCAATTTTGATAAAATTAAAATCCGATGCACTTCGCTTTTTTTACGTGAATGACAAGGAGCCCCATGCTTCTCGTGGAACAGATATCTTAAAAAAATATCCACAGGTGAAAAAGCTTTTGGGTCCCAATGAATGGTCACTGCTTATGATAGTACTTATTGTTGCAGCGCAGACAGCTCTTGCGATTTGGCTGGGCCACGTTTCTGTTTGGTATCTCATCGCCGGAGCTTGGATTTTTGGTGCCGTCTTCAATCATGGTTTATTTGTTCTGATTCACGAAGCCACCCACAATTTAGTTTTCAAACGCCCCTGGGCTAACCGACTTTCCGGGATTATCGCTAACTTGCCGGTCGCTGTTCCCATGGCAATGGCTTTTAGGTCTTTTCATTTGATTCATCACACTCACATGGGTGATCACGAATGGGATGCTGATCTTCCCACGCACGGTGAAGCAAAACTTGTTGGCAATAGCAGTGTGCGTAAATCACTCTGGCTTTTGGCATTTTTATTCGTTGAAAGCTTGCATCGTCCACGTTTTATTAAGAACGCAAAGATCCCAAATTTTTGGCTCGTCCTTAACTTTGCTCTGGTGTTGGGTTATTGCGGAGCACTTGTTTATTTCGCCGGACCCAAAACATATCTTTATTTGATTCTTTCAACAGCATTCTCAGTTGGCTTGCATCCCCTCGGTGCACGCTGGATTCAGGAACATTTTGTTTTGCGTGAAGGCCAGGAAACGTATTCCTATTATGGACCCTTCAACAAAGTGATGTTCAATGTTGGCTATCACAATGAGCATCATGATCTTCCTTACGTCGCTTGGAATCGACTGCCAAAAGTGCGAGCCGTCGCTCCAGAAATGTACAACGATCTTTTATGGCACAGCTCTTATTGGAAACTTTTGGGGCAGTTTATTTTTGATCCGCAGTTGGGAATGTATTCTCGAGTGGTGCGTGGAAAGATAGCTGCTCAGTATTTGACTCCTAAGTATGATGTCAGTTCCATAAGCAGCGTGAAATTAGTAGATGGATCCTTATAAAATTCTCGGCGTGGCATCGACTGCTAAGCAAGACGAGATTAAATCGGCATATCGTAAACTCGCAAAAAAACTTCATCCGGATTTAAATCCCGGCAATAAAAATGTCGAGAACAAGTTTAAAGAAGTTAATAACGCCTACGAACTGGTCGGAACTCCTGAAGCTCGCACAAAATTTGATCGTGGTGAAACTGAAGACCAGCAAAGAGCGGCCCGAAGATCAGATGGCAGATCGCGGACAGGTGGAGCGGGTGCACAATCCGGTGAAAGCCCATTCTATTATTATGAGACTCAAACTCCGGGTAGCAGATACTCGAGTAACTTTGAAGGAATCAATCCAGATATCTTTGCAGATTTATTTGGTGGCGCGAGTCGCAGCCGTTCACGTGGTGGTTTCACTCCGCCTCCTGAGCATAGTCAATATGCGATGGAAGTGGACTTTCAAACCAGCATTCTTGGCGGTGAAAGAGAAATCACTTTGCCCAGTGGCAAGAAATTAAGAGTCAAAATTCCTGCGGGAATTAAATCAGGAACAAAGCTTCGTCTAGCTGGCCAAGGCGAAAATGGCGATGCACTGATTGAAATCACCGTTCAACCTTCGGATCAATTCACTCGTTTAGGTAATGACATTGAAGTTGAACTTCCGCTTTCACTCAATGAAGTGATTCTCGGCGGAGAAGTTCGCGTGCCTACAGTTGACGGCGCCGTCATGTTGAAAGTGCCTAAAGGATTAAGCTCTGGCGCTCGCATTCGAGTGAAGGGAAAAGGCGTTCCTTCACCAGTAGGAAATGGCGACCAATTTGCAGTAGTAAAAATAGTGATGCCGTCGACGATCGATTCCGATTTAGAAAAGTTTATGACCGATTGGTCTAAAGAGCATTCCTACGATCCTCGAAAAGGCAAAGAGGCAGCAAAATGAGAAGATATAAAATTCAAGAAGTTTGCCAAATCATGGGAGTTGATGACGATGTGATTGTGGAATTTGTTCGCAAAGAATGGATCGATCCGGTTTCAGTTGAACTGGCAGAAATAAAGAACACTGAATTTGACGAAGAAGATTTAGCAAGAATTAGACTAATAATAGAATTGTCAAAGCGTCTAGAAGTAAACGATGAGGCTATTCCCATCGTTTTACATTTAGTAGATCAAATTCACCTTCTTCAATTGAAGGTTCTCTCCAACATTTAATTCACATCCGAATTTGTTTCTAAATCTGTCCATGGCGCTGGCTGTCCCGAATTTATTCCCTTTGCAGATTCTGGAATTTTTACGTCATCGTGAAGTCGCTTTTTGCCATAACTTCCGGCTTTACCAGTGAAGGCAGGTTTTTCTAAATCATCGCCCGCGCCTTCATATTCGTTTTTCTCATCGGGCATGAAATTGAGGCCCGCCGCAAACTCAGCGCCAGCATCGGATTCAGAATCACCTGGACTGTCATCTTGAGGGTCGGTAGAAGCTCCGGCGACAGCCCTGTTGTATTCTTCTTCCGAAATCATATCTCTATTGATTTTCTTGTCGCTCATACCTTCTCCTTTTAGTGAAATACCGGTTCTGACTTGCTGTTTTTAACGAAGTCACGATTACTAAATATTTCTCGCGCGCGGAAAAGATCGTCATGAGTGCCATTAGCAATGACGACATATTTTCCTGCCTTCAGCGCAGTTTCATATTCGATGATTGAACTCTCAGGAACTCCAATATTAAAGAGAGCTGCGCCAAGAATGCTAAGCCCTCCGATCACCGCAGCACCTTCGAGTGCACTAATGACTGTGGAGGTGAGGGTTCCAGATATAACAATTGATCCTATTCCGGGGATGAAAAGAAGGGCTGTTCCAAAAACAGCTCCCCATAGGCCGCCCCAAAGAGCGCCAGCTTTGCCCCAACGCTTTGTTTCTTCAAGTTTAGTATGGAATCCAATGACGTTTTCTTTGGATTTAAAATCTCGAGCCACCACTGATAAGTTTTTCATTTCAAAACCTGTTTTTTCTAACTTCCACATGACTGAATGCACGTCTTGTAGCGTCTCAAATACGGCGACGATTCCACTCGTCTGTGATTTTGTTCGCAATAACTTTTCTGATTTAATCTTTTGGCCTAACATTCTAACGTCATGAATTGCAATTAGAGGGCCAGGGCCAAAAGGTAAGGAGCGTCGGACTTAGAGTGCCGCATTTAAAATGGGTCTAATTTCCACGCCTATGAGTCAAAAGGCCTCTCAAGAAAAGGCTAAAAAGACTTCCAGGTTTTGTTCAAAATTAATCGCGCATTGCGTTTTGAAAACAGATAATTCCAGGCCCATTGAAAAAATACCGTTATACGATTTCGAAATCCAACCAAAAAATAAAGATGAACAAAGAGCCATGCGACCCAAGCCAACCACCCTCCAAACTGTATTTTGCCAAGTTGCAATATCGCTTTGCTTTTACCGATTGTAGCCATTTGGCCTTTGTCGAAATAACGAAATGGCAAGCGGGATTTCCCTTGGATATCCCGCAAAATGTTTCCGGCTGCCGTAACTCCTTGTTGAATGGCCACGGGGGCGAGGCCTGGCAATACTACTCCGTGCCTATCCTCAAAATGAGCCTGATCCCCAATCACGAAAACGTTTTTATCGAATGCAAGACTTAGGTCTTCGGAGATTTTGATTCGTCCTTCTTTATCTAGCTGAGCCTGGGTGATCGTTTTATTTAAGCTTGATGGCAGAACACCCGCCGCCCAAAGAACGGTTCCTGCATTTATTCTTTCATCTCCGATATTTATACCGTCAATGTCCACGTTGGTCACACGAGAATTTTCCCGAACTTCAACTTTCATTTTTCTCAAATCGGATCTCGCTCTTGCTGCCAATTTCTCACTGAACTGAGTCAAAATTCTTGGACCCGCTTCAACTAAAATCACACGAGTACTACTAGGATCAATTCGTTTAAAATCTTTAGTGAGAACCGTATGACTGATATCTGAAAGAGCGCCCGCCAGTTCTACTCCCGTGGGGCCACCACCGATAATAATAAATGTTAGATTTTTCTTTTGCAGAGTCGGGTCGGTTTCATTCTCTGCCGTTTCAAAAGCCGAAAGTACCCGGCGTCTGATTTCCGTTGCTTGTTCAAGCGTTTTTAAACCGGGGGCATTATCTTCCCATTGGTTTTTCCCAAAGTAACTGTGTTTAGACCCACAAGCTACAATGAGATAGTCATAATTTAGTTTAACTTGAGAGGTTGAAATACTTTTTGATTCACAATCAATTGATTCTACTTCTGCCATATGCACTTCAACATTTTCGGTGCTGTCAAATTCAGCGCGAATTGGAACTGCAATATCGGCGGGTGAGAGTCCGGCTGTTGCAACTTGATAAAGAAGCGGTTGGAATAGATGGTAGTTCCGGCGATCTATCAAAATCACTTTCACATTTTTTTTATTCGCGAGAGTTTTCGCCGCAGTCAACCCGCCGAACCCTGCTCCGACAATCACAACTTTTGTTACCGTGTCAGTTTCCATTTCAAATAAGTACATCTATACCGGTACAAAGTCTAGTTTCCTTGATAAAGCCGATAATGACTTGAGTCTGGTTCCACATTGGGTAGCATCTAAACAATACTAATGTATTGAAATTATGAAGTGATGTGAATTCAACGCTCAAAAGGGGAAGTGTTTTATGAGGAACCAAATAAGCACCATTTTTAAAGGCTTGATGATTATAGCCGCCGCCGCGCCCGCGATGGCACTTGCTCAAACTCAGGTCAAAACTAGTGATGATGTATTGCTAGAGCAGAGAGTTTTATCCGAAATGGTAAAGAACCAGGATGGTTCTAAATCAATTCATTCTCGGGTGGTCATACCTAAGGGGAAATCCGTTGATTTGCAGTCTATTTCTGCACTCAACATCACCCAAGGATTAGTGGTACTGAATAATTTTCAGGGGGTAGCTGAAACAAAAACTCCACATTGCAAAGACGTGGGGCATACAACTTTTGCCGGACGCTATGTTCTGACAACTGATGCTGCCGGAAAATCTTGCCGCATTTATGATCTTTCTTTTCCTACGCTTAAGACATTGTTTTCCGGAAACAAAATCATGCAGATTCCTGTTCAACTGCATGCGGCTGGAGAATATTTGAATTGGCTTGACGGAAATTTTGATGGAATCAATGCAAGTACCGAGCAATTTAAAAAATCTTTCAGCTCGAGAGATGTTGTAGAGAAAAGCTGGTTGAGTCTTTTAAAGTTCCGCAATGCGCCTAAATTTGTTGCTGGAATTCCTCAGTCGTTCAGAATTTCCGATCTTGATTTGGGAAGTAACTTTCAATTTGACGCCACCACTAAAACTGCAATTCAGAATTTCATTGTGAATTCCCAAGGTCTTGATCCCGTAGCTTCTGAATTTTTTATGAAAGTTTTAAATAATCCTATCACCATGCTTCAAGGCATCCGCCTGAACTGGAATGATATGGATAAAGTTTATGACGTGATTCTAGAAGGCGAATTCCTTCCACTCTCCGGACCCGTTGCACTTGTTGAATTTCAAACTCAGTACAAGTATGCCGTCGAAAAGATTTTTCGCTCGGTGCTCTCGACCGGTCTCCAAGAACTCGCACGTTTGATTCCTGTGCCTATGGTTAGTTCTGCCGTTGAGGTATTGGTGACCGATACTTTCGAACAAATCGAAATGGCTTATAGCTATCAAATGTTTTTGCTTGAAGACACATTGAGATCTTCAATCGGAAACTCTGAAACTGCTGTGATCGATTCAAATACCGCTGTGCATTCGTTGAACTTGCTCTATGGTCAACGCGCTGATTTGTTTTCAACCTACATTATGGCCGCGGCTCAACAAAAAGCTTTTGATTGGCAGAATTTTGAGAAAATCGGTCGTAGTGCTCGCTATGCAGACGAAAAAGGCCGAGACATTGCAATGTCCAAAATGAATTCAAAACTTGTTTTGGAAAAACAATGTCAGAGCGAATTTCTGCATGAATATTTCACGGTTTGTTCAAAAGCCGGTGAGAAGGAGGGGATTTACTCTCTCATTTCGGAGCAGAAGATTTTCGGAAAAAGTTTGGGAGCTCCCCAAATCTATAACTTTCAAAAACCTTACGAGATCGCACTTATACGTGGTGGCACTTGGGCCCTCTCAATTGGCTTAAGAATAGTAGGTCTCCCGATTTCACGCACGGTGGTTTACAATCTTGACTCGGTTCTAAAAAACTACATGCATGCTGGGATTTTGGACGAAGCTATTTTGAGAAACAATTTGGAAGCGCAGCCCCAACAAAGCATGAGCATTTTAAGCAACAGCGGATCTGAAGTATTGAAATGGCTTTACATCCAAAACCTGAATCCATTTTTGTCGAAATCAATAGACCAGGAAAACGGTCAGATTGATGCCAATAGACGCAGCGCTGTTATTACCAATCTTTTATAAAAGAGGATTTTATGAAAAAACTAATTTTGAGTTTTGCGATTTTGCTCTTGCCGATGGCTTCTCAAGCCACCCGCGTAGGGGTGACGGATTCGGGTACCGATTTCTCCCATGTTTGGCTTCAAGGGCATGCACTCATCAATGAAAAGGAGATTGCCGGCAATCTAGTCGACGATGATCACAATGGCAAAGTCGATGACATCATGGGATGGAACTTTGTAGAGGATTACGGGAAGATTTTCTTTCCCGAACATCTGCAGTCGGTTGACCCTTCTACTTTCAATTTCTTTGAAGTGATTGCGCGCAAGCAAGCTGGCACTTCCACTAAAGAGGATGTCGCTTTTTGGGATCAGCATGTGACTAAGCTCAGCAAGGATCAAAAAGTTTCACTTATGGCAAAATTAAATTTCTACGGCGAGTATGCTCATAGCACTCACGTCTCGGGAATTATTGCGTCTCTATCGCCATTGTCTAAAATCGAATCTAACCGCGTGTTTCCAGACACACCTCCTGAACAGGATGATAGCACTGGCGCAACTGCTTTCACTTTCAGCACTGGTTCTACCAAAACAAGTTTTGTGAACATGATTTATAAAATTTTAGCTGTTGTGAATAATGGTAGTTTTGTAAAAGTGGCTGCCTATTTAAATGAGCTCCATATTGATGTAGCTAATTACAGTTTGGGTGTTGGACTAGCTAATGTGGCTAAAGTTTCTTTGGGTGTTCAGGGAAATAAAAATCCCACTCCAGAACAGATTGCTACTGAAACCAGACGCATTGGTTTACAGTTCAATTCTCAAGGAGAGGCATGGATGAAATCTTCTCCCGGAACTTTATTCTGCGTGGCCGCTGGTAACGATGGCACAGACAATGATATTTTGCCTGCGTTCCCGTCTAATGTCCGTGTGGAAAATCAAATTTCCGTTGCAGCTTCTCAAGATTGGGACAGCCTTGCTAGTTTTTCCAACTACGGAAAAACTATGGTTGATATTGCAGCTCCCGGAGTTGCCATTTTGAGTTCTGTTCCTAGTCTTGATCACAAATTGCTTTTGCACATGTCTGGCACCTCGATGGCGACGCCTTACATTGTTGGAATTGCTGCTTCATTGAAAGAAATCAATCCTGCGCTGAAGCCTGCTGAGCTCAAAGCACTGTTGATGGGAACAGTGGATCACAAAGATTGGCTAGTGGGTAAAGTGGTGAGCGAAGGTGTTGTCAATCCCGCTCGTGCGCAAGCCGCCGCCGCCCTTTCCAAATCCATGAGTATTGATGCTGCTGTGGCTCGAGCACGAAGTGGTGTGCCCGATCACGCGGTCAGTGCGCCTAAATCAAGCGAGAGTATCTTGCGCGCTCACCGTGCTGCAAAGGAAATTCCTGAGCTACAATCTTTTGCCGATGCATTGGTATTTTGATTTTTTTGAATGCCTAGTGCTAAGTGGCCTCACCGGAAACGGTGGGGCTTTTTTTATGATTTTGTGTCAACGTTGATTGTGTGCGGAGCAAAGCAGTCCCAAGTTATTGATGTAGTGGTCTTTGCTAAGGGCGAACGGCGCAATGTTAACGCAAAAGGCGATTAGAACACGCCAATGCTGAAGTAGAAGGCGCCGGGAGATTCCCCTCGGGTTTGGTCACGATTTAATTTTAAGCCGTACTCAATGCTGACTGGCCCAACCGGAGTGTTGTATCGAAGGCCTAAACCGACAGCGTCCCGCCAGAAAAAGTTCTGGGTGAAATTATTGAATTGAAGATGGCCTCCGTCATAGAACGCAGCGCCACCTAAATTTCCGGCGATTGGAAATCGCAATTCCGACTTAGATAGGTAGAACAATTCATAACTGGATTGAATACCGTTTGCGATGTCGGTTAGCTTGGGAACTGTTTCAGTCACATCAAAACCGCGGATCGTGGAACGGCCGCCCAAAATAAAGGACTTCACTTGTGGAATAATGGCATCTTGGCTCAAATTCCAAATGTATCCTGATTCCATTTGTTGCGCAAAAACTAGTTTTCCAAGAGGAAAATACATGGAAAGGCTGCCGACAGTTTTTGTGTAGTTGACGGATTTACTACTACCCAAACTAGGCGATGCAAATTCGACATTCGCACTGGTTAAAAAACCACGGCGGGGATTAAAGATATTGTCACGTCGGTCATAGATCACGGTAGGCCCGGTCGAGCGGATGTCCAGAGGCATCGCGGGGGCTTGTCCAAAAATTTCATAAGTATTTGTTTGTTCAAAGCCGTAAATTTCATAAATAAGTTTTGTGAATCGATTCAAATCTCTTTCTAAAACCACGTTGGCTTGCAGAGTATTAAGTGCGTAGACGAGTTCGCCTTTAGGCACCTGATTGTCCGTGTTGATGCTATAGAGTTTAGATGAATAGATTCCGGTGAGTTTAAGGCTATTCGAAGTTCCAAGGACAAAAGGCTCTGTGTAACCTAGAGTGGCTTCCTTTTCCCAAAAATTAAAATTATTATTGATCTTGTCATCAACTTCGACCCGCGCGTTGACAGTTCGGCCAGTTCCGAAAAGATTGCGGTAAGCTGCACCGGTGTAACCTTTAAGAGTAAGGGTCAATTCGTTGTCCGCCCCGAAGCCACTCTTGAAAACGCCAGGATTTCGTTCGGTGACAATAACTAAAACTGTGCGACGACCTTCTTGAGGATCATCAGTGAGAGTTCTGATTTCTATTGACCCAAAAAGACCCAGTCGCTGCAATTTAATTTCTGAGTAATTTATTTTCTCAGGTGTGAGTATGTCGCCTTTTTTAAATTGTAGTTCGCGGCTGATAATATAATCTTTGGTAAAGGTGTTGCCTTCAATGACTATGGTGTCGACCGAGATCATCGGACCTTCGGAAATTTCAAATGTTAATATGGCTTTTCGATTTTCATCGGAATAGGCAATGAGGTTTTTCGTTTGATCTGAGATCCGTACTTCAAGGTAGCCAAGATTTCGATAATATTCGTTGATCTTTGCGGCTGCGTCACCAAGTGCCGAGAGCTGAAGTGATCCACCAGATTGAAGACCAATAATCTCTTCTAGTGTTGTTGCTGAAATCTTTTTTGCCCCCTTAAATATAATTTGACTGATGAATGTTTGTGGTCCCTCGATCAAAGTGATCTTTATGGAAACGTTGGCTCTTTCTTTATCGTAGTCAGCGCGAGTGGACGTGACCTGGGCACCTATGAATCCTTGATTTTGCAGTTCCGTAGTCAGATTTTTTACCCCGGTGTCTATATCATCCGAATTGTAATATTTTTTTCCTATGAGATCACTAGAATGATCAAAGATGAAATTTCCGTAATAGGCGTTGAGACGTGAGTAGGATCCGTAGAAGACAATTTCCTTTATTTTTACTCTAGCGCCCTCGTTGATTGTGAAATTTATTCTGCGAACAAAGTCGTCGTCATAAACACTCTCGCGATGTTTCACGGTGATATTGGCGTAACCTCGTGATTTATAAAATCGCAGAATTCTTTCCTTTAGGTCGTCGACAGGGGAGCTTGAGAGACGATTGTTCTCATCTAGTTTGAGTTCGGTGAGAATTTGAAAATCGGTGAATTGCGCATTTCCATCAAAAACTAGGCCGTAGGAGTAAGGATCGGTAATCACAAAAGAAAGTGTTACTCTACTTTTTCCGTCATTGAGTTTGGGTTCTAGCGCCGTAAGTGTTGAGCTGAAATATTTCTTTTTCGTTAGAAAATCAATAATAGATGACTGGATTTCGTTGATATTGATTTGAGAGAATGGCTCGTGCATTTTCCTATGGAGATATTGTTGTAAATCTTTGTTGAGACGAACGTTGGCGCTTAGGAAGTAAATATTATCTATAAGGCACGGGGAGCCTTCTTCAACATCCACGATTAAATTTAAACCGGATCCTTCCGTTTGCTCAAAGTGCGCACCAATCTGTGCGACCAAATATCCGCTGAGGTTATAAAGTTTCTTGACGTTGTCGATTCCCATTTTAATGCGATCTTCAGAGTATGTTTCTCCATCCGTCAACCCCATCTCATTTAAGATATCAGATTTTGATAAGTGAGAGTTGCCATGAACTAGAATTGACTTCAGTGTCTGCCGAAGTATGAGCCTGAAAATAAGCTCTGATTTTTCATCCGATATGTCATCCATAAACACTTCAATATTGCTTAATGTATTGGTTTGATAAAGAGCTTCCATCGCCTCTTGAATATTTTCAAGATCTGCTTTTACTTTTAAAAGTGGCTGAACTTTTGAGCGATAATACTCAACCCGATTTGCAGGAACGCCTTGAATCACAACATTCAAAGTCTTGGAAAAAGCTTCTACACCCGTAAACAAAATTAAAACGACGGAAAAAATTTTCCAACTTATCATCTAAACTCCAATTGATATTGAAGGTCGATGCCCATGATGTCCGTCGTGGAAGTTGGCTGTGTTCCGACGGGAACTGGAATGGTGGCCGAGTTCGGAAGTGTGCTTACGGAGAATTGATCATAATCTCTTTGCTCGTAGGACCCGAGAATAGAAATGCTCTTGTTGAAACGATATTCCATTTTGAAATCGCTTGCAGATCTATCGCCAAGGGTGCGGCCTAGACTTGTCGAGAACTTGGGAGTCCAATCTTTTTGAGCCACAAAACGAGGCATTATAATGTTGCGCGTGTCATCTACGTTTTGAGTGAAGCGCACTTGCACGCCTGTCGATCTTTTGAAATCTTGCACTAGAGGATTTTGCTCGAGCAACACTCCGCCAGCTTGATAACCTTGCAAGGCCTGTTGATCTGTTGATCGACTTTTTTCTAAATCATCTTCAGTTGTTCCAAGTGCAAGCAATGAAACAATGCTTCGCTCGGGCAAAGGCGGGGAGCTTGAGAGTTTAATTTCATGCTTGTCCATGGTTCCTTGGAAAAGCAAATTCACATCCCATTCTCGGACTCGAGACGTTCCCTCAGCATAAATCACTGGGTTGTTTTCGTTAGGGTTGTCGAACTTCACTCGGGCGGTGCTGATAGCAAACGGAGTTTCTCTGAAAAATATCTTACCGTTGGGTTGAGTTTCTATCTCACCAGTTAAAAGTATTTTTCCTGGATCACCGCGAACTCTAATGTCACCTTTGACGTCAGAATCAACGATGTTATTTTTGACCGAGATACCTTTTTGAAAGTGGGTGTTCAGATCAAATTCTAAAGCAGCGGCTTCTTTTTGTAAGATGGTCTTTGGTAAGAAGGCACTTCGTTTAATCAGAGTACTATTATTTTCATCTCCAAAGTTTTTGGAATAAAGTCCACTGTCCACATTGTAATCGGCATGGAGAGTGTATGGAAACCAACTTCCGGAAATCCTGAATCGACCAGAGCCCTTAGTCATCAGTCCATCTGGGACGGTAAAGGTCGCGTGATTGAGGTCACCGGAGATATCCACTGGAATATCGTGATAGCCTTTGATCACCACGTTGCCAGCGAGTGCCATGTCGCCACCGGCAAGGGCACCTTTGATGCTGTTGACAACAATGCGACTCTGACTGAATAAAACATCAGCTTTGATATCTTCAAAAGGATGAACGAAAGTTCTCAATTTGAAATAACCTTTATCAATGAATGCGTTTCCAAGAAATTCTGGTTTGCTGCTGTGACCCGCCACTTGCGAATTTATTTTAAGAATTCCGCGCATGTCTTGAAAAAAAGGAGTTAGGAAGGTGAGTAAACTCAGGTCAAGGTTGCCATCGACATTGACTTTGAGATTATCTTTTTTGTCCCGTGAGCCGGTGGCTTTAATATTTGTATTGTCACCTTGCAGATTGAAATTTTGGATGTCGACATTACCGCCATTGAATTTAATTTCCAGCGGATCTTTATTTTCCATCTGACTGTTTCCATGACGAACAAAAAATCGTGGGACGCTTATTCGGCCAATACTGTCCCAAAAATTTCCACTGGATGAGCTAAGATCCACATTAGCTGTTACGTTTGTTTCGTAATCTTTTTTGAAATCTGATCCCGATACAAGACTGAGTACCTGCGAGAAATCCCAGTTGTTAGCCTCAAGTTTAAAAGAAAATGGAGCTTTTTGTTGACGAGGTTGCGTGAGAGAGACCTTGACTTGTTCAGCAAAAAATCCCGCGTTGAAAATAAATTTATCTGGAACTACATCCAAGGAGAAATTTGAATCCTCCAGCGGATCTTGATTGATGGTGATGTTGGTCACTAAGCCACGGAGAGACATTCGCGGATCCAGAATCCGATCTTGCAAAGCCATGTCGATTCCTAGAAGTCCATCGAGACCTTTGAAGCTTGTACGCAGATGATCAAAATCTGCGAGCCTGATGTCTTCCCCTTTTACAAATAGACTCATAATGCCGTTGTTAGAAACATCGCCTTTGAGATGAACTTTTCCGTCACCTTTTTTGAGTCGGACATCATCAGCATAAGCATGTCCGTTGATTCCGTGAACATTGAAAACCAAATCACGAATGGCTTCGCCAAAGACGATGCCATTGTCAAATTGACTTCGCAAAGTGTAGTTGAGTTTAGACAGTGCCATTGGCCCTGAGGCATGGATTAGTGCTGAACCCTGGGCGCTAGCCGAGAAAGGTAAAGTCACTTTCTTGGAAAATGCATATGTTATATCTTCCAAATTCAATCTTGAAAAATTCAAGTTGGCATTTATAGTAGACGGTGATGACAATTTAACCGTGACATCGCCCTGATAGTCCGTGTTCGAGAAGTGGGCTGACAAATTACTAAAATACAAATCAGATTTTTCATATCGAAGATCAAATTCGCCTTTTCCAAAACCATAGTCTTGAAACCAGAAGTCATTCATTTTAATATGGCTTTTGAAAGTTGCGGCATGTCCATCTCCGCTGGTTGATCCAGCGATTTCTATAGCCCCAACATATTTTAAATCGGCGAGACTTGTAATATCTTTGAAATCGAGAGCAGGGGAGGAGTAGTTAATATTGAATCCAGAAACAAAGTCAATTTGACCTGAAGCTTTTCCGCGCGATCCGCCCATGCTCAACTCGCCTTCAGGAAAATTCATTTTACCATTTTCTAAAATAAAGCGCGTGACAATTTTAAAGTCTTTGACGGCGGCAATCGTGTGCTTTTCTGGTTCGGAATGCACATCAAAATTTCGTCCGGCAGCTTCGCCCGCGCATTCCACTCTATATTGGGGAGCATAAATCCCCTCACAGGCTGTCTTGAGTGAAATGTCCATATGAATCGGTGGGTGACCAGATCCAATGTTTTCCAAAAGTTTTTCAAGCACGATGTCTTCGGTTAAGACTCTCGCGGAGAATTTTGAATCGCCTGCAAATGAAACAGTCAGATCTTTAAGGATCATGTGTCCCGCGGTGGTATTTATTTCCAGAGCTGGAGTCGTGAGGACGTCTTTGACGACGCTCACTTTTGTATGAACATTTCCGATTTTAAATTGATTGACCTCTAGATTTTGAGTATCTATCTCAGCGGACGCGACGGGAATGTTTCCACGTTTTTGAGATCCAACTGCTTCAAAATTAAATTGTCCAGCCATGCGGGGAAGTTTGAGTGTTGGAAAAAAAATTCTCAGTTTATCTGCGATCTCGTCAAGATTCAGATGTGAGATTGTTCTGACGCCTAAATTTTCATATTTCAATTTGGTGATTTCTCCACGGGCTTGACCGCGACCAATCACAAAGTTTTTTCCGATACTCAGCTTGAGAGCAGAGACTTCAACAACTTCCTTCTCTGCGATGATTCGAGTGGCTAGTCCCAATTCGGTCAGACTTGAATCAATTCCTTTTTGTTTAATAAGAGTGTGCGGAGAAAAAATTTCTAGTTGAAGTGAGTCAGGAGTTTTTTGAAAATTCAAACCAAATCCATCAAGCTTTAAAAGTATCCCCGGGCCTTCAAGATCAGTGAGGATGTCAGCGCCTTGAATATAAATATTCTTAATTGGTAGATGAATAAGATCGTCCCAAGGAATTTCAAAAGAAGTTTCTTTTTTCCCCGCTTGGCGTTCAGGTTTTTTTATGAATAAACTCACCACTGGATGTTCAATGAGGATGGATCCGATTTCAAACCTTCCGGTGATAAGTGCAAGCGGGCTGAGCGTGATTCGCAATCGCTCAATTTGCACCGGTGCCACGGTTTGCGAGAGCGGTTTATCCTTTGGAGTGAGCGTGAGATCTATAAGCTCAATTCCAGGGGGCAACAGATTAAACTTAATTTTTTTGGCAGTGACTTCAAGCGAAGCTTTCTCGCGACTCAAAACTTGAATTTTTATCAGAATCCATTTTTTTAACTGTGGCGTTTCACGGGAATAAGTTATTCCCACGACAATGCAAAAGGCGCAGACGATGATATATTTCACAAATCTCATCGAGATGTTTCCCAATCACTAATGAGCTGTGCGATATTTCTGTAAGTAGGCAAGTGGGCGAAAATTCCTTTTAAAATAGCGATTGCTGATCCGATATCGTTTAACCCGTGGTGGGCGAAAGCCATATTATACAAACACGCGTAGGAAAGTTCTGTGTCCGTTGGATCTTCAGCGATCAGAGTTTGTGATTCCGCCAAGGCTTCTACGTATGACCCCTCGGCTAGCAAAAAATCCACGTGTAAAAGTTTTTCGCGCGCGGTCCATTTTCTTTTCTTCTGTCTCAAGACTTTTAACGCCATGTCGTAGAAGCCCATCTCATGAAGCGCAATCGACAAATCATAAACGGATTCAAGATCAAAATCCTTGATATTGTCTCTGAGGAATACATCGAGTTCTGTCCACTCTACATTGTCATCTTCTATTTTTTTAATTTCAAATCTTTTTATTGGAAATTTTTCGCGCAAAGTTTTGAGACGGTGATTGACACCAACTTCTTCTAGTTTCTGATCACTGACTTTAATAAATTCGTCGTCAGGGAACATTTCTTTAAGTTGCTCGAGCACATTTTTAGCTTCGTCGTTTAATTTTTCCCGTTTGTAGAATTGAAATTCATTGACTAGTTTTTCACGCAGTGCAAAATTTTTCTTTATCCGTGTTGAAAGTTGATCTTCAACTACATTTTTCCATCGGGGATCTGAATGATGAAAGGTGAGTGCGGAGAGGGCTAGCGAAAGCAGTCTATCTTCTGCGATAGCTCCGTTATGCATGGCTTCAGTAAGTTTTGGATCAGTTTTCTTTACGACTTCAAAAACTAGTGGCCAGCAAAGAGTTTTTCTTTCGGTGAGATCTTGCCGAATGGCTTGAATGACTGGAGCAAAAAGACCGTTGAGAAAACAAAACTTGCCGCAAATATATTTTGCATCAATGTCGAGTTGATTTTTATTCCAAAGCTTTAAAAGCAGGTCCGCGATAGCAGAGGCTTTTACGCCTTGGCGGTTTTTCTGCGCGATGAAAATTTCGATATTGAAAGGCTGCTCTTTGGCGTCTTCCATGACCCCTCAAAAGTAATTGAATCTATTGTATTATTGTATTATTGTATTATTTTACTATTAATGCGGAGTATAAAACAAGGCGGCTGCCTGGCAAAATAGGCCAGGCAAAAAGCTCCTTATTTATTCATTTTCTCGATGTACTGATGAGTGCGGGTATCGACTTTGATCATGTCACCTTCAGAAAGGTGAAGAGGAATTGTGACAACGGCTCCGGTCTGAAGTTTTGCCGGTTTTGATCCGCCACTCACAGTGTTTCCACGCATTCCGGGATCGGTTTCCACAATCTTAAGCACAACACTGTTTGGAAGATCAATACCAACGGCTCGTCCGTTGAAGAACAAAATCGTACATTCTAAATTCTCAATCAGGTAATTGGCCGCATCGCCGACATTTTCAGCGCTGAGTTGAATTTGCTCGTAGTTAGCGTTGTCCATGAAGTTAAAACCATTGTCGTCTTTATACAAAAACTGCATGTCTTTGGTCACGGTATCGGGAACTTTAAATTTCTCACCGCTCTTGAAAGTTTTTTCCAGATTAGTGCCGGTAATCAAGTTTTTGAGCTTTGTGCGAGTGAATGCATTTCCTTTTCCAGGCTTAACGTGTTGAAAATCAGTTACAACCCAGAGAACACCCTCGATCTCAATCTTCAAACCTTTTCTAAAATCGGAAACTTCATATTGTCCGGCGGCCATAATTTGTCCTTTTCAAGTTGCTATCTAATGTTCTGTATTAGCTAATTTATTCACCCAAAGACTCAGCCCGCAGAGACTATCTTAGCCGCGAAGCTAAATCAAGATCTTCGGCGAGCGTCTATTTTACCCAGCAAATCTTCTAATTTTCGGCGCTTTTCTGCAGCTGTCCTCATATTGAGTGGCTCAATCCAAGATCTCCCCCAGAATATATCGTCTGATTCGAGTTCTTTGATTTTCTCTTTTCGAAGTAATATTTCTTTGTTCAATGGGTGGGCCCTGAAAAGAAGTGAGAGCTGTTCGCGGGCTTCTTTCCACTGGCCTCTCTCAAAACGAACGTCTAGTAGCGCCAATTCCCGATCTAAACTTTCCCGAGGAAAAAGCTGCTCAGAAATGATGGGTTCATTTGGCTTTTTAAAGGATTGAAGCTTCTGCATTGAGAATTCTTCTTGAGCATCACTGTCGCTTTCAGCGAAGAAAACATCTTTTTCCAATTTTTGAACGAGCTCTGCTATTTTCTCATCATTCGGGTTGAGGAATAGCACCATTTTGTAAGACTGCATGGCATCGTGAAGTTTTCCAAGTTTGAAGTAACTTTCCGCCAATATTTGATGAGCTAAAATATTTTCTGGAGAAATATCCACGGCCGCTTTGAGATGTACGATTGCATCTAAGTGGCGATCCTTTTGAGCGTAAACTTTTCCGAGAGCCACTCTCCCACTCGAGAAATGTGGATGCTTAGCTACACCTGCTTCTGCAAGTTCGATGGCCTCATCAAGTAAACCCATGCGTCGATAAGCTTCTGCCAAAGGCGCAAAAACTTTGGAGTTTGGATCCTTTTCATAAATTTCTTGATAGCGCTCTACAAAGGCGCTCATGTCCTGACTCATAACACCATATAATCAAAAAAATCTAAGAGTAGCAAAGGTTTTGAGTCGTTGGTTGATCCATGTTAACGTGATGATATGCGGTCAAAAAAAGTCATCGTCGGCATTGACCCAGGAACGCTTTTTACAGGTTACGGGGTAGTGGCGGAAAATTCGGGGGAATTGCAATGTTTGGCATTTGGAGTGATCGAGTCCAAAGCCACGCTGCACATGCATCTGCGGCTTTTGCATTTAGGAACTCAGCTCGGGTTTCTTTTCGAAAAATACAAGCCAAAGTGTGTGGTTATTGAAAAGGCCTTTTTCGCTAAAAACGCAGAAAGCGCAATGAAACTTGGACAAGCGCGCGGCATTTGCCTGTACGAATCTTCTCGAGCAAGGCTACCTATTTTTGAATATAATCCAACAGAAGTGAAAAAGGGTTTAACTGGCAGTGGGCGCGCGGAAAAAGACCAAGTGCAAATGATGGTGCAGCTTCTACTTAATTTGAGCGCGGGCGCAAAACTTGAAATGACAAAATTAGATATGAGTGATGCCTTGGCTTTAGCCATCCATCATGCCAAAGTCGGAACCACTTTAGATATTTTGAGAGAATCGGAGATTAACTTGTGATTGCGCATTTAACCGGAAAAATTTTAGATAAAGCAGATCAACTTGTTGTCATAGACGTTTTAGGTGTTGGTTACGAAGTTTTCTGCTCGACCCGAACATTGGAAGTTTTAGGAGACGGCGGAGCCGCCATTTCACTTTACATTTACACTCATTATAAATCCGAGGGTGCGGCTCTATTTGGTTTTTTGTCTAAAATGGAAAAAGAATTATTTCTCTCTCTTATTAAAGTTGATTCCGTTGGTCCTAAAAGTGCCTTGAATATTTTGTCTGCCGGTGAGGTTGAAGACCTCATTGATTTGATTGAGGGGGGAGACGTGGTCAGTCTCTCAAAACTTCCAAAGGTAAGCAAGAAGACTGCTGAACATTTGGTCGTGAAACTTAAAGGAAAGCTTTCCGCGATCGCAGGAATCGGAGCAATGGCTAAAGATCCTGGCGTGGTTCGCAAGAAATCTAAGATTTTGGAAACTCATAAAATGAGAGGCGAAGCGCAAACCGCCCTCGTGCATTTGGGATTCAAGGCTTTCGAATCCGAAAGAGTCTTGTCAGAAATGTCGGATGAAATTTGGCAAACAGATTTGGAATCAGTGATTCGAACAGCTCTCAACAATTTATCTGGGAACGTATAAAATGGCGAAAAGCATAAAAGATAAAATCATTGAGAAGTCTGAAAATGATCTGGACGCAGCACTCGCAGGCGAAGATTATGCCAGCGATGTGTTTTCCGGCGAAGCCTTTGCCGCAGGCGACGCTTCGCTTGTTGATGATTCGATTTTAGATGTTAAAGTTTTACAGGATGAAGGCCAATTTGAGAAAACTCTTAGGCCCGATTCTCTTGCTGAATTTCCCGGGCAACACAAAGTTAAAAAAAATCTGGAAGTTTTTATGGAGGCGGCCAAGCGTCGCGCCGAACCTCTGGATCATTGCCTTTTTTATGGGCCTCCTGGTTTAGGAAAAACCACTCTCTCTTATATTATCGCTAAAGCTATGGGCGCTGAAATCAAAGTGACCTCTGGCCCGGCTCTCGATAAAAAAGGTGATCTAGCAGCTATTCTCACCAACTTGCGCGCAGGCAGCGTTCTTTTTATTGACGAAATTCATAGACTCAGTCAAGTGGTGGAAGAATATTTATATTCCGCAATGGAAGATTTCTGTCTTGATATGGTCACGGGTGAAGGCCTCGGTGCTCGCACCATGAAATTTAAACTCCCTAAATTCACTCTCGTGGGCGCAACCACTCGCGCGGGAATGTTGACCTCTCCACTGCGTGATCGTTTCGGTATTGTGGCGCGCTTAGAATTTTATGAAGTCAAAGATCTCGTCACCATTATTTATCGAAGTGCAAAAATTCTAAATGCCGAGATAGATGAACAAGGTGCTATTGAAATTGCCAGCCGCTCTCGTGGAACTCCAAGAATCGCAAATCGGCTTCTCAAGCGGGTGCGTGATTTTGCAGTTGTCAAATTCGATGGAAAAATTTCGCTTGAAGCAGCGAAGTATGCTTTGGAAGCCTTGGAAGTTGATCATCGTGGACTAGATGGAATGGATCGAAAATTGCTCTTAAATATTATCGAAAAATTTGGTGGCGGTCCCGTTGGTATTGATACCTTGAGCGCGACATTGAATGAAGAGCGCGAGACCATAGAAGATGTTTACGAACCTTATTTATTACAAGAAGGTTTTTTAATGAAAACTTCTCGCGGTCGCTGTGCATTGCCGCCAGCGTACGAACATTTCAAGCTCAAGGCTCCGGCCACTCTCGCAGGAATATCGCTCAAAGATTCGTCACAGCCTGATTTGTTTTAATTATTCTGAAACTTCTGAACGAAGTTTTTTAATACAATGCTCACGAAGAATTTGCTGATCGTCTTCTATTTTTGAATATTCGAATTTATAGGTTGCGTCATTGGATCGTAAAAAAGCAGTTTCCAAATGCGCCATAGTTCAGAAAAATTCTTTAGAGTGTATTTAATTTCTGCGTTTCTTCGATTGGCATGTTGATCGAGACAAGTTTTGGGAGACTCCCTTAAAATTAAGTAGCCAGGCACATGATCAATCATGTCGTGTTGAAACATTCCAGAATTGTTGTGATTACTTATGGGAGAGACCAATATTTTTCCGAACTCTTTCTAACTTAGGAACTTTGAGAATCGCTCCCTCGAGACGAATACCCATCTTTATAATCTATGGGGTGAAAATAAACGTGAGCTAAATCACCTGAAAAAGCAGCAGGTAGAAAAGTCAGATAGCTCGCAGCTCTAGACGTAGAAGGCCAAATAAAAATGAAAACTGTCACGAATGTGAATAGTGCACAGGATGTTTTTGTCGAAAAGAACTGCTCAAAAATATACTTTTATCCGGCGTAATTTTTTTGATTCAGGGAAATGGGGTCGCTGACTTCCATGATTTTATAGCAATCCTTGCTTGCGAGTAATTTCTCAACAAATTCGTGCATGACATCATGCCCAGCTTTATATAGACCAATGTGACCCATGATCGGCGCACCCAACATAGTGAGATCCCCAATGGCATCCATCGCTTTGTGGCGGACAAACTCATTGGGATGTCTGAGACCTTCGGGATTAAGAACTTTTTCGCCATCTAAGACAACTGCATTCTCTAAACTTCCGCCTAGAACAAGGCCACGTTTTTGTAGCGCTTCCACGTCTTTTAGAAATCCAAAGGTTCGAGAGTTCGCAAGTTCCATTTCAAAACTGTGTGCGTTCACATCAAGTTCGATCTTTTGCTTTTTAATGGCAGGATGAGGAAATTCAATCGTGCAGGTCAGTTTGAAACCATTGTAAGGAAGTGCAAAAGCATGTTTTTCACCCTGAGAATAATAAAGTGGCTGAGTGATATAAAAATAACTGCGATACGCTTCTTGTTCAATGGCTCCGACTGATTGCAAAGCTTTGAAAAAATAAAGTGCTGAACCATCACCAATCGGAAGTTCAGGTCCTTCAAGTTCGATCACCAAGTTATCGATTTGGGCTGCAGAAACTGCCGCCATGCAATGCTCAACGGTTGAAACCGCGAAGATACCACTGCCTAGAACAGTCGCCATTTGCGTGGCCTTCACATTCCGAGATTGCGCTTGAAGTGAGGGCAGACCAGGAATGTCTTTGCGGACAAAGTAAACGCCACTGTTGACTGGTGCCGGCTTAAAAGTAATACGCGCAGGTTTTCCAGTGTGAAGACCAATTCCGTCGACAGAGACAGGCTTTTGAATCGTTTTTTGATATAACATTACCTAATATTAACAGCAATTTACATGCCGCGGATAGATACAGTCGGGGAAGAGTTAGATCGTTTCTATTCGTTTACGCTAGTGGGGTTGAGTGAGGTCTAGTGATAGTGAAGCTTATTTACCACTCTTCTCTGCAAAAAAGTGTTTCAAATTTGCCACAGTTTCATGAAAGAATAGTTGCAAGAGGGGAAACCAAGATCATGTTTCAGTTTATTTTAATGGCTAGTCTTGTCCTATCAGCTTTTGGAGCAACTGGTTGCTCAAGTGCTTCCTCGCGAACCGACTACGATGACAACTTGATGTTCGGCGGTCAGGCTCCTCCCGCCAAGCATGAACGGCGGGTGAACATGGATTTTTTCAATAAAGTTTGCTCGCCCAATGGCAGTAGTTCCAATAATGGTAAAGAATATGAGTGCCATTACACCGGAGAGTGATATGACTTTGGTGACCGAAATCAAATCAACTATTTGGGGAGATTAAAAAAATGATCATAGGCGTACCTAAAGAAATTAAAATCAGCGAAAATCGCGTTGGACTTGTTGAAGGCGGAGTTAAATCTCTCGTTCGCGACGGCCACAAAGTTTATGTCGAAAAAGACGCGGGCCTTGGCAGCGGAATCTCTAACGAAGCTTATGAAAAAGCCGGAGCTACAATATTAGCTACCAAAAAAGAAGTTTACGCTAAAGCCGACATGATCATAAAAGTCAAAGAACCACTCCCTGAAGAATATTCTTTGCTTCGCGAAGATCAGATTCTTTACACCTATTTGCATTTGGCACCCGAACCTACTCTGACAAAAGCTCTGCTTGAGCGCAAAGTCAAAGGTATCGCATACGAAACAATTCAGTTGGAAGATGGGAGTCTCCCTTTGCTTGTTCCCATGTCTGAAGTGGCAGGTCGAATGGCTACACTCGTGGGCGCATCTTATTTGCAACGTGATCGTGGCGGCAAAGGTGTTTTGCTGGGCGGAGTTCCCGGAGTGCAAAGAGGTCGCGTGACTATTTTAGGCGGCGGAATTTCTGGAACCAATGCTGCAAAAATGGCAGTGGGACTTGGCGCACAAGTGACGGTTTTGGATATCAATGCAAAACGTTTAGAATATCTTGATGATATTTTTGGAAATAAAATTCAAACACTTCATTCCAACATGGTGAACATTGAAAAACTTGTTCCCGAAACAGATCTCCTCATTGGTGCAGTTTTAGTTCCCGGAGCCAAAGCTCCTCACTTGGTGACTAAAGATATGATTGGCACAATGGAAAAAGGATCAGTGGTTGTGGATATCGCCGTTGATCAAGGCGGTTGCATTGAAACATGCCGTCCCACTTCACACAAGGAACCTACTTTTGAAGTGAATGGCGTCGTTCATTACTGCGTTCCCAACATGCCCGGAGTTTTCTCTCGAACATCAACCTATGCACTCACCAACGTGACTTTGAAATACGCGTTGATGCTCGCAAACTTAGGTGTGGAAGAAGCTTGTGCTAAAGACAAAGCTTTGTACAAAGGCGTGAACGTTTATGACGGTTACGTGGCGTACGAACAGGTCGCTCGCGACTTGGGTCTGCCTTACAAACCGATGAAGGTCTAGGTCTAGACCTAGCAATCATCCGTAATTTCTGCGACAGATGTGCCGATAGGCAAAGGTAAGTAATTAAATACACTTAACCTTTGCACCGGGAACCTATGTCGAAAATTAAAAATTGGTTTGTTCATGTTGGCGGTGAAATCTTTGGACCCGTGTCCACGGAAATCATCACCGTGATGGTGAGACAAAATCGGCTGCAATTTTCCGATTTTATTTGGTATTCGGGTTTAACAAAATGGGTCCGCATCCTTGATGTGGACGATTTTGTTGGGCTGCTCCCTCCGTATCCACAAGTTTCAATACCTACCTCATCTCAAAAAATACTACCCACTGAAAATTTATCCATCCCAAAACCGATAGCATCTAAATATACGGAAAAGATTATTCCTGCCGAAGAAATAAACCCTAGATCAGGATCTGTTTCTGGAAATCCGTCCAAACCTGGAACAAAGCTTGCCGCTTTTCAACGCGCGATTATCAATGGAAAAGTTAAGATGAGCGGAAAGGAACCGTTTCAGATTGTGGATATCAGCGAGGGCGGAGTTTTTGTTGCCACTGCTGAACTACTTGAAATCGGCACTGAAATTGCTTTTACACTTGAGGCCGATGCGCTCGGAAAACCACTCCCAATGGTTGGAGTAGTCATCAGACACGGTGAACGAAAAGATCAATCGGGATTTGCTATCGAATTCATGAGGGTGAACCCGATATACAAACGAATCATTCAAACCTACATCTCCGAACACCAAGAAGCGAGTTGAGCGAATGCGATTCGCACTCGTGGTTTCCATTGTTTTTCTACAGAGCACACTCGCTCTGGCTGGTGCCACGCAGAAAGATTTAGATTACGCCGTTTCAAAATCTAATTGGGATGAAGCTGTTGAGATGTCACACGAGATTCTATTTTCCAGTCCTAAATCAGCCGAAGCCAAAATCAAAGGCGCTTATGCTTTATTTCAAAAGGGATATTCAAACTCGGCGCTGATCATGCTCCGAACTCTCACTCAGAAAGACTGGCAGTCGTTACCGCAAGGGCAGGATCGTCTTGTGGAAGTGGTTTCTCTTTTTCAGAAAAAAGTTCCGCTGAATTTTTTTCCATGGCAAATGGATCAGATCAACGTCAAAGATGCCACCTCTTACATGTCAGATGAACTTCGTTATCTTAAAGGTCGCGCGGCCTATGAGCACGGCCAAAACAGTGAAGCTGAAACCTTGCTTGAGAGCGTCAGTAAAAATTCTCGTTTTTTTGCGGCGGCACATTATTTGTTGGGCAGTATGGCTGCGGGGAAACATGACTATGTGAATGCCGTGACTCAGCTGTCGAAAGTTTTTGATCCTACAGTTTTAGATCAGTCTTCTGAATTCTGGAAAGATGTTGGCGCTCAAATGACAAGTCATTGGGGAAGCAATTTCAAGGTCATGCTTGATACAGATCTATTAGAAAAAAATGCACAAGTGGCGGAACTTTCCGTTTTGGCTTTGGCACGGGTTGCGTACGCTACAAAAGATTTTGAAACAGCGCTCAAACGCTACTCTGATATTTCTGTTAAATCTCCTCTGCATGGTCGAGCGGTATTAGAAAAAATCTGGACCCTATGGGCTTTGAATCGTCACGCAGATGCTCAGAAGGTAGCAGCAGAGTTAGCGGTTGATGGTTCTAGTTTTTCGACGGTAGAAGCTCACGTCCTGCGTGCGCTTGTTTTAGCGGACTCATCTTTATCTGATGAAGCACGCGCGGAAATTCAAAACTTTGACAGGATTTTTACTAAAACTAAATTAGATTTACAAGAATACCAGCAACGCTCTCTTTCGCAATTACTCCCTCCCTTTTTGCAATTTGACTTAGAGCAAGATTCGCAATATTTAGCTCTAAAAGGTCATCAAAAAAGTTTAGACGAAGAAATTAAAGCTGTGAAGTTAGAAGATCAGAAACTTTTCCCGGTCTATTCTGATTTACTTTCGGAACTCAATTTATGGAAGACCAAAAGTTTAAGCAGCGCCGAAGAAATCACTCGGGATCATGTGACCAAACGAATAACTGATTTGGATCGACTCAACATTCAGTCGAAACTTATTCTCGCTGAAACTTATCTTGAAGACCGGGAAAAGCTAAAATTAAAAGCTAAAAATACAAAAATCACTGATGAAAAAATGCAAAGAGCTCACGATGAAGAGTTGATTGCACTCCTGACCAAAGCCATTGACGTGGTGGAGGAGCCTTACAATAAAATGCAGTGGCATCACTCAAAAATACAATTCAGACAGGCTGAGCTATTTTGGGAACTGGGAACCGCAAAACTTATTTTAGGGCAAGCCAGTGGTAATTTCAAATTAATGACCGACGAAGGAACCAGAGCGCGAGAAAAAGCTCAAAGCATGATCGACGACCTTGCGCTGCAAGGAGCTTCACTCAGTAATTTTGCGGGAGTGTTATTTTTCAAAGGATTCGCTGAATTAGAATTGGACCATACTGCCGGCGCAGTGAAAACATTTCGCCTTTATCTTCAGAAATTTCCTACTCACGAACATGCTGCGGACACTTATCGTATTTTGGCAGATCTTAGTTTTGATGAAAATAAATTCACCGACGCTGAAAAAGATTATAAAAAGATTTTAGAGTTTCCAGAGTCGCCTCTCGTTGGTTACGCTCTCTACAAACTCGGTTGGTGTGCCTACAATTTAAAAAATTTCGGCCGCGCTCTGCTTGCTCTGGAAAAAGCATACGTTTGGACGGAAGAATCAAATCAGAACCAACTTATTGGACTTAAAAAAGAATCGCGCCACTATCTTATTTCAATATATGCCGAAGTCGGAGATGCCAACAAGGCCACTGAGTATTTCAAGCGATTCTCTTCAGTGGGCGGTGTCGATTGGCTCGTGGAACTCACCAAAGAGTATGAGAACAACGGGCAGTTTGAAAAAGCTCAGAATATTTATCGCAATCTTATAATCATGGATGCAAATTCGAGTGACAATATGACTTACATGGCGGGGATTATCCAGTCAGCGTATAAACTTCAGCGCTGGGATTTAGTGACTTCAACATTAAAAGAATTGATCGCCCATTTTGGACAAAAACTATCCGTTTCTCAAGCAGACACTTCTCCCGAATATGCGGTTGAGAAAATTGTCCGAGAAGTTGTCGGTGCCCATCAAACTGATTTTAGGCGGTCTTCTAATCCGGAAATTATTAAGCGTATTGTTTCTATAGACGAACTTTATTTAACACAATTCAAGTCATGGTCATTTTCTCAGGATATTTTATATCGCCATGCTCAATATTTGTTGGAAAAATCAATGGTCATCGATGCGGAAAAATCTTTCAAGCAACATTGGCTTCAATTTCAAGATACTCTTAAAGAGCCATTGAAAGAAGAAGCTCTGCGTAATCTCATTCATACCTTGGGCACGCTAGAAGAAAAGCATACTCTCAAAGAGTTGAGTGCTGAAGCGAACGATATTTTGAGTTATGCGCCTCAGTATAGAACTTTATATCCTTCCACTAAATATCTTCGTCCCATTCTCTATCTTTATTCGACCACACTTCTAAAATACGGTCGCACTGATGAAGGAATTTCTCTTAGCCAAAAGCTTTATGATGAAAACCCAACTGATGAGATCGGCAGCGCTTCCTTTAAGAATTTAAGTAAAACCTATTATGGATTGAAGGATTGGCAGCGTACCTTCATCTGGGCTAATACTTTGGGCGCAGCTTCAGAGAAAAACAAAACTTATGCCGCCGAGATTCAAACAATTCGCCAAGAGTCCTATTTCTTGTGGGCTGAAAATACCAAAGACGATGTCGAGTCAGCAGGGCTGTTTTTAAAAGCGGTCGATGATCCTCAAATGAAAACACTTTGGAAGAAAAGTTTGTACAACGCTTTTGTTCGATTCAATAAAGTCGGCAAAAAATACGAAGCGTTGCAGACAGCAAGTCGAATGGAAAAGCTTTTTCCTGGCGAAGATTCCGTTGTTCAGATCGCAGGATTGCGAGCGGCGATATATCAAGAGGCGGGTGACTATGCCAGTGCCCTTCCCTATTTAGAGCAGTTTTTAAGAAGCAGCGATGCCGCTAAAACTTCTCCTTCATCAGTGGCGCAAGCGCAGCTTAACGCTGCTTTGATTGCGGAAGCACTCGATCAAAAAGAAAAAGCCAAGGATTATTATAACCGCTTTTTACATAATCCAAGTGTTGTTAAAAAAGAAGATGCCGAGCGTGGATTGTCACGGCTGCTCGCTTCTGTTAATGCGCCTATAGGTAATTTTCCAGAGTGGGCTAAGCTCACTAAAGAAAAAGCTAGTTTCATAAATAAACCCCTCGTGGCCCAACAAGATTTAGTGGCTGAATTGAAGACGGGCGCACTGCGATTACAAAAATTAACGGAACAGTTTATCTCTGCTGCGAACTCACCAAAAACTCCAGCTTACTATGCAGTAGAGAGTTACTGCGCTCTGCCATTTCTTTACGCGTCTTACAGTCAGGCTGTCAGAGCTCTTGGAGTAAAAGACAAAGACCTGCAAACTGAATTGGAAAAAGTGGCGTCACCCATAGACGCTAAGGTTGATGATTTTGCTAAGGGTTGCATCGATGGCGCTCTCAGCACGGAAACTGGTGGACCACTTTATGAGGAGGTGTTGAAACAGTGGGGATGGCAAAAAGACGCTAAACTCAATTTACTCGTTTCACAAATTACGGTTCAGCTAGAAAAAAATGGTCCTTGGCTTGAACCTCTCGATATAAAAACATCCGAAAGTGAAATGATAAACGCAAATCTGAAGTCTGAAGCCCTGACACAAGCTCCAGATTCTTGGCTGAAATTGGCCCGTCTACGTTTTCAATCGGGACATTTAGGTTTGAGTCGATTGACTTACATGGATGCGCTCAGCAGGGAGCCCGCTTCCGGCGCGCTTTTAAATGGGTTTGCCTGTGCCGAGCAGAAACTTGAAAAAGTCCAGGAAGCCGTATCCGGACTCTTCAAACATGCTGGCACTTCGGGTTCGGGATATGCGTGGATCAATGAAGGTCTCATTCAACTGAGAGCCCACAGACTTCCGCTTGCCAAAGAAGCTTTCCAAAAAGCACTGCTCACTGCAGCCTTTGATTCCGCGCCAAAATTAAAACAAGACGTGAAGGAGTTGACAGGGCCATGAAAAAAATTGGAAGATTATGTCTTGTGCTAATGATTTGCCTTTTTTGTGCTAGCTCAGTCAAATTGAATGCTGCAGAAAAGACGATCGTTTATAAAAAAACAGAGAGTCATAAGTTCAATGGACTCAAGCTCAAAGGTGAATTTAAAAAACCAAATTTGAGCTATATCTACCAACGGAAGGGAATGAGATCTGAACAAATCGTCGACATCCCAGAAAACTTCAACAGAGAAATCAGGGACGACGGTCAACGGTTCTAACCTTCGTGTCACCGTTTTTTGGGGTGACATCCTTTACGCCACTACAATAGTTCAATCCGCAGAGTCCATTACTGTTGGTAACGATCCCAAAAATACATTTGTTCTTGATCAAGAATCCGCATGGAAAAGTGTGGAGTTGGTTAAAGTTTTAAAAGATGGAAATGCAGAATTGAAATTTGACGAATCCATCACGGGCCATGTGCGAATTGGTAACCAATTGGTTTCTTTAGCCACTGCACGTCACACTGAAAAAGTGGCCGCAGACACAAATGGATTCTTTGCGGTTCCCATCGGCCGAGGGGAAAAAGCTGACGTTCTCATTGGGCACGTTGGGTTTTTCTTCGATTGGCTCGATGACCATGAAGCATTGCCTCGGCATCTCGATTGCGAAGCCGGCGAAAAAAGAAAATGGTTAATTCCTTTAGCGGCAATGCTGATTTTTCTGGGATTGTTTTTTATTCTCGCCGAGTTTGGCCCCATTTCTGAAAAAGAAAAGCCTCCAGAACGATTAGTTACTCTGCTCCCGAGAGAACAACACGCTCAAGCGGCTGCGGGAGAAAAGAAAAGTGCTGATGGCGGAGCGAAAACGGGGGCTGCGGGAAAAGCTGCGCTCACTGCGGAACCCAAAGTTTCTGCTGCTGATCAAGTGCGAAGGGCAAATTTAGGAAGTGTGGTCAGTGGTCTCACCTCGCTAGGAAGTCAAACCACGGCTGCGCAAAAATCAAATGCTTCATCAGCGGTGAATCAAGTTGGAACGGGTGGTTTCACCACTGAAGGTTTGAAAGCGGGTGGTGGCGGTAAAACTGTGGGGCTTGGCCGAACTGTGGGGCAGGGTGAAGGTGGTTTTTCCGGAACAGGACGCCTTGGTCTATCCGGAGATTCTGCGGTTGAAGGTGGGACGGGTTACGGTAAACCAGACAAAATAAGTGAAGGCGGATTATCTCGAGACGTCATCGAAAGTATCATACGAAGGCGCCAATATCGAATTCGTCTCTGCTATGAGAGACAGCTTAATTTCAACGCTAAACTTGCCGGAAAAATTTCAATGCATTTTGTGATTGGTGCGCAGGGAAATGTGCTCAAAGCAAATATCACTGAGGACACAATGAAAAATGATAACGTAAACAAATGCGTTTTAGACGAAGTGAAATCTTGGATTTTCCCAGCACCTGAAGGGGGCACGCTAGTTAACGTGGATTACCCCTTTGTGTTCGAATCTAGTGCACACTCTTCAAGCTAGAGGGCGCGCGAGGAGACGATTCTTCTTCTGATCTGGTTTTATTTCCTGGCTGCTCCAAATAATCTGTTCGGACTTGCTCTTCAGAACTTTGACCATTCGAAATAAAGAGATCAACCAATGGCACGGCACCAACCATGTGAAACGCCATAGTCTGAGGTGTTTCTTCGTTGCCAAGCTTGTCGATACTTTTATAAATAATTTTGTAAACTTTCTGCGTGTTTTGCAAAGTCAGTGGTCCTTGATACGGAGTGAAGGGACCATCGTTGATGCTCACCATAGTTTTATCCACACCAACCGAACTGTTACCAACGTTGAATGTGACAACGTTAGGAGCAGGGGAGTAAGTGATGTTGCCGCGTAAAACTAAAGGTTGTGCGGTAGAGATTGTGGTCACGGGTCCAGAGTCTGCGATGAATACGTTAAACACTTTTGCGGGCTCGGCAGTGCCAATACGATCGACGGCTCGATAACTCACGTTGTGAAATCCTGCAGTTTTAAAACGCACGGGTTCCAGGAAACTTCTGAAGTCAGGTTCGTTGTCCACTTTGACTTCAATTCGCTCAAGACCAACGCTGTTGTTTGTGGCTTCGAATTTCAATTGAAAATCATGTGTGGCGTAATTGATTCCACCCGTATTCACAATTTTTCCCGAGGTGATCGCGGTTGTGCGAGGGGGCGTGGAAACGCTATAGATCTTAATTGATTTTTCTGCTTCTTTATTGCCCACGTTATCAACGGAGTAATATTTGAAGAGATGAGGACCTTCTTGCAAAAAGAAAATGGGCTTGATGTAAGGCGTGAATTCGCCGTTATTCAATGACACCCATATTTGTTTCACTTGAGAAGCGTCATCGGAAGCTTCAACTGTGAAAGCAGCACCGTCACTGACGTAAGTACGGCCATCCAGCATCACGGTTTTATCGGCATTCTGAAGTTTCAATGTTGATGTAGGCGCAGACCCATCGACCACTAAATTTGCTTGTTTTGTCATTTCCACGTTACCAACTCGGTCGGTGGAACGGTAATAAATGGTTTTATGTCCTAGTTCTTTCATTACAATGGGCTCGAGATAATCTTGGAAAGTTTTTCCGTCCCAAGAGTATTCAATGCTGGCTACTCCTGAAAGACTGTCTGACGAAACTAAATTGATTGCAGAATTTTGGGCCACAAAGATACCGGTTTGATCCTTGTAAAATTTTGCATCAGGGAATTTTAGCTCTGTCGTGGGTGCGGTCAAATCAACAAACACTTCCACAAATTGAACCGGGGACCAATTGTTCACGGGTGTCACTGCTCTAAATTTAAGAGTGTGTTTTCCTTCTTTTTGAAACTGAACGGCTTCACCGTAAGGTCTGAATTCTCCTGCGTCCACGCTCACTTCAATCCGATCAATGATTTGACTTTGCTCAGACTGTTTGAGATTAAATTTTGAGCTGCCGCCGATAAAATATTTCTTTGTTGCCGGATCGTACACCAGTGGAAGTTTCCCCTTGGCTTCTTCGGCGCCTGCATTTTGACCGGCGATCAATAAGAGGTTAATGGCAAACAGGGAAAAAAGTTTAAAGGACGTTTTTGTATTCTTCATGGATTAATGGTCGGTGGATTTCTGCCAAATCTTTAACTGAGTTTGGGATTCATATTGGCTGGTCTAGAATGCTACGCGTTAACTCTTTAAGGTCTTGTATTTCGGAGAGAATAAAATTTAAGATTAAGCTTACTTTTTCAAATCAAAAATTAGCCGGGGGGCCACAGTATGTTTTTAGTCAATCAATTCAGAGAAGGCGGAACAATGATGTATCCGATTCTCATCCTGGGAATCATTGCCTTTTACATTGCGGTTGATCGCGTGCGCATACTTTACTTCCGCATGAATCTAAATAAAGACGCTTTCTTTAAAAAGCTCACTGCTTCGCTGCTAAAAGGCGACATTATCGGTATGATCACGATCTGCGATCAAAACCCTGCCCCTTTATCTAAAGTTGTGAAGAGCTGTCTCATTCGATTAGTAAACAAAGGCAGTGATGCTGAAATTCAAGCCGCACTAGACGAAGGGGCGCTGACAGAAGTTCCGCAAATTGAAAAAAACTTGGGATTTCTAGCCGTCATTGGGAACGTTTCTACTTTATTGGGATTGTTAGGGACTATCACTGGATTGATTGCCAGTTTTGCGGCGGTCGCCAACGCTGATCCTGCAACCAAAGCTGCGTCTCTCACCAAAGGTATTTCTGAAGCAATGAACTGTACCGCTTTTGGTTTGATCGTGGCTGTACCCGCAGTTGGTTTATATTCGATTTTGCAAAATCGTGCTCAAAGATTAATAGATGAAATCAATGAGATCAGTATCAAAACTTTTAATTTTATTCTCGCGAATCGCTCCCGCTTTGGGATCTCCGAAGAAAAAGAATAGAAGAAATAGCAGGGAAAGAATAAAAAATGGGTGGCGGATTTGACAATAGTGATAATAAATTAAACGTAGAGCTCAATCTCGTTCCTTTCATTGATCTGTTAAGCTCCCTCACGCTTTTTTTACTAGTGACAGCCGTTTGGATTCAAGTGGGAACAATTCCTGCTTCTGTCGAATCGAGCGGAAAAGCTCGCGCATCTTCAACAGCAAATTATCTTACTGTTCATTTGACTCCGGCCGGGTTCCAATTGACCTGGCCTAATTCCGTTTCTCATAGCAGCGCACTACCAAGAAGCATTGCTACTAATCACGGGGAATTTGATTTCATAAAACTAGAAAAAGTTTTGCTAGTGGCCTCCAAAAGTAAAACCCTTCCACCAGCTGCGGTATCGTCAGAGGATAGTGTAGAGTATGGCAAAGTGGTTGAAACAATTGATTCGATGAAAAAATCAGGATTTATAAACGTCGCTTTGAGCACCAACTGATATGCCGTTACATAGAGCGCGATTAAAAATCAGTGATTACACAAAAAACCGTAAGAGCAGGCTTAAGCGGCAAGAGCGAAGCATTCGTATGGTTTCGCTTTCACTCACGTCAATGGTCGATATGTTTGCTATTTTAGTTATTTTCCTTCTGGTGAATTCTGCTTCTGTTTCACAGTGGATTGAAGTTTCCCATAACATTGAACTTCCTAAAGCAGGATTTGCCGAGCAACCGCAGAAAGCTACAACTCTGCACGTTTCAATTGCAGGGGTTTTTGGTGGTGATGTACTTTTAGTTTCTGCCAAAGATGTTGCTCATGGCGGAGACAATCTGCCTTCAGTAAAAAAATGGCTTTCTCAGTTCAGCAAGCGCGAGGGCTTTGTAAACCTCGTGGTTCATACCAAGGTGCCATTCGGCGTCGTCAGGAAGCTTATCAACACATGTCAGGAAACAGGCTTCGGCAAAGTCAACCTTGCCGTTCAGCCGACTGCTAAGGCTATCAATTAAAGTTCAAGAGTGATCGTTCCCAAAATGTCGGTCCTTAAGATGGCACAATGGCTATCCGTGAGACGATCTAGAAGTTCTTGGCGGGGGTGGCGGTACTTGTTATGTCGAGCCACACTCACCACGCAGGCTTTTGGTTTGATTATGTTTAAGAATGGAATAAAGGTACTGAAATGACTTCCATGATGGGCGACCTTCAAAACATCTATTTTACTGCCATTCAAAATCGACAATTCCTCGAAATCTAATTTTGGTTCGACCTTGCCCGGCAAATCGCCAGTGAGAAGAATGCGGGTCCTCTGCTTCACGCTTTCAAAAATAAAAGTAAGGCTTCTCGAATTTTCGTCTTTTTGTTTACCTCCATCGGGCCAAACGCAGCGAAGGTGAGCGCCTGTAGCAGAAACAGTGTCTCCGCGTTTTAATACTGAAACTTTTGCGCCGCGGTTTTTGAAATAATCTAAAAGCTTTTGCGCAAGCACGGTGTGTGCATCTAAGTGGGAAAGATAAAGTGTGGATATTCCCATGACCTGATCCACATTTTTATAAAATTGAATGTGATCTTTGTCGAAGTGAGACAGAAACGCTGAAACCTTTTTCATGTGACAGGCTTTGCGGAGCATAAGCAAAGAACTCTGATGTAAAGGAAAGTCACCCCCAAGATCAAAAAACCAACAGGCATCTTGGCCCACATAAGTCATGAGGTCGCCTTGTCCAACATTCCAGAAATAAAATTTGTCTACATGCCTTGAACTCTCTGATTCTGATCTTTCACAAACTCGCGCCTCCGGAAAAATGGCAAGAGCAAACGCCAGACAAACAACAAAGAAAATATGTAAACGATTCCCCAATTCTTACTTCCTTCCTGACTCAAACATAAAAGTGGCTCAGTGAACTTCGCTAAAAAATCTAATAAATGAAACATAAGGTGAAGGCAGTACTCGGTGATAAATTTCAGGAACGGCAATGCATAGCCAACCAAGGAGAGAGGAATAAGAGAAAACTCCACAATGGGTAGAGCTAAGACGTTCACGGGGATCACGATCCAAGAGATGCAGGGTTGAATATTAAAAATCAGAGGCGCAGTAAAAAGAATGCAACAGAGCGGAGTCAAAACTTTATTCCATTTGGTTGAGGTCAGTTGAAAAGATCCTACCACGCTCAATGCCATTGAGGCCGCGCAAGACAGCTGAAATGAAAGTGATTTACACAGCGCCGGCTGCAGAAGCAAGCAAAAGCATGTGGTGATAACTTGAAGGTCGGCTTCGTCGGAAATACGGCGCCCACAGAATTTTCTCAAGACCCAGTTCACAAAGGCGCGCAAGCAAGCGGCTTGCAATTGATTTGCAAAGGTGAAAACGCCCAGAAAAACTGTGGCCAACCATATTTTAACTCGAGGAGAGAAGAAAAAGAGCGGCTTAATGACAATTTTATCAAGAATTGTCAGGTGACTTCCAGAAACAACGATCAAATGATAAAGCCCGAGCACCATGAAAGATTGAATTTCACTTTTCTGGCGCAGACCAGTGTCGTCGCCAAAAAGAATTGCCGCGTAAAACCAATTCAAGTCGGAATTTCCCATATGGGCTAAGCAAAAAGCATGAAGCTGATTTGCTAAACCCACCAAGGGTTTTAAGAGATCAAATTTAAATAACAGAGTCTGAATTAGACTTGCCAGAATCCATCCGAGTGCTTTCACAAAGCTGCAAGTTGCAAAATCGAGAGGAGCTTCAGAGTGATTATTTTCTCACGCGGACAGAGGTATTGTCCGAAAGTGGGCGGAGTTCGGATGTAAGTTTGTGTCAGTTAAACTTAATATAAAATTTAAATAGGACTTATCTGAGGTGTTATCAATAGGTTAAGTATGCCTAATATTGCATCAAACCGCTGAAACACTCTCTTAAAGCGGCATTCAGGACTTTTGGTCAGAACTTACTCACAAATTATGTGGAAAACTCGGATATATCCCCGAGAAATTCTCCCTTTTGAGAAAAAAATAAGAGTGAAATAGCAAGTTTATAGATTGTACAGAAAGAATCTTACAAGTTCTTAGAGAAGAATATTCTTGGAGGTTTTCATAGCAAAAACGAGATATTAATCTACACTTTTTTTTATTCGAATTTTTTTGGAATCTTTAAAGTAGGAGTCTTCAATTATCTTGTCAACAATTTAGTTAAAAATACTTTTTCAATTGGCAGTTTTCCTAAAACTATTCTCAAATAGAGTATGGCAACTACATTTAGCATTGTTAATCAAAAAGGCGGGGTGGGAAAAACCACTCTTACGTTCAACCTCGGCGCAGCACTCGCAAAATCTGGAGCAAAAGTTTTGCTCATAGACAATGACCCGCAGGGAAATCTAACCAGTTACACTGGCGTGGATGCGCGATTCACGGTGGACGAGATTTATGTATCTCGGAAGCTTCCGCAGCTCACTACCAGTGATCTCGATCGAGTCGACGAAGGTCTATGCATCATCGGTGCGGATTCAATGCTTGCGGGCGTGGAGTATTATCTAGCCACGCGGGACAATAAAGAATTTGTTCTCAAGAATGCACTTCATAAATTAAACGAGGAATTTGATTACATCCTGATAGACAATCCTCCCGCGCTAAATTTGCTCACGGTCAATGGTCTAGTCGCATCGTTTGGAGTTCTTGTTCCCGTCCAGCTGGAGTTCTTTTCACTCGAAGGTATTGTGGCTCTAGAAAAGACAGTCGAAAGTCTTAAAGAAAAGAATCCGGTACTTAGGATCTCCGGAATTATCGCGAACATGTTTGATGATCGTCGAAAATTAAATTGGGAGGTCTGGGAAGCACTCAAAACTAATTTCGGGGATCTCGTTCTAGATACAAAAATTCATAATTGTGTTAAAATTGCAGAGAGCAGCGGACATGGGAAAAGCATCTTGAAATATTCACCTTCAAGTCGCTCGTCGCAGGAGTTCCAGAAAATAGCCGAGGAGATCAAACAACATGACCGAACCTAAAAGTGGCAAAATGGGCCGTAATCCTTTTGAAAAAAAAGAACAGTCACGGTCTTCTGGTTTAATTCCTAAGTCTGAATCCACTTTGTTATTCAAACAATTCGTAAAGCCATCGGGAAGTCTGCAGAAAGTTCGCGAGATGCAGATTCAAGTGGATTGGACTGAACTCTATAAAAGTGTCACCAAAGATATTCGGAAAATGTTTTTTCTCCTTCCGATTTTGTTTTTATTCACGGGTGCATGTGCTTCGAAAAATTTGAGCGCCAGCGGTGATGCAGATTTAAAAAGACAAATGCTTGATCTTCAAAAGGTAACCGGTCGCCAGACCGCCTTGATAGACGAGCTTAATAATAAAATTTTGCTCTTGAGCGATCGTTTGGAAAATCGTTCGCATGCGCCAACAGCGGTTATTGTGCCACCAACAAAAACTGTTGCTCACTCGGGTGATGCTAAGCTTTACGAAATGGTCACTCGGGACATAAAGAATCACGATTTGATTTCACTTAGTAAAAACGTAGAGCTGATGCAAAAGGGATATAAAAGTTCGCCAATGACGGACAGCGCCGAGTTTTTACTTGGCGAAGCTTATTTTAAAAAAGCTCTGTATAAAAAATCAGCGGAAGTATTTGAAAAACTTTATGGAAGTAGCCCCGATGGGCCTCGTGCCGTTTCTACGCTTTATTATCTTGGGTTAAGTTACAAAAAATTAAATCGCGGACAAGAATCCCAAGAAGCCTTTCAGAGCATAGTTAATGTTTACCCTGGCAGCCAAGAGGCTCTCGAATCAATGAAGATACTTGCATCAATGAAAAAGGGAGCACCTGGTGAGAAATTCTGAGTTGAGGTTTCACGTCGTTTTTTTTGTAACTTTGGGTTTTTTGGGGCAAGTACAGGCTCAAGAGAACACCGCGGATCTGAAATATGAAGATCGCATTTCTCGCATTTATCAAAACTACAATCAGAGCAATGTGACTGATCTCGATTGGGGAAAAATCGC
>JAYTHU010000035.1:0-1700 GCA_043732305.1 Oligoflexia bacterium
GAGGCAGAAGAGGAAATGTGTTTGTACTTGCATCGATTTCCAAAATAGCACGAACCTGAATCGCGAAATCGGAAGCAAACTCCCAGTTCAGCTTTTCGATGGGGTGGATGCGGATACGGGCAACTCGCTCGACTGCATTCCCCTTGATTCGACCAAGCATAACAAAACAAATTGGATCGAGGCGGCTGAAAAGCACGAGAGTTCGAAATCGAATTCGAAATCGAATTTCCAGCTCCTCCGCCCACCGCTGACGAATAATTGACCAGTTTTCGAACATTTTTTCCATAAATCATCGGACAAAAGTTGCCTCGGTGATCTGAATCACCGCAATTAAAGCATTCTGAAGCTTTCTTTTTCACATCCGACATCGTTGGAGGACGAGCCAACATTGAGTTGTAGTGTTTGATCACTTCGAATGTTCCTGCTTTCAATTCTTCTGCAGTTTGATAGATGCAGTGTACCATGTGATTTGGACGCTTCACACCAACATATAAACCAGTGTACACATTCGATGCTTTTGCAACATCTTCGATTTGCTCTCGAACCGCTTCACCAACTGCTTTTTCGAACACAAATCGAACAATCAAACCACCATATTTTGGACATTTGCTCAATTTGTGACCTCGCAAACCACATGCAGTGCATTTTGCCAACTCGGGAACATTTGGAATTTCAATCGCAGTCTTTCGGGACCAAAGTTCAAAATCATTTTCAACTGAAACAAGCGCTCGTAGATCACTCAAATGATGAAATCGAACTGAAATCACTCGTTCACCATTGAAACTTTCTGTCACACTAATTGAGTCCATTAACACCGTTTTCTTGCATTGTTCATTGATTTTCTTTGCAACCAAGCTTGCAATGTTTGCCATCGAAATCTTTCCAGCTTCTGCTCGTGGCACGCTTGCATGAATGTACATTTGTTCAGGAAACGAAAGAACCGACATTCCGCAAGGTTTTCCGCTTCCGCCTGCACAACGAACCAATCGATTGCCAACGGTTGCATCAACATTTGCTTCCATTCCAGCAACCAAATCCGCTCCCGTTGCAAAATTCACATGTAAAATCCCGTATTCATTCATTCTGTTCTCCACCACGTAATGACAAACCGCGTTTGCATGCTGTTTTTTCACCCATTCCTTCAACTTTGCTGCACTTTCCCGCACTCCTTCGAACTTTGCTCCACTCAAATCATAAGTACCACAGTGACATTGGAAGTCACCCACACTCGATTTCTCATGAACTTTGCTTGCTTCAGCATAAACAGATGATAAAATTGAATTGAGACCAAGAAGATCAGCCAAAGGGGATCCAACCAACGAGGAAGATGAAATCGATGAGGAAGAGGAATCGGAAGACGAGGAAGATGAGGAAGAGGAATCGGAAGCGCTCATTTCGCTAAGTCAAAAGATCGTGATGGGAAAGTTGAAATTTGACCAAATCCGTTACTTTTGATGATTTTCGAAAGAGATTGATGGTACAACACCAATACGAGTGATAAAAATTCGTATTGTGTATCAAAAAAGGAAGAATGTGAAGAGGGAAAGAATGGGATCGGAACGGGGGAGGGGGAAGGGGAACTGATGACAGGAGGAACGAAACAAGGTGCGATGGAAGGAGATGTGAAGGAAGAAAAAGAAACGGAAAATGCAAAAGTGAAAAGTGAAAAGTGCAAGTGACGCGAGAACAAGCGTCAGATT
>JAYTHU010000036.1:0-1699 GCA_043732305.1 Oligoflexia bacterium
CAAACGGCAGCAGCGGCGCATCAAATCAATTACTTATGATTAACCAAAATTCCGTTGCGGCAAATGTTCCAATCAGCACAACCGGAAGTTTCATCCTCCTTTTTGCGATCGATGAGAGTCCTAAACTCGGAAACAATCCAGTAGATAGTAACATTCACCCAATCCCTGCGAACTCGATCTCGATAACCATCGGCACTAAGACTTACAGAACTGACATTCTTCAACTCATCCTTGATCTCTTTTACCACTAAGGCGTCCAACTGAGGCAGGTAATCTTCTTGCAATGAATGTCTATTAGGTGCTGCTGGAGTACCGAGATCATTTAGATAGGAGTCGAAGAGAGGATCGTTGAGTGCGATGCGGGGAATGCCATTAGCAACAGCCCACATCATGAGCTTAAGATTGGCTTTGAGTAACTTTTCCATGCCGTCGTCTAAAAATCGAGAAAAAAATCTATCGTTTTTTAATTTCTTAACTCGCAGCTTTTCCAAAGCGTTTTTGTTTAGTGTTTCCACAGTTTCCATAAGGCGATTAAAATTACCATCACCATTTTTGCAGCGAAGAAATTCATCGTGAAGATAGAGGTGTTTAAGTTTAACATGACGTTTAACGACTCCAGTATTTTGGCCAGAATAAATCAAGGGCTTGGAATTATCGGAGGCGAGACAGCCACACAGACAAATAACTTGGCCATTTTCACCATGATCGACAAATAACCACCAGGTTTTTTTTCGAGCACTGCGTGTCTTCGTAATAGGATCGGCGTTCTGGTGTCCAGGGTCGTTTTCAGAGCTTTCGTTGTCTGAAACATTATCTTCGATATTTTCCTCGATGTCCATGAAATTAGCTTCAGCCTCGATAGCCTCCTCATGATCTTGTTGTTCCACTTCTTCGCGATCTACATCGGCAGCAGTTCTCTTATTGCCTTTCGGTGCAGCAACTGGAGGTATTACAGGAACTAGTGGAATACCAGGAGGACGAGGAGGTAGATGGATTGCAGGAAAACGTGGAATCGCAGGAGGCGGCGAAATAACATTTGCTGGTGTGATCCGGACAGTGTTGACAATCGATCGTTCGATAATCACTGCAGCAAGGTCGAGCTCGCCATACCTCCAAAAAATAAAATTTAAACAATTTAAAAAGAGCTGTCAGGGGCCGAAAAGCTAGAAAATGAGATAATTTCAAAATGTTTCTAGGGCAGGGGAAAATGAGATAATTTCAAAATGTTTCTAGGGCAGGGTCAGGGGAGTGAGGAGACAAAATTTTGACGCACAAATCCTGGTCGAGCATTCGTGTCACGCGATCATTCGCATCATTCGCCGCGGCCCTTCTCTGCGGATTAGCTTGTAAATTGTTGACGCCTTCATTAAATGCGCGAAGAGACTTCGGTGCTCCTCGGCCCCTTGTATTTGCGGCCATACTATTGGGAAAAAACGGAATGACAGTGACAAGAGAACTGCAGCGGACAACGCTTCCAGTCGGTTTCCGATTGCTTCAGTTCCTTAAAAAATCATTTTTCCCTTAAAAAATCTTGGCCAAGGCCAAGATTCTTTTTTAAGCAAAAGATTTTTTTTTTAAGCCAACCCTGATTGGGTAATGATAGAAGAATACCAAAACTGAAGTTTTCCCAATAGGAAAAGACTTTTCTGTTTCTTCCCCTGGAAAGACAGGAGGAAAAAAATTAACGTCCTGTTCCTAT
>JAYTHU010000037.1:0-41035 GCA_043732305.1 Oligoflexia bacterium
GATTCTGTGTCGTAACAAAATCAAACCACAGTGGACGGGGATGGACAATTCTTGTCTCTACATACATTCAAATACCAAGGCTTTTACCGGGGAACCCAAACTTTCATCATAAATTTTCTGAGCATTACGAATCGCGTTCTTCGCTTAAAGTGTAGTGAGAGGTCTTTCTCGGCACCGGGTTAACGGTAGGCCACGGCAAAGTCTTTCATATATTTATACTTCATGAGCTGCTTTGAAAACTTCGGATCATATCGGGCCACTTCTTTTGCCAACTCATCAATCCGGTAGGTTTTCAGAAAACGAATTTTATGAAAAGCCAAAAGTCCCGTGAGAGATTTTTCCGCGCACTGCTGGGAATGAAAGGCTGAAATGTTTTTGAACTCGGAGCTGTGTTCCAAACTGTATTTGGCTATTTGCAGATCCCGTGAAGCGTATGAAAACCATTGCTTAACTATTTTTGATTCAGCCAAGGTCAATCTCCACGCCGGTATTACGAGCTGTTTCAGGAATGGAGCTGAACTCGTCTTTCCACTCATCAAATTCTTTTTGAGAATAAACAAAAACATCGGCGGCGACGGCACACTTGTCTCGCAGTAAATCCCCCGCTCTGGACATGTTTTTCATGCGTCCGCGCCTATTACCAGGCACCACCAATACAAAATCGTAGTCACTGTCAGGCTTGGCGTTGCCATTGGCTTGTGAACCAAATAGGAACATTCGGCTAGGCTTAAACTCGGCTTTTAGAACTTTGATGATTTGATTTAGTTTTTTCTTCAACGGTTGACGCATGGGGGAATTTTTAACTGGAATGAAGGTGAAAGTCAAAGCGGCAGAATCAGTGTGCCCAAAGTGTGCCGAGAACCCAGAGGAATGAGCCGGAATTGACAGTAAAAGAAGGGAAACCGTTCGGCGGTAAACAGATCAATCAAAGGCTTGATCCAACTTGCCTTTTTTCATAACTACTTATTAGGCTTGAGTAATTGCGGACCATCAGAAATGGTGCTTATTCCCACTATGAATCTGCGGGTCACTGGTTCGACAAAAATAGCAGGAAGCTATTTTTGGACTCTACGAAGTTGAGGCTCGCAGAGCCGATGGCACGAGCCTAAGTCAATCCAGTCGTCCACACCAATAAAATCCTTATCAATATTCTCTTTACCTTATACTTAGGTATAGGGTTTAAACTAATATTATGAAAATCGGAGATTTGGCTAAAGCCGGCACAGTTAATATTCAAACACTTCGTTACTATGAACGCATAGGCATTCTAAAACCAACCGCCCGGAAAGACTCTGGGTACAGAGCCTATGACAACGATTCTCTCAAAAGATTGCTTTTTATTAAACGATCCCAAGAATTAGGATTTACGCTTTCTGAAATCAAAGAACTTCTCACTTTTAGAGGAATGGATCGCAAGTCACGTGAAAGAACTCGGGCAAAAGCAAAAATTAAAGTGATCGAGATAAAAGAGAAAATTCATCATCTGAAGGATCTACAGAATGCTTTGGAGTTGTTGATCGAAGACTGTAAAAACGGCGAACAAATTGCCCCTTGTCCGATTATAGAAAGGTTAGAGGGAAGATAATATTCATTATTCATCTGATTGGCTCCGGTCTGTTTGCTGCCGCAGGAATGTTGTGGAGCATGTTGTGGGCACTTATCTTAGGGTTTGGTCTGTCGGGCGTTATTATGACCTTTGTGTCGAAGGACAAAATGGTAAATGCCCTTGGTAAGACAGGGCCAAAACAAATTGCCACGGCTACATTTTTAGGCGCCCTAAGCTCCTCTTGTTCGTACGCTGCGGCAGCCATGGCTCGCACCCTATTCCAAAAAGGGGCTCACATTATTCCTTCTTTGGCATTCATGTTGGCCTCGACAAATCTGGTTATCGAATTGAGTGCGGTCCTTTGGGTCATGATGGGATGGCAATTTGTAGTTGCAGAATTTTTCGGTGGGCTCATTCTTGTCACCATCATGTCGATCCTTATGTATTATTTTTCGCCACTCAAAGATTTTGACAAAATCAGAGAAAACTTAAATAAGTTGCACTCATCTCAAGATGACCATCATCATGGCGATAGCCAAGAGTCACCGGCCAATCCCAAAACTTTCGAAGGCTGGAGTTTAGTCGGACAATCATTTGTTTCTGAATGGAAAATGATTGGAAAGGACATTTTAGTTGGGGTGGTCATCTCTGGGTTTTTAATGGCTCTCGTGCCAGATACTTTTTGGCAAACTCTTTTCTTACAAAATGGTGGGGTAGACACCTTCAGTTTTTGGCGAGCGTTAGAAAATGCCTTGGTCGGCCCATTGGTTTCTGTCTTTAGCTTTGTTTGCTCGGTGGGAAACATTCCACTTGCGAATGTTCTTTATCACGGCGGAATTAGTTTTGGTGGAGCTCTCTCTTTTATCTACGCTGATCTAATTATAATTCCTATGATTCTCATTTATAAAAAAAATTACGGTATTCGTGGCGCAATCTGGATCACTGGGATTTTCTATACCTCAATGGTGGCTACTGGAATGATCGTGGATCTATGTTTTCATTTTCTAGGCTTGATTCCGCGACACCATGAAATGCCCGAAATGCCTGGGATGCCCGAGATGAATAACATGAAGTTTTTTAATTGGAATTATACAACCTGGCTCAACATTTTTTTCCTAATTGCTGCTGGGATACTTATTTGGTTATCAAAAAGAAAGGATGCGCCATCCGAATCCGCAGGATGCTGCCACTAATTAATATGAAAACTACTTTTTTTATTTGCGCCCTTTTAATTTCCATAAACGTTTTCGCTCAAAATAAATCGACAGAATGCAGTGATATGGAAGTTTATGACGTTTCGATGGGGATGTGCATGCCTCTTCCTATGAAAGATATGCCAATGACGATGCTTATGATTCACGGGAATGGTTTTCTTGCTGGCATAAATGAAAGTGGCCCTAGAGGAAGGAATACGTTTGCTGCGCCAAATATGTTTATGGGAGATTTAGGAACCAGCATTGGTGATCGCCATTACGTCAATCTAGATTTCATGGGAACCGTAGAGCGGTGGTCGATTCCGGATCAAGGTTATCCTGAGCTTTTACAAATCGGCGAAGAAAACAATCAAGGAATTCCTTACCTTGATGCGCAACATCCTCACAGCTCTCCTATAATGGGCTTAACTTTGAGCGACACCATTAGTTTTGGTGGAGATAAAAATCATATTAAAATATTTATTGCTCCTCGTGGCGAAGCCACTGACGGGCCAGTGGCTTTCATGCATAGAGTTACAGGAATGATAAATCCAGACGCACCACTTGGACATCACATCGGTCAAGATGTGGGACATATCACAAGTACTGTCATCGGTGAATCACTGAAGATTGGTGCTACCGGCTTTGAAGCTTCTACTTATCACGGAGCGGAACCCAAACCTCAAAATGTAGATTTACCGATTGGGAATCTTGACTCTTATTCTTTTAGATTGATCGAAGAATTTTCACCAAAGTTTATCGCAATGGCGTCTTATGCGTATGTCTCAAACCCTGAGCTAAATAATCCAGACATAACTTTTGAAAATCGTTTTTCGGCATCCATTTATAATAGTTTTTCAATTTTCCACGATTGGAGTTTTGATAACACTCTCATTTGGGGATCAGTCTCAAATTACGATCACGCATCAACGTTGACTTCATTTGCAGAGGAATTTCTTTTTAAAGGTATAGCCCCACGGATCTGGGGACGCATCGAAGTACTTCAGAGAACTCCCAACGAACTTCAAATTCAGACATCAGCCGATGCAAACGCAGGGCAATGGGTTACTGCAATAACTTTTGGTTACACACACAGGGTTGCGAATTGGGAATCTGCCGAGGTAGGTATAGGAGGATCAGTGACCACCGATTTTTTACCGCAAAGCTATCAAGGTGCTTACGGTGGAAACCCTTGGACAGGAAAATTATTTGTGCAGGTCAGCGGTATGAAAATGCTGAATCTATGATGTTGTCAGTCATGTTAGCCGCGCTTCTCATTCATTAAGTTGAGAAGTTCCATGGCGGCGCGGGCATCACACATGGCGCGGTGATGAGAGTCCAAAGAAATTTGAAAATGTTGAGTTAGATTTTTTAGACTGTAAGAAGGCAGGCCCGGGTACGCTTTTTTCATTCCAGCAGATGTGCATATTTGGGGACGAACAAAGTCAATTTCGTTTCGAGCGAACTCTCGCTGAATAAACGAATAATCAAATCGCACATTGTGAGCCACAAAAATTGAACCTTCAAGAAAAACAGAAAACTGTGCAGCGATCTCAGAAAATGACGGCGCGCTCGCAACCATGTCATCGGTGATTCCCGTGAGCTGCGTGATGAATGGAGGGATTTTTCTTCCTGGATTAATCAACGTTTGGAATTCATCAATGACTTTTCCATTCTGAACTTTTAGCGCCCCAATTTCCGTGATCCGATTATAAGTGGCCTGACTTCCCGTTGTTTCTATATCCACTACAACATAAATTTGATTTGGGTCAGGAAGCCATTTCACTTTGAGAACTTCCACCTCAAAGCCGGCTTCTTTTAATAGTCTTAATTTGACTACTTGATTCATCCGAAGAGAGTCACCTTCGGCTTTGACTTCAATAAAAGAAAGGACGCCATCTTTCTCAATCATTAAATCCGGAAATCCCGAGTGATAATCCGTGAACTGCTTAGCCATGGTTCGCAACACAAAGGAAACATCTTGAGTACGCGAGTGCTCAACAAAATGCACTAATATTTCAAGTAGAGTTTTATGCCAGCCAAAAACATTATTCAATTGGCCGTATTTTTTCTCTACGGTTTCGGAAAGGACAGATTTGACAAGGGTCAGATTTGTGAGCAAATGCAGTTTTACTTCGAGTTCTGCCTGATGCTTCAAATAAAAATCTGAACCCGCAAGATCTGAAGGCCCACGCTCGAATGAACTAAAGATCGCGGATTTATCCGATTCGAAAAGTTCTTCCCAAAACAATACTCCAAACAAACTCACCCAAAGGTGATTCTCAGTGAAGCGGGTCTTGTATCCTTGCGCCTCAAAGAATTCCTGGACGCCCGATTCAGGTTTTTTGAGAAATGCCTCACTCAAAGAAATTTCTCGGGAGCTATTTAAAATCTCCGTCAGATATCCTAGACGTTTTTTCCCAAATTTGCGGGCTTCGAAATCTTCGGCAAAAATAAGTTCTTCTATATTGCGCGGTGCTTGCTGAATAATTTCGAGTAGCTCTTGGCATTCGGGTTTTCGATCCAAGCGGTAAAGAATTCTCGCCGCCCGCTCCCTTGCATCAGGATGATGGCTATAACTCAACACCTCAAGGGAAAACTCTGCTTTGGAATTCTCAACTGCAGCAGCAATTTCTAAAAGTAAAATATTCTTTAACTGAGATGATACAGGGGAAAGATTTTCATAACTTTTCACGATGTGAAAAAGACTCATAAACTCTTCTAAAGAACTTAAATTTGATACTTCTCTGAGACTTTTTGAAAAAAAGTATTCCGTTTGAGCTAACTCAAGAGTTTCGAAACGTGCTTTGAAATCACTTTTAAAACTTTGCGTCTGGCGAATCCCCAAATCTCGCAAAGTATAGAGCGACAAGCTTTCCTGAATTTCCCCGAAAGCGAGGAATAAGAGATATTCCAATTCAGGTCCATAAGCTTGTGCCACTAAGCTTTCATATCCGGTGTATTTTTCTAACTGCATCCATTCCAAGTTTGCTTGCGCCAATGAAACCAGCTCATCCCTTGAGGGTTTACCTTCAATAGAAATCTCATTGGCAAGAATCCATCTTTGAAGCTTAGGTTTTGTTGCAAACTTGATTAGATTTGGAACATGACTCCCAACTAAACTTGTCGCAAATCCGCTGTCTTGAAGTTCCTGAACACAAGCCAACGGATTTTGTATTTCTACATACTTAGAAAATTCCGCGCGATCGAACACATTGGATTTGCGATTCACCATGCGAATAAACACACACTGAGCATCTTCAGAAAGTTCGCGAAATTTTTGTAAAAATTTAGCCTGCGCTTCCTCAATGAGTTTCCCGTTAGAAGTTTCGAGAAACTCTATCAACTCAAAAAAATGCGTTCGATAATATTTCGGAGGTAAAACTGGCAAAGACATACTCCGTATGTACTACGAAGTTCATGACCTGACAATTTTAATTCTTAGTGTCTGCTTTCACTCGCAAATGGATAAAGTACATCATGACGGTGGTGATGGCAGAAGTGGCAACTAAAATGTAACCAAGAGAATCAAAATGCAAAAGTTTTCCGCCCGCGTCTTCTTTCACTACTAGACCCGCAACAATAGAAGCAAGTCCGCCGGAAAGTTGCTGCAAAGAAGAACTAACGGCCATAAAAGAACCTCTATTCGTAGCGTCCGGAATAGCTGACATCAGTGCTTGTGAGGGAATCATTCTTGAAAAAATTCCCACAAACATAATCGCATTTACCGCTACCACCCAACCAAGTGGAGTGACACCAAGATTGGTGTAGATCACAACCATGATCGCCGACAACAGCGCTCCAAAAACAAAAGTATTATATTTTCCAAAAGAATCGCTGAGTCTCCCCACTAGAGGCCCCGTGGCCATGGCACAACATCCAGTGAACAAATAAATCATTGGCAATCGAGACATCTGAATCCCAAGATTATTTACTGTGAACGCGCTTCCAAAAGGCATCAGCATATACCCTCCTAAACTAAGCAGAGCTGTCGCCGCAAAAGGCAGAAAGTAACGAGTGTTAGTGAGTGTGATGAAAAGATGATGGAAAGGATTGCGGTCCGTGCGCAATTTTAAATGCAGGTCGATAGGTTTCAAATAGATGAGAATGAGTACGCCTACAATCGAAGAAACGCCTACGATCATCAAAAATGGCGCATGCCAGCCCCAACGATTGGCTAAAAAAAGTCCAATGGGAATTCCTAGAATTTGACTGCCCGCAAACGAGGACTGAACAACTCCCATGACTCGACCGCGCATTTGAAAAGTAAAAAGATCTGCGGTGATAGCCAGAATAATCGAACCTATGACTCCGCCAAAGATGCCCGTACATATTCGCGCAAGTAGCAGGAAGTGAAAATTAGGTGCAAGACCACAGAAAAACGTGCCAAGCAAAAAACCTGCGTAGAAAAATAGCAGCAATTTTTTGCGATCAAACCGATCTGCGAATCCTGCGGCGAAAATACCGGAAAGTCCTGCGCTGAAGGCATAAGCCGAAACAACCACCCCAAATTGGGAGGGCGAAATTTTTAAAGCTGGCATCAGTATCGCACCCAAAGGCGAGATGATCATGAAATCCAGAATGATTGTGAATTGCAGAAAAGCCAACATCGCGACCACAAATTTCTGGTAACGCGTAAATTTAGACAACACTTGAGTATTAATTTCCGGCATTTCTATTCCTTGCGTGGATTGGTATCCCTAAGACTAAACTATTTTTCTTAATTTATTGTGAAAAAAGGAGACAACCATGATTGAATGATTCCATGAAAAACCTTGCGCTCACTTTGCTTTTTATTTTTACCTCAAGCTATGTTCAAGCTCAAGAAATGACATTTAAAAATCATGGCAAAGTTTTGAAGACCCTTAATCTGATACAAATGGAAAAACTTTCGCCCTCACAGATTGTAACAGTCGATGACCCAAATGAAAAAACAAAAATTAAATTCAGAGCTATCGCATTAAACGCCCTGCTCAATGAAATATATGGAAGAAGCTGGGCTAAAGATGAGGAAATGCTTTTCACTTGCCTAGATGGCTACCAACCGTCTTTGCCTGTGGCGCAATTTATTTCATCTGAAGGCGAAGGCGAAGCTTTTTTAGCTTTCGAGAGGATTGGCTCAAAAAATTTAATCATCGAAAATAAAACAGAGGGTGGAAAAAAAATAGCTGCTGGACCATTTTATCTTGTATGGAATAAATCCGTAGATGGATCTTCCTGGCCGTATCAACTGACAACTTTCGATCTCACCACATTCATTGAACATTCTCCAAAACTTGCTCCGCCTGAGAATAGTTCCGCAAAAGCAAAAAGAGGTTTTCTAGCTTTTCGAAAAAACTGTGCCCTCTGCCATGCGATGAATGGAGATGGGGCGCACATTGGCCCGGAGCTTAATTATCCGGTGAACGTGACAGAGTATTATAAAATCTCATTTTTAAAAAAATGGATTGATAATCCTGCTAGTATACGGCTTCGTTCACATATGCCCGCACTTCACAGTGATATAGCGAATCGCACTGAAACTATTGATGAAATTGTAGCGTATCTGCAATCAATGGTTCACCGCAAAATCAAACCCTAACGAGCATCTTATCCGGCCGGATATTTTCGGACGGTATTTTCACTCCACAAGAAAACTAGCCGAGGGCATGCGGGCAGAATCTTTGCAAAAGTCTCTTTTGAACATAAAGGAGACATCAAAAATGCCACGCAGAAGAATTAAACAGAGTCCCATTCAATTTGATTTCCAAGCCTATTGGTTTGAAGAAATCCGAACCATTCGCCAACTGTCCTTGTTCCAAGATGAATTTGAAAGAATCAAAGAACGCTATTTTGATATTTCAGAACTCAAATTTGAAGAGTTTCAAGATTATGACCGAATTCATGCCTATAAAGAATTACAGCTCAGCCGTCACACAGCAGAAGTTATGTACAGTGACTTGCAATGGCTAAGAGAAAATTTCAGTGGATATGAATTGTCTGATTTATCGCTAGGGATTGCGGAGGCACTTTATCCAGATAAAAAGTGGACTGTGATCGAGGACGGAGAAGAAGCAATAGTAACAGACACGGATCGCAATCTCGTTTTTGATATGAAATATTTTGACAAATTTTCTGCCAAAGGATCGCTTCTCAATGCTGGAGATAATTTTTATGTGAGCGATCGGGGCGCATTAGAAGAACTGTATAAATTTAAAGAAATTAGAAGCGCGCAATTCCGTGATGTTTTATCAAAATTAAAAAAACATCTGACAAATTAAAAAAACCTCGGGACTTTTGGTTCCGAGGTTTTCAAATTTCTAAGATGGTATTGCTACCAAATATAAACTTTTATTTCTTACCTTCTAAGTGAGCTTCAACAAACCATGTGTATTTGTCTACTCCACGAGAGATTTCAGTCAAAATGTCAGCGGCATCCACATCACCTAATTCGGTAGTTTGGTTGATGCCTTCACGAACATGTTTTCCAAATGCAGCTAAGCTGTCAGAGAGATAATCAACATGAGAATAACCTTCGCTGATAGATAGTGGATACTCCTTCAACTTTGTGCGCTTGGTTGTCACATAGGCAGTTCCTTCAGCAATTCCACCCAGCTGAACAATGCGTTCAGCAATGGTGTCTGTGTACCCACCAAAACTAGTGTGAATTTCGTCGAACAATTCATGGAGTGCAATAAACTGCGGGCCTTTCACATTCCAGTGAGCTTGCTTTGAGTTGAGCATGCAGTCGATAGAGCTCGCGAGTGTGACGTTCAAAAGAACAACGAGTTGGGTTCTACGATCCTCAGGAATATCATTTTTTGTTTTATACATTTTAAAACATCCTTTCTTTTCTAAGTAAGAACTTAATATTTTTATGCTCAAGAGTCAATTTCTATGGTGTCATATGGGGATTAAACGAAGTCATGAAAGGATTAATTAAATGTGGGGAAATTTATTCAATCTCAGTTTACCAGTGGCTAATTTGGTGATCAGAGCTGTTGTGGTCTACTTTGCGGTCACTATACTTCTCCGCATTTCGGGCAAAAGACAACTGGGACAAATGGGAGCAACAGAATTTGTTGCCATCCTTCTTATTAGTAACGCAGTACAGAATTCAATGAATGGCGGAGATAACACTCTTCTTGGCGGAATCATACTCGCTACCGTTTTAATTCTCCTCAGCTCAACGCTCGCCTATTTGACGTACAAAAGTAAAATTTGCCAAAGAATTTTTGAAGGAACGCCGACACTTCTAGTTCATAAAGGTAAAATTATTCAGAAAAATCTTGCCAGTGAACGACTGAACGAAAGTGAACTTCGTACCTTGCTCCGAAAACAGGGCATTCATAAGTTAAATGAAATTTCGACGGCCATATTAGAATCGGATGGAACCTTGAGCGTGGTTCATCAGGCCGAAAACGTTGCAACAAACCACACACCTTAAACATTTTGGATTTGTGACCTCGCTTAAACTGCGCTATGTATTTTAGGGCGAACCAAACTTTAACGGAGGTCTTATCTTGCACACTAAACTTTCCAACCTTGCTCTGGCGACTCTCATATTTGGATTTTCTCAACTAGCTGTCGCCGACACTGGATTCAAAGATGAGACGGAGTTAGGAATTGCAGCGGTTTCTGGAAATACCAACACTTCCACATACACCTTTAAAGAACTTGCCATATATGATTGGAATTTGAATGTTATTAAGGGCACCTTTCGTTACATCAACACACAGAATGGCGGCACCGATACTGTGAGAAATTGGGATGGCGGCTTTAGATACGAACGCGTACTGTCTCCGATTTTCAATATCTTTGCCGCTTACACTTTAGATAGCGATATTTTCGGTGGATATGTGCAGAAGAACAATATCGACTTAGGCGGGAAATATTACCTAGATAAATCCGAAGATTTTAATATTTTCTTTGAAGCTGGTTTGCGAAACGTGAACACACATTATCCTTCAGCGACTCAATCAGACAGTGCAAACAATGCTGCGCGAGTTTACGGAGAAATCAATGGCGGGGTTTCAAAAACCGCAACTTATAGATTTTGGGCAGAATACGTGCAAAGTATTTCATCTAACTTGGCTGGCAATGCTGGATATTCCACCGGCCAAGATTATCTCTTCAATGCAGAACCATCAGTAATGGTGATGTTGAGCCAGATTTTTTCTCTAAAAGTTGCTTATTTGTTTAAGTATGTGAATTATCTGCCACCTACTTCTACGGCGCTTATTCACCTGGATACGATTTTTACTACCGCACTGGTAGCAAAATTTTAAGGAGTTAACTCATGTTTAAAGAATTTAAAGAATTTGCGATGAAGGGGAATGTTCTCGATCTCGCTGTCGGTATTATTATCGGTGGTGCTTTTGGAAAAATCGTTTCTTCGTTTGTCTCAGACATTATGATGCCTCCCATCGGCTTAATGATGGGTAAAGTGGATTTCTCGAATTTGTATGTCAATCTTTCGGGACAGCCATTCAATACTCTCTCTGAAGCCAAAAGGGCCGGCGCTCCAACTATCAACTACGGAACATTTCTAAATGCGACAATTGATTTCGTATTTGTAGCCTTCGCCGTTTTTCTTTTGGTGAAAGCCATAAATAAAATGAAACATGAAGCACCTGCTGCTCCAAACACAAAAGCATGTCCCGAATGTCTTTCAAATATTCCAAGTCCCGCTAAGAAATGCGCCTACTGCGGAAGCCCCGTCTAAGATCTAGTTTTCCTAATATAGACTTCCGCTCGTTTGTCCTAAAAGTTACAATGAATTCAATATGCAACAATTGAAACGGCACCTTGATTTCACGGCGATTTTTTTCGTAAGCATTTTAGTTTTCTCACTGATTTCTTTGTCAGAAGGATCAGCACGTGGGGATGTGTACACGGAAGCAGCCAATGCCAAACCCAAAGTGATTGCTGTTCAACACAAAGACTACAGTTTAGACGATGAAATCACTCTCAATCTCAGCTATTTGCCCATTGATTCATTCAATCGTTATCTAGCGGTCGGTGGAAGTTACACCCACTATTACACCAATTACCTAGGCTGGGAAGTTCTCAATATCGCAGATTCTTTCAACAGTTCTACTGGATTACAAAGCTATTTAACCCAGCAATACAATGCCTCCACCGAACCATTTAACACCCTCAATTATTATTTTTCGTCGAGTGTCGTATACACACCATTCTATACTAAAAATCTTTTTCTAAATTCTAACGTATTCTACGGCGACGTTTCTTTTATCGCAGGTCTAGGAATAGCAAAATTTGATTCGGGTTTTATTAATAGTACGGACCTTGGTCTCATGCTCAGATTTTTTCTTGGTCCAGCTTCATCCATTCGATTCGATATTAGAAATTATCTTTATTTTTCGCAGGGCGTGAAGACCAATATCGCAATGACAATTGGCTACTCCTATAATTTTGGCGAAAAAGCAAAAGTCGAAACCAAAAATGAGACGGACGAATAATGAAATTTAGTAAACACGTTATTCACATTGGCTTCTATTTGAGTTTCGGGCTTGCTTTTAGTCTAGGAGCAATGCCTTCAACAGCATTGGCTGCTGCCGAGAAGGCAGATCTTTATGACGTCCCAGCGATACAACCGGTCAGTCATCGTCGCTATTTTTTAAAGAATGAATTAACCGGTCAGCTCAATTATTTAGCATCTGACCCATTCGTAAAATACGTTGGGGCTGGACTCACATACACAAAACACTTCAGTGATTTCATGGGCTGGGAAGTATTCAATGCTAACTACGTATACGCCCTTTTTGCGGGAATCACCAAAGACTTGGTTGCCGGATATGGACAACAGCAATCAAGTTTTGATTATCTTCAATATTATGTAACTACGAACATTACAGTGAATCCGATCTACACCAAAAATTTAGTATTTAATTCTTCTACCGTTTATTCGCAAATTGAATTCGTAGCGGGCGGAGGGGCTGCGATTTTTGCATACGCCCATGCACAGGCAGTTTTTGATGGCGGCATCATTCTAAGATATTTCCTCACGCCCAACTCTTCACTCAAACTCGATTTCCGCGTTTACGTGTTCCCCAGTCTATTTACCTCGAGCAACGTTGATTTGACGATGGGGTACGCGATAAGTTTATGAAAACAAATTTTTTAAAATCCGTCACCATTCCATTGCTCATTCTTCCGCAGTTAATTTTTTTAACGCCCGTCAAAGCTGACGATTATCACCCTACAAATTTTGAGTTTTGGGAAGACGTGGATCACTCTCTCAAAAAGCAAGCTTTCGACAAAGTCATTTATAATGCAGACAAAAAAGCCACCAGCACATCTAAAGACAGTTTAGAAAATGGCGAGGCCGAACTCGCCACCGGACTGGCACTCAAAGGCATTGGTTTTAATTACGGTGCGATCACGGTTCTTGGTCATGTGATGAAATCTCGACTTGGGACAGATGTAGCCGCATTGGCTCTCCAAAATATTCAAGAGATCGCCCAAAAAGATCCAATCGATGAAGAATATGTTTACGGTGAAATTGTCAATGATCTTGAGTTCGACGCGCTTTCCCCGGGATTACAAGATTTTGTCAGCTATCACGTGGGCATGTTTGATCTTCTCCACAATTACAAAAAATGGAGCGACGAACAATTTAAAAAAATCACGCCGCTATCTTATTGGGATTTCAAAATTAAATACCTCACCGCATTGGGCGAAATTGCACGAGATAAAACTGATTCAGCTCTAGAGAAATTTACATTCATTGCTGGAAGCGAAGTTGCTCCTGACGATATAAAACAATCGGCACTTCACCAACAAGCTCGCATAGTTTTTGAAAAAGGTGACTATGCCCAAGCCTACAAGCTTTTCAAAAAAGTAAAACTCAATCCTCGTGAACGAGGACTTATTTTACTTGAAAGAGCGTGGAGCAAATATTATCAAAAAGATTATTCAAAAGCTTTAGGTCTACTCATCGCGCTCGAGGCGCCTTACTTCGACACTTCGCGCTCACCAGAGGCGTACATTCTAAAAATGGTGATTTTCAAAGAACTTTGCCACTACAACGCTGCGGCTGAAGTGGTAGTTCAGTTCAATAGACGTTTTGGTAAATCCATCAAATTGATAAAAGATCGTGGCGATCTGAGAAAAGACCAAGCTCTTGTCAATCTTTCAGTCATTGATCATCGTGTGGAAAAGTGGGTTAACCTGTTGACATCGCTTAAAGATGAAAAGCGCAAGCTCTCGAATTATAATTGGGATAAATATTACTTTCTAAAAAACCTCAGACGTTCTTACGACTTTGAAATCAGTGCCATCCGCGCCAGGCTAGATTGGATTTTGATCAACAAATCTAGAGAATCGGCCAATCAATTGCTAGACTGGCAAGAACAAATTAATTTTCTCGATTACCAAACTAAATTAGATAGCTTGCGAGTGATAAAACCCAAAGGCTCCCTACCCTACCGTTCAGAAGACATTCCAAGCTTTTCGTTTGATAAAACTTATTGGGAAACCCAAGGTGAAATTTGGTTTGACGAAATTGAAGATTATAAAGTCTTTATCGAATCAAAATGTGAAAATTTCTCTGTCGGCGCCGGCGCAAGCAGTGGTGGGAGCAAATGAGGAAACTTTTAATCATCGCCATTCTAGTTCTCTGCGCTCAAGCCTTCGCTGATAAAAAAGCAGATCGAAGTTTTGACGAAATTAAAAAAGCTAAAGAAGCACTCGTCAAGATCGACAAGTCGATTGATATAACTCGGCAAAAAATGAAGGAAGTCAAAGATGTGACTTTCCTTCCGGATCTATATTTCGTTTTGGCCGAACTTTATATTGATAAAGGTCGATATCTAAACACCCGCATTCGCGAAGAAAATATTGATACGCCCATTGCTGAAATTGATTTTTTTGAAGCCAAGAAAGCAAAAAAAGAGGCCATTGAGATTTATCAGCGCTTCATCGAAACTTTCCCCAAGAATGAAGCCGTCGATCGTGCCCTCTTTTACATTGCGCATGAATATCGAGAACTAGGAACTTTTGATGACATGGTGAAAACCTACATCAAACTCACGCATGATTTCCCTAAGTCTCTATTTTGGGAAGAGTCCGAACTTATTCTTGGTGATTTCTTCTTGGAAGACAAAAAAGATCCCAACATGGCGCTTGAGGCTTACCAAAGAATCATGGAGCGCCCCACAAACGCGTTCATTCCAATTGCCCGTTATAAAACGGGATGGTGCTACATCAACAAAGATGATTTCCACCATGCATTGTTAGCATTCGAGGGAGTTTTGACCGTCGATGCCAATGCGAATATGGATAAACTTCCTGAACTTTATAAAAAAAGTGATATCAAACGAGATGCGATTCTGGCTCTTGTGTGGCCATACTCAGAAGAGAAAACCCTGGATCCTTTCCGTGCTGACACCTTAACTTATTTCGAGAAACTTTCACCCAACAAGACTACATTTCTAAGAGTGCTCGATAAACTCACCAAGCGACTTTCGATCAAGCACAAATACGATATGGAAATCCCCGTATATTTCAAACTCATTGAGCTCACCAATGATTTGGAAAGGCGAGTAGAGATTATCGACGATTTCTATATTGCATTCAGACAATCTAAGAAAAATTGGCCCATAGAGATATTAAGCGAGCCTCTGACTTCCACCATCATGAGAGTTAGATTTTCTCCCGACTTCTCAGCTAAAGAAAAGCAAAAAGACGAAAAGAACTTTGAACTTTATTTGAGAGACGTGTCCACCCGCTTGCAGAAAAAAGCAAAAGCCTCACACGTCGAAGCGGACTATCTCAACGCCATCGAAGCGTATGAAGATTACTTGGTCGCATTTCCAAAAACAAAATATTCTCCTTCGATATTATTGGATTTGGCAGAGAGCAATTACACTGCCAAAAAATATGTGATGGCTGGTCTTAAATATGAAGAAGTCTTGCGCGCAACACCCAAAATTCCTAAAAAGAATTTGCTCGATTCTGCAATTCAGAGTTTTGCAATTGCACTTAAAACTCCAGAAAAAATCTCCAAACTTGAAATTACCCAGGCTCGCGAAGGTTTTAGAGCCATGGGTGGACAATTTGTTAAGTTATTCCCGGCCGATCCCGCAAGCGCCATGGTGCGATTCAATATTGCTCGCACCTTCTATGACGAGCGCGATTTTGATCATGCCGTTCAATACTTCACAGAATTTATTAAAACAAGTCCTGGGCATAAAGACATTACCACCGCAGGTAACTTGATTTTAGATGCCTACAATCAAAGAGAAGATTACGACGGCCTCATTACCGCTGGAAAATCTTTGATCTCTAACAAAAATGTAACTGACGTCCCATTTAAAAAAGATGTCTCTGAAGTTGTGAGACAGGCTGAGTACAGAAAAGTTCAGAATGTGGCTGGCGATCCTAAAAATCGAGAATACGCAGCACGTCTCTTGGGTTTTGCCTCGAAATATCAAGGAACATCACTAGGCGATCAAGCTCTCTATGAAGCGTTTAGTTCCATGAAAGCTAAAAAAGATCCTGCGGCATACGGTCCTGGCGAACAGTTATTAGAAAAACATGCGGATTCCAAATACGCAAAAGAAGTTGTCAGCGCTATGGGAAGCATGGCACTCAACACTGCTGACTACCGACGTGCCGCCCAGTACTTTGAAATTTTCATTCACAAATATCCCAAAGATGAAAGTAGCCCTAGCTTATTGAAAAATGCAGCTATCTTACGCGAGGCCATGGGTGATTTCAAAGAAGCGGCTCAAAATTATCGCGAACTTGGAACTGGATTTAAAGAAGATGTGGCTCGCCAATTTGCACTGTCTCAAAATTGGGGAGAGCTCGCTCAAACTTTGACCGCACGACCAGTCAATACATTGCGCGGAAAATATTGGACCGCCCTCGCACTTTATCGCCAAGGTCAGTTTGACCAAGCTCGACCTTTTCTTCTCGAAACGTCTCAGTATCATGCAAGTACATTTGAAGAGAAAAAGATGGCCGCACACTCTCTCTATCTTTTATCCACCCAAGCCCTTAAAGATTATCAGTCCATTCAATTAGGCAACGGTGGCAACGAAGGCGATTTAGTAAAAAAGAAATCTGCAAAGCTTGCGGCGCTTGAGAAGCAATTCTCAACCGTTATTAATTTTGGAAACGGTCGCTGGACCATTGCAGCACTTTACCAAATGGGACGAGCGAACAATGAATTCGCGCAATTCATTGGGCAAGCCTCCATACCTGTAGGTCTAGCTCCTGAACAACAGGCTCAGTACAAACAGTTGATCGCGCAACAATCTTCGACCTTCCAAGGCAAAGCAAAAACATATTTTGCGACTTGCGTTCAGAATGCGGAAAAATTTGAAGTGTTCACCGGATTTGTTGGCGGATGCCAGACTCAAGGTGTTCAAAACGTGGATGAAGCTTCAGAAGAAAAAACAATTGGCAAAGCGGCAGATGTCACGCCAGCTGAAGCGACAAATATTCGCAAACAATTGTTTGATAAACCCAAAGATACAAATTTACTGTTCGCGCTAGCCATCACTTATGTGAATGCTCAGGAATATCCCACCGCACGAGCGATTTTAAATCATATATTGGAACTGAAGCCTAACGATGCCTTCACTGAATCACAATTAGGAACCGTTTTCTTATTGAGCAACGATGTTGAATCGGCACAAACGTCCTATCAAACTGCGCTCAAACACAAGCCTAAAGAAGTGAATGCGCTTTACGCAATGGCTGGACTATACAAACATTTCGGTTTCACAAATAAATTTAAGGTCGCTCTTGCGAAGGCCCATGCAGCTGGCCGGCCGAATGGCTTGTCTCATCCTTGGTTTGAAGGTTTATAAAAAAGATTTTCGTTCTATTTTTTTGAATTTAATACTGCCGTTACCGATAGTTATGTTGGGAGAACAACATTGCAGCCGATCAAAAGGATTCAAAAAATTAACGTCACTGTTTTTGAAAACACTAAGCTTGTTAGTGAATTCAATTTTGAGTCGTTTCCTATTTCGTTCGGTCGAACGACTGGAAATTCCGTTCCACTCCCCTATGCATTCATGTCACGCAATCATGCCATCATTGAAGAGATTGGTGGAAAGCTCTATCTTAAAGATTTAGCGAGTCATAACGGTATTAGCATTAACGCCCAAAAGATTTCGCAATTTGAAATTTCCGGCGATTTCGAATTTATCGTAGTGAATTTATTGATTCGAATTCAAGTTGAGTATGCAAACATCCAAGTTTCGAAAGCATTCGAAGACGAGGTGACTGCGCCGGGAATCGACACCATTCCCGAATTATTAATTGAATCACCCCCAGTTTTGCAGCCCAAAATGCCGACATCTCCGTTTGTTCCGGCTCCACAGATGCCATTGAGCAAACCCCCAGCAAAAACAGCTTTTGGAATTAAACTTCCAGCATTCATTCCTACTACGAAACCAGTTGAAAGAAGATCCACCCCTCGAGTTCCAGTCATTGCTAAAAACTTTGGACCTACATTTACAGAACTTCACCCTTCTATCAGCCAAGCAAAGCACCGGACTCTCGAAGCCATTGTCACGTGGCATGATACCATCTATGAAGTGAAAGAATTTTTCCCTACCGAAGTGATTCATATTGGGCCCAAGAGTTGGGTTAATGTTTCTGTTCCGGTATTGGCAAAGAATCAATTGCTCGCCCAAGTTGGCGTTAACGGAACAAGATGCTATTTCCAGGATGCACGTAAAGTTGGTTTCAAATCTAAAACTGATGGAACTTCATACACGGAAATTCCATCTCAAAAAGTACAAAAATCTAGAACTGGAAGTTCATTCATCTTAGATCCAATGGAACTTGCGAGTTTCGATTTTGGATCGGGAATGAAAGTTCATTTACGTTACGTTCCAGCATCTCGGCAACTTGCTCCTAAAAAATTGCTCGAGCCCGAAGCTGCACTTAAACAATCTTTAATCACGTCACTTGCTCTGCACGTACTTATTTTTGTTTCAATCTTTATCACTGCGCCTCCACAAACAAAAGGTCCTCATCTTAAAAACGTTCCAGATAGATATGCACGATTACTCGTGGAAAAACCAAAGCCACCAGAAAAAAAACCCGAGCCACCAAAAACTCCGGAGAAAAAGCCTGAACCTATAAAAGAACCTCCTAAAAAAGCCATCGTTCAAAAACAAAAAATTATGAAACTTCCCAAAGCACTGGCGAAAGTAAATAAATTTCCTATGGAAGTGAAAACTCCCACGCCCAAAGCACCAGCTCCTGTAAAAGTGGAAAACTTGGGAGCGCTTGGTGCACTTGGAGCCATTTCAAAATCTGCACCATCCAATGTGGTGACAAATATTAATATCAATAAAGATGCTGGCGGTTTGCCCAGCAAATCTCTCAGCACTGGCGGAATTGCCGGGGCATTGCCTTCATCTAATGGAAAACTTGCAGCTGCTGGTGGTCCTAGAGTCAAAACCAAAGGCTTCGGATATGGATCCGGAACCGGTTACGGAATTCAAGGTCTCAAGGGAACAGCGGGAACTCGCGGTGTTGAAGGCGCAGTGGTAGGTCAACCCAAGATTGCAGAACTTACTAGACAAGAAGGTTTGTCACGATCACAAGTCATGGCCGTTGTTCAAAAATACTTGGGCGAAGTCCAACACTGTTACGAACGAAACTTGCTTTCGAATCCCGATCTTTCGGGTCGAATGGAATTTGAATGGGACATTTCACCTATCGGCAAAGTCACCGACGTGCGCGTGAAACGCAGCACCGTCAACAGTGGTGACGGACTTGGCGAATGCGTGAAAGGTGTTTTTATGAGTATGGCTTTCCCAAGAGCCACCAACGGACTCATCACCACCCCAAGCATTGGCTTTCCCTTCGGTAAATTGTAAATCCTGACTAAGGACTAGATTTTACCGAACGAGCAACCGATCGTTTATTTCACGCACCGCTCTCTGCGATAATAAATCTGTATTCAAAATCAAAAAAACATCCGGAGGAGCATCCATGAGATTTTTTTCGTTCGCAGCAGACGCATTTAGAGGCGGTGGTTTTTTTATGTATCCAATCGCACTTGTTTCACTGATTGGTCTTGCCGTAGCAATGGAAAGATTTTTTTATATTCGTGCCGCCGGTTCAGTCAAAAAAGAAGATTTTTTAAATCGAATCAATCACTACATTCTTCAAGGTGATATTGAACGCGCCATGGCTGTTTGCTCCCAAGCGCACAATCCCATCACAAATATTGTTAAAGCCGGTTTGATGGCCATTGCCAGTCAAAAAGATGCGGAAGAAGTTCAGACCGCAATGGATGCCGTTGCATTGCGAGAAGTCCCACGTATTGAAAAACGCACTGGCTTGCTTGCGATGTTATCCAACATGTCTACACTTTTAGGTTTACTTGGAACCATCACTGGTCTCATTGGCGCATTCGGTGCAGTAGCAAACGTCAGTCCCGCAGAAAAAGCTACGCTTTTGGCTAATAGTATTTCCGAAGCAATGAACTGCACAGCTTTTGGTTTAATCGTGGCTATTCCGTTGTTAGGAATCTTCGGTTATCTCCAAACACGTTCACAAGATATTGTTGATGACGTGCATGAAGCGGCTGTGGCCACTCTCAATTTCATTCTCACCAATCGTGAGAAGTTCGTGAAGCACCCCTAATGTCGACAGGTGGAATGGGTGGTGGTGGAAAGAAAAACATTAATGTGGAACTCAATCTAGTTCCGTTTATCGATTTACTTTCTACCCTCATTTGCTTTTTGCTGATCACAGCGGTGTGGCAACAAATTTCCGTAATCTCTACGGGAACTAACCAAACCACTTCAAGCAGCACTCCGGCTCCAGCTGATGATAAAAAAATTGATCTCAGCGTGAGTTTACTTTTGGACCACATTGAAGCGTCTGCAGGAAAACAGAGCACACACATTGCTCACATTAACGGTGAACCCGATTACACCACATTAATTAAATTATTAGATGCTTGGAAAGCTCAGTATCCCGATCGCAATGATTTGATTTTGCACACGGATAGCCAAGCGCCTTACAAACAACTTATCCGCCTGATGGATACTGCAGCCGAGGCACAATTTGCCGACGTGGGAGTCAACACCAATTGAAAAAATCAAACACTATTGAAAAACCTGGGTATCACATTAGACCCAAGTATGACCTTCATGCCCTTCGCAACCACATGTCTGGCACTTCCAAAAAAAGTGTGATCGTCGAGCTTCCTCTGACAAGCATGATCGACATGTTCACCATCTTAGTTATTTTTCTTTTGATGAATTTCTCTGCAACTGGCGAAATTTTCTTTATTCAAAAAAATCTCAAACTTCCTGAAGCTAATCATGCGAAGCCTTTAGAAAGTGCGCCACTCATCACTGTCACCAATAGTGAAGTGACAATGGACGCGCAACAAGTTGGAAATAATCCTCTTCATTTAGAAGAAAAAGATCAGAATCTTCCCCGTTTAACTGCTGAACTTCAACGTTTGAAAGCACTAGAAGCACAAATCCATCCTGGAGAGCTTTTCAAAGGCACCATTAATATTCAAGCTGATGAAAACACACCACTTGTTTATATCAAGCGCGTGATGCAGACCTGTATTTTAAATGGCTGGGAAAGTATCAACTTTGCGGTCCGCACCACAGATAGCGTTCGCCACTAACTCGCACGTTCATAAAATCTAATAAATTTTTTTGAGGGGCACGGGAAGCTCTTGAAGCATTTCTTCTTTGTAACTCGTTCTGAGTTTCACAAAGTTTTTAAGCTCATTTTTCTGACGAGCTAAAATCATCAAACGATCATCATTATGGATCTCACCTTTAATCATGAGATCATCGAGATCCACCCGACGGCGCTCCTGAGCCGAAGCATTTGCTGCTACAAACAAAATAGTCACTGATAATAGAAAGAGAGTTTTCATAATCAATCTATCGGAACACTTGTCTTTTTCTTAAACAGGCGTTCCACGTCTTCAGGATAAATAAAGGTGATAAGACTTGCGATCATCACGTACTGAAAAATGGGAAATTGCATCGCCAGATTGATTCCAAGGTGCAGTAGGAGGCCGAGCGCTAGAATGTAATACCTGAATTTTCGCAGCCAGATCAAAGTGCCAAGCAATGTCTCCCCGACCAAAGTAAAGTAAGTCATGAGTTTGATTTGCCACATGAAATAGAATAGATATTTAAAATCGAAACGTTTGAGTTCTACATAATTGAGAGCGTAATACATAGCCGTACCATTGAGCCAGAGGTGCCCCTGTAGCTTGAGATAAACTGTGTCTATGTAAAGATAAGAGAGTTGCAACTGAATCATACGCTGAGCCCATGGCGGACTCGGAACAAGTTCTTTCGTCGCTTTTCCACGCTTGCGTGCAATCCATCGGTCCAAAGAATAAGCGTCACCACAATGAGAGAACATCAGAAAAAATAAATTAATGCGCAGTAAATGATCGCCAGCATTATCCACAAAGAAATTACGATTAGATAAAACAAGCACTCCGAAAAATAAAAGAACTGAAGTCACTCGCGTGAAAAGTCCGAACATGAAAAGCAAAGACACAATCAGTAGCGCAATAAAGAAAATCTGCAAACCAATTGAAGTTTGAGGGAGCCATCGAAAATAAAGAAGTGGGAAATCAGGAAAAAATTTATCGAGAGAATGATATTTAACTACACCCGAATCAAGATAAAATAACTCGCGAATGGGATAGCGGCCAAGGTTTGATAAAAAAACTACGAAGCCAAAGACAATTCGAAAAAGTCCTAATGAAGCAGGAGAAATTGGCTCGAAAAAAAATTTATCCCAACATTTCTTAACGGAGCCCATCGTAAACTCCTTCAAATTTATCTTCACTAACAAAATAAGTAAACATCACTCGATCATGATAATACATGCCTTCTAATATAGGTCCTACAAACCCAACGGTCCTTGGTTCCGACCAAGAAGCTTCCACTCGATTAAGAATTATTTTTGACGGAGGGTTGGCATCACTCCAAAATTTCCTTTTAATAAAATCAGCAATATCTGGATATAAAAATGGCTTGTCCAAATTGTGCCCGGCCAAATCCAGCTTTTGCCAGTTGTACGCAAGATGCCGTTGAAAAAAATCCCAATTCTCAGAGTAGGGTCTAATCCAGGTTGTTTTGGCACCATCTCTAAAATACACATCGAAGCGGTAATAAATATGTTTGGCTCGTGGATTGGGAGTAAACAAACTCCAATCCTGAAGCAATCTTGTCCAAAGTGCATAAGGATAAAAAAATCTTTGCAGAACATTTTGATCTGAACGAGATTTTATGGGGACAATCATAGCGGTCAAAATATTCAAAATGATAAACAGACTTATAATAATCTTCCGTCGTTTACTCAATTGCGCCCTCCCATTCTAATTAAGAAAACCCCCGGACAAAAAAAATCGTGGAGGGCTTAAACCCAGCACGATTTATTCTAAGAACAATTTTGAGAACTTGCTAGTGCTAGCTTATATTAAAGCCACCTATGCCTTAGAATGCAGGGGGAGGTGTTCCGCCTTCTTGACCACCACCAACACAATTATCTGCGGGAGCCACTTGCACATAGAAATAACCGTTACTGATATTCAGATTACGAGCAGTAGGAGAACTTGCAGTTGATGAAGACAGACTGCAGCTTCCAAAGGTTCCAGAGATAGTCACTTGAGTCGAAACCACTCCAGATCCACTTGTGCATGTGGTCACAGTTTGTGAACGCGTGATTACGATGTTGGCTTTGCAACCAGCGTTAACACTGTAAGTGTACTGTTGAAAAATACCATCGGGGTCACCGGCAGTTAAATAATTCAATGTTGATACGGAAACGTTTGAGAAATTCTGAGTTCCAGCAGCTCCAGTATCACCAGTGACTTGAAATCCTAAAGTCATGTCTTGCATGAGTTTAGATTCCACACTGCTATCAGTGTTTCCATCTGAATAGATATTGCTTCCCTGCATGCTGAAGTCACCATTATAAATAGGTCCACTTGCTGATAGCGGATAAGAAGCATTCACATGCGTCACTTGATTAGCCAAATGCTGATCCATTGCATCGAAGGGTGTAACACCTTCAGCTAAATCGCCAGAGTTTGAGGCCGAAGCAACATTCGCTTGGAGATAATAATAAGGTGTTGAGGTTGAAGCGGTTGCACCTGATTGGATAGGATCCAAAATATTTGCATAGTTCACAGGAGCGGTGAAAGTTTTTTCAAACTCGCAACCAGTATCATAAACGGTGACACTCACTGTGCGTGTTCCGTTGTAAAGAGTGTACATGTTGGACCAAGAAGAAGCAGAATTCCAATAGTTGTTATTGAAATCATCATATCGACCATCACCGTTTAAATCGATGGCATACAGAAATCCAGCGCCACTTCCACCACTTGCAGCAGGCACGCTAACGTTCACAAACCCCGCACCACCTAAACCAGATTTGGTGATGGAGAGCGCGCCCATATTCAACGCGATCGCAGGAAGCTTAGAAGAATCACAGGAAACGGGAATACTAAACTTTGTGATCGACTTGATTCCAAGACCATCTGTGAGCGTAATTGTTATGGACTGTGAACCAGAGATGGGAAAATTTAAAGAATATTTCATTGGTGAACTTGCAGTCTGAACAACAGTTCCGACCATCACTTGCGCAGTGAGCGCAGTTCCTGAAGGAGCAACACTCTTACTCAAATCCAATTGCACGAGGGCAGGTGCCACCGCCGGCTTGGAGAGATTGTTTGCACTTGTGAGAGAACTCACATTCATCATGACTGAATTATCTGACATATTTTTCACCACACCATTCACTTGCGGTGCTTGGTATTGTGCACTCGGACTCACAGAACTTGCACTGCTTGAACCACTTCCAAGCTTAGACGGAGAACAGGCCATGAGCATGGCAGTGAGTGAGCTGAGCCCCATCATCACTCCTAAAACCGTAGTCGACTTATTGTATTTCATAACAACCCCTTTTTCTTACTGTGCTTTATTGACTAAAATCGCCATCATTTAAAATTAATTTACCGTTTGAAACCGTTGTTTGTGCTGTCCTCATTCGACGTGAAGCCCCCGCCACACCTCGAGATTCTAAGAAATACACTTTCACTGAATCGTTAGAAGACATTGTTGCTAAATTTTGAACTGAAGCTGTGTAACAAGTTTGGTTTATATCATCACTCACTTGAGTCAGCTGATAACTCATAGGTTTCACACCATGCAGAGAACTTATCGGAAAGTTCACTGGCAAACCTTGCTTCATTTTATTATAATTACTGACGCCATCGCTTTGAGGATTTGAGAGAAGTGTGTTGGTACCGGAGAGGTAAGCCACTTTACTCAACCATTCAAATTGATCGGGCACCCAGTCCTGATTGCTATCGAAGTCAAAGGCGTTGCTGCCAAGAAGTTTTTCTTCGCAGTCATTCAGACCATCACCATCGGAATCTGCATAAGATCCGGAATTAGGAAGTGCACCGCAAAGAACCGCATTCACACGAGCTTGAGCGGGTGCGCAAGTTCCCGAACCACAAGGGGTTCCGTAAAGGCTATATTCCACTCCATCACCAACCCCGTTGCCATCAGAGTCATATTTATAAGGATTTGATCCCATTTGAAGTTCAATAGAATCAGGGATTCCATCATGATCGGTATCGAGCATGAGTTGACCATTCCACCAAACAGCACTGGTGTTCTGCACCCAAAAATCTCTAAGCACATATTTTTCTGAGCGATTTGGAACAGCGAAACGAGAATAGTCGATGGTGTTGGTCGCAAAATCAATGAATGATCCTTGTCCAGTTGCAGCCATATCAGCCATGTACTGAGCCGATTCTTGATCCATCAAACGTGCATAAGACCATTCAGTTGCGGTTGCTCCTTGGGGAGCGGCCCCTGTGTGATCAATATGATAAAATCCAGTGCTGAAGGTGATGCTATCAACATACTCAGGATTTGCAGTTCTAAGAGCTAAAATAGCTTGAATTTGATTTTTCAAACCCACTTCAGGTTGAAGCACTGTACCGCCGTTCATGTAAGGTGCACCGTCTGAAACCCAGAACACGATGTAGTCAGAAGCCACAAGTGGTTGACCACTTTGAACAGAAAGTTGGGCTTTCGCAATGTCATTATCAATCATTGTTTGAATGGTATTCAGAGTGTCTTGATAATTGGTGTCACCGCCATCTTGAGGAGCACTGTATCCCGAAACCAAAGGAGTTCCGGTGCTATCAGGTGTAGAACTCACTGAGCCAATTGCTGATGCTTGAGAAGTTTTAACTCCAGCACCATTGTACCAAGGGAAGAAAACATTGGCAGTGGTTCCAAAATTAATTGATGAGTAAAACACATTGGGTCCATCGGTCACGCCATTGATAAATTGAATCAATGGTTGGAATCGTTTAGCTCCAGTGGGATCTGTTCCGCCGAGAGGATCAGCAGCAAAATTGCCAGAGTAGTTTTGACCAAGCACAAATGGTGAGTTTCCGTCAGGAATATAGTTCTGTTGATTACTGCCAGAATGGTCAAACACGAAAATATATTTTAAATTTGTCACAATCGATTGTGCAGGCGTAGTGCAAACATTCACGTTTGCAACCGCATTGGCGTTGAGCTGTCCTCTGTAGAGATTCGCATCGGAGCAAGCCACCATGGTCAGTAAACCAAATCCGATGACCATGAGAATGCGATCTTCGACCACACTCGCCACCTTCATCCAAATTTTATTATAAATAAAAGACATCATGATTTACCACCTGTCGTTTGGAGAGGTCTATCCACTCCATCAATGATGGCGCTATTGATGCCATCAGGGACGATTATTGTAATTCCATTTTGAACATTCGCTGGAACGATGATCGTATGATTTCTCACTTCACGATCAAGCGTGAAAGTTCCGCCAGTTGCAGGATAAAGATTGTCTTCAACGGCTTGAATTTTAATTTGGTTTCCGTTCGAGACATTTACAATTGGAATATTTTTAATTAAAAAACTGTAGCAGCTGTTAACGGGATTGACTGTGTTGGCTTGTGGCATAGTTTGATACACAGGCATGTACGCGAGGTCATTTTGAGGCAAGAAGATCTTGGTGGGAATTCCCATTTTAACTTTTTGATAATTTGTGTAACCATCGCCTGTGACAGAATTGTAATAATCATTTGGATCGAGAGGATTCATTCCAAATCGCACTTCTAAATAATCCGGTATGCCATCACCATCAGTGTCAGCTTGGTTTTTTCCAGTGCCTAGAAGAGCTTCTTCGCAATCGTTTAAACCATCGCCATCAGTATCATTCAAACTATTGCAAACTGGTAAATAAGCGCCTTGAGCGATTCCCATCGTCACTCGCACTAAGTCGGAATAACCTTGGCCGGTGAAATCACTATAAAGATAGCTGATTCCAAATTGATTGATGTTGGCAATGGTGGTTTCAAAGGAATCGGGCAACCCATCACGGTCTGTGTCCAAAATCCAATTTGTTCCATTGAAATAAGCAGAAGAATTATAAACGAAGAGATCTTTAAAACTAAAATTTTTGCGATTCGCAGCGACGGGATCATAAACAGGACAGTAGTTGTTGATTTGAACATTAACACTAGCAAGAGGAACAGCCAAAGCCTGAAGCTTGACATCACTGCAGTTCATACCAAAGCCAACGGCCACAGCCGCAAGGATTGATAGTTTAATGTAATGCTTGGCCTTCAACGTATTCAATGCAGTTCCCCCTGCATTTATAAGAAGCAAAGTAAATGCCGTCTACAATGCAGCAGGTTGTCTAAAAGACCCTCATTCTGTTTAAGGCAGATTGACCTGGCTAATAGTTATTCGATTTTAAAAACCATTTAAGTTTTAAACGCTCTTAAGACGGACTTGGCAGAAATGGCAAACAATGCAAATTGGGACATTTCATTCTGCGCTCTTGTTTTTGATTTAATAACTAATCTGCATGACGGAGAGTTATGTGCGAGAATGTTGTCGATCTTATAGACAGTGATCAGGCTGTTTTTAATTTTTTATTGAGGACGATAATATTTCCTAACAGACTAAAGGCTACTCCCACAAAAGTGATCACGTGCCAGTGGAAGCTTTCAAAGAAAGTTGAAATCACCAGTGCAATAATTGGAGTGAGAATTCCCACATAAGAAGCACGCTCAGGCCCAATTTTTCCTAACAGGGAAATATAACAACCGAAAGCAACGAACGATCCAAAAAATGCCAAATAAAGTAATGACCCTAAATAAGGTGCAGAAAAATGCATGGGGAAATGTTTGCCCATAACCAAGCAAATTATTCCAGTGATGACAGAACCGTAAAACATTCCGTAAGCATTAGATGGCATCACAGGATAATTTCTTCGTCTGGCCCTGATGGACGCCATGTTTCCGAGTGAAGCCAACAGCGAAGCGAAAATTCCTATCCCCAATCCTTGCACCGCTTTCGGATTGGATTGAAATGATAAAATTTCAGTCGAGAATAGACACAATATTCCGACTCCGCCAAAAAATGCGCCAAGCAAAATAGAGCGTGCAGCTTTTTGTCCGAAAAAAACCTTCATTCCAATAATATTGAAATAAATCATCAACGTGAATGTCACGGCAACTAACCCTGAACTGATCATCGACTCCGAAATGTACGTAAATATATAGTTGAGGCAAAACATGAAGAGTCCTTGCAACGCAAACCAGAGATGATCTTTAAAATTAAATTTCATTCGAGCTGAAGTCAAAAGGCATGCGCCAAAGGTGATCAACGCCGCCAGCATGAAACGATAAAACACTGAAACTTCCGGGGCAACATCTCCAGCCAATTGATAGGTGATGGCAAACCAGGTGGATCCCCAAATGAGCACGCACGTAATGTATAAACTTAATATCTCCATGCGTCGCACAGTATAGTAGAGTTCTCAATATGACAAATGTAACCGAGCTCAGTATCAATAAATTCTTTATCGACGATAACTTTTTATCCGAGGCTGAATTGCAATCTATTCGCAACGATTTTAATTTATGCCAAACCGATGGTTTATTTAGTGAAGCTAAAACCGGAATAGAAAAAGAAAAGACCAAAGCGCGCTCTGATCTCACCCATTGGATCTTAGATAGCAAAGCCGGACTCTATGGATCAACTATCCCTCAAAAGAAAATTCAATCTTCAATAGAAAAACTCAAAAATGAAATCAATGAAAAATTGTTTTTAGGACTTTGGGATTTTGAGGGTCACTATTCTTCCTATGGCCCAGGAGCATTTTACGAAAAACACATGGATCAGTTTAAAGGGAATTCCAGTCGCAAAGTTTCGTTCGTTTTGTATTTAAATGACGATTGGAAATCTGATGATGGGGGATCTTTAGTTTTGTATTTGGAAAAAGAGAAATTAGAAATTTTGCCGATTGGTGGAAGACTTGTTTGCTTTTTATCGGAAGGATTAGAACATGAAGTTCTTCTCTCCCAAAGAGAGAGAAGAAGCTTCACCGGATGGTTTAAAATCCGAACTTAAATCGAATTTAAAGAATCAATCGCGATTTCCACCGCGACCGCCGCCACCACCGCCACCACCAAATCCACGACCACCACCACCACCGCCGCCACCGAAACCACTTCGATTTCCGCCACCGCCGCTGCGTCCGCCGCCGCCACCGAATCCACGACCACCGCCGCCACCTTCACGTGGAGCTTGAGGACGAGCTTCGCTAACAACCATGGGTCGACCATTATAGTCAGAGCCATTCATTTTGCTGATGGCTTCCTGAGCTTGATCATCAGCTGTCATTTCGACAAATCCGAATCCTTTACTTCTTCCGGAATCACGGTCAGTGATAATCTTTGCAGACTCCACTTGGCCAAATTGTGAAAAGGATTCGAGTAGGCCTGCCTCGGTTACTGAAAACGCGAGATTGCCGACGTATAACTTTTTACCCATAGTACCTCCTAAGGAACTGGGATGAGCTGCTCGAGTTTATGGCGACCGGAGCTTTTGAGGCTGGACAGGCACTTAGACTCTGAGAGAGCGATCGTTTTAATAAATAACAAATTAGATAATAACTCAAATGCGAATTGATTTCCATAGATTCTTGGAAATTTTGAATCTCAAAGATGTATGTGGAGTACGCAGTTGCAGATAATTTAGTCATCCGTTTTGGCACCACTTTGTTTATGACGATTTTACTGGTTATGGATTTAAGATTTCGATTTAACGTTGCAAACTACGAGCGTATCGGGACTCTTAGCGAATGTTTTTCTGACAATCCGCCTCGGCATCGCGGATCTTATCCATGCTCACGTCGACTTCATTTTGAAAACCTTCAACTGGCCATTCTTTTTCAATCGCCCTAATCCAAACTAAATTTTGTTCTTTGTCAGTTTTATTTTTGGCGGTTCTTAAAAGATTTAAAACAAAATTGTATTTATCTTGAAAGCGTAAATAAGTTTTAAATTTAATCGAAGGAGAAAAATCACGCTCACACAATATTGCCGTATTCTCCTTGAATGCCGAACTATTTATCAGACATGTTTCTTGGGATTTTGTGACTGGAGTTAAATCGGAAGAGGCCGCAATATTCATAAAACATTCGGTATCTAAAACTGATGTTTTGGGAACTTCAGTTGCTTGTGCTGTCCTGACCGCTGCAAGTCCTGCAAAAACAGTCACTATTATAATTAATTTTCTCATGTTTCATTCCCTTTTGATCTCGCGTGATTAATTCTCTCTTTGCATATTTGCAACCGTGCCAAACTAGCAAGATCGCATATATCTAGCACGGATGTAATAGAACGCTCAACCTGGGCCTAGCTTGTGAAATTAGTTCATAAAGTTCAATAAAGTTTTTTGTCCGGAATCTTCATCCAGTTTTTAAAAACTACCAAAGCTTCGGCTGCCATAAGTCGGGACGAAGGGATTTTACGAGCGCTCAAAGGCTTAGGAATTTCGTCGTAGATGAGAGCATCATCAAAATCAATAGCAGCGGCATCGCCGCGAGTGTTTCCAAAATATATTCGATCAATGCGCGCCCAATAAATAGCGGAGAGACACATTGGACAAGGCTCGCAACTGGAATAAATTTCGCAGCCGCTGAGATCATGATTGGAAATTTTTTGACAGGCCTCGCGAATGGCCACGACTTCCGCATGAGCCGTTGGATCATTCGTGGAAGTCACTTTGTTCCAGCCCTCTCCAACAATTTTCCCATCTCGCACAATCACCGCACCAAAGGGGCCACCATTCTTTTTTTCAAGATTTATTTGAGAAAGCTCGATTGCACGCGCCATGAATTTTTCTTTATTTTTATCTGATGCCATAGATGCCAGTCTGCCAGACTACTGACGGAAATTTCAATCGATATTAAAGAATTTCAGATTTATTGCTTTCGGGGATTTGGCATTTCCGAAATTTCGGCAGTAAAAAAAACACAAACCCCGACTCCAAGCACATAGGCGCCCCCCAAAAATGACCAAAAAGCGACAATGTTAAGCCGATGAAACTTGATATTATTATTAATCGAAGTGAATTGAAAAAATATAATCTCCAGTAAATATTGTGTTTTTCTTTGTAATTTCATCAGCAATAAGTCTAAGCTCGCCTATGATTTTAAAAGCTAATTTATTCCAACGAGCCTTTTTGGTCCTTACGGTTTTATTTTTTTCCACACCCCTTCTCGCCAAGGTTTGGCCGGGAGAAAAACCAAAATTAATTGTGGTCATTGTCATAGATCAATTTCGCGCTGACTACCTTTCTCGTTATCAATCTAAATTTACCGAAAATGGCTTCAAGGCTCTGATGCAAAACGGCGCCTACTATCCATACGGAGAATATGACATTCTTCAATCTATGACATGCCCGGGGCATGCCACAGTGATGACTGGTGCCTATCCCTACAAAATGGGAATTCCGATCAACGAATGGTACGATCAAAAAACTCACCAAGAAATGTATTGTGTCGGCGATCCCGATGCCAAAGAAGTTAGTGAGACCATAATCAAATCCCGACTCGACGACCCGCACAGCGCGAGCGAAGCAAGTGTGTCGACATTACCTAGCACATTAGACAAGCACGTGATGCTTTCAGAAAGTCACGTTTCTCCACGCAACATAAACGGCTCCACTGTCGGAGACGAACTCAAAAATTCTGATTGGCCTACTAGAACTTTTTCTTTAGCCCTAAAGGATCGCGCAGCGATATTGATGGCAGGCCACCGAGCGGATCTGGCATTCTGGTATAACACTCAACTCAATCGATGGGTGACAAGCGACTACTACATAAAATCAAAAGATTTTCCCGATTGGCTGAACTCGCTCAATAAAATCACTGAAAAACGCAAATGCGACATCCAAACAACGTGCGGAGTGGAACTCACAACCCAAGCCTTCAAAGCTGCTTTCGACAATTTGAAATTGGGCCAGACAAACACGACAGACATTTTAACAATGAGTTTTTCAAGTCATGATTTAGCGGGCCACCGATACGGCCCCAATTCTCCCGAAATAGAGGCAATGACAATCAGTGAAGACCGAGCGATGGCGGAAATATTAAAGACCGTGAAAGCTAAAATGGGTCGCTCTGGAAAATTTCTCCTTGTACTTACTGGAGACCATGGTGTTGCTTCAACGCCAAAATATTTGTTAGATCACAAAATAGATGCCGGTCTCATCGATGACGAAAAGTTAGTGAACGAGATGGAGAAAAACCTCACTAAAGAATTCGGCCCGATAAAATCTAAACACTGGATTAAATTTTCGCCCGACTTTAATTTTTATTTGGATGAGCAAGAAATCAAAGAAGCAGGTCTAGAAATAAAAAAGATCGAGAATTCGATTAAAAATTATCTTCTTGAAGATCCCCGCTTTGTTTCGGTGTTCACTGCAGACGATTTTGACAAAGGGCTGCTTCCCCCCTCAATGTTCAAGCGACAAGTAGAAAAAACCTATTATCAAGGTCGCAGCGGACACGTCATTGCAATTCAAAAACCGTTTTATATCAACGGTACAAAAAATCATGCATCTCATATGACCGGCTACACCTATGATCGCACCGTCCCCATTATTTTTTCCGGATACGGAATAAAAAATGGCGTGTATGCAGACAAAGCCGAAGTCGTAGATATCGCTCCAACGCTCTCATTTTTACTAGGAATTATTCCCCCCGCGCTCTCCGAGGGGCGCGTGCTGAAAGAGGCCTTAAAATGAGCCACTCTTTCTATTTTGATAAATCACAGCTTATTAGATTAGCTAAAAAACATGGCACGCCCACCTACGTTTATTCTGCGAGTCGAGTGCAGGAAAAAATTAAACTTTTAAAAAACGCTTTCACACAACCTCTCACCATTCACTACGCTATGAAAGCAAATGACTTTCCCCCACTATTGAGAGTCATTAAAAAAGCAGGTTGCGGAGTCGATGTCGTGAGCTTTGGAGAAATCGACAGAGCCATGTCATGCGGATTCAAACCATCGGCGATTATCTTTTCTGGTGTCGGCAAATCAGTGGAGGAAATTCGCCAAGCGATAATTTTAAAAATCAAACTTCTCAATGTTGAGAGTCCACAGGAGCTGGAAAGAATTGGCGCAATTGCTAAGAAACTCAAGACAACTGCCGTTGTCGCTTTCCGTCTCAACCCCGCGGTCAACCCAAAAACGCATCCTTATATTGCTACGGGTTTCAAAGAAAATAAATTTGGAATGGATGCTTCTTTCTTGCCGGAACTTATTAAAATTTTAAAAAAATATAAAAACGAAATTGAATTGGCCGGCCTTGATTTTCACATTGGCTCTCAACTGCTCGAACTCAAACCATTTAAAGACGCGTTAAAAAAGTCTTTGCCTATTTATCGCGAATTGGTATCTCAAGGACACCCACTAAGATATTTTGATATTGGTGGCGGGGTAGGAATTTCGTATCAAGGGCAAAAGACAATCGACCTTGAAAAGTACGCACAAGCTATTGAAGTTGAAACAAAACCCCTCGGTTGCGAAATTTTATGTGAGCCCGGAAGATTCTTGGTAGCTGATGCTGGGGTACTTATCACTAAAGTGGAGTACGTTAAAAAAACTCCGTACAAAAATTTTGTCATTATAGATTCTGGAATGCATCACCTTATTAGACCTGCGCTTTATGGATCACACCACGAAATTTTACCGTTGAACAAAATCCGGGGTGGTAAAAAAATAAAAGTGGATGTTGTCGGACCGATCTGCGAATCGGCAGACTTTCTAGCTAAAGATTTCTTCATGATCGAACCAAACCAAAATAATTTACTTGCAGTTTGTGATAGCGGCGCTTACGGTGCCGTGATGGCAAGTCATTATAATCTCCAAAAATCCGTCAAAGAGATCCTCATTAAGTAAAACAATCACTTAGCTCTGAGATCAAATTACGATTATTTTTACTCCTGTAACTCATTGGATTTATTCGTCTAATTATTGGCTCAAGACTTTCGACGAGCCGCCGATAGGTTTATTGAAGGTCATTTGCGCGTTGAATCTCCATAACCTTAGAACAGCGCGCTTGTATTCATACTTGTATGTACGCTGGTGAATAAAAAAAGGTTATTTCGTGGAGGCGTGCATATGATGAAGCTATCTTATCTAGCACTTTCTGTTGTTGGTATGTCTTCTTTTGGTCTCGTAGGTTGCGGTCAAGGCGGAGCTAGCTTTAGCACCCTTCCTTCAGCCCAATCATTCAAGCAAGGCAGTCTCGTTGCTAACAACAAGATTGATATATTGTGGATGGTGGACAATTCAGGATCGATGCAACCACTACAACAAAATATGGCATCAAATTTTGATAGCTTCATTGGTGACATCAACACCAAGGGTTATGACTTTCACATTGCAGTCAGTACTTCTGAAGCTTACAAAGCTGACCCTACATTGAACGGTTATAGCTCTACGAATGCAAGCTTAGCAAAGTTTAGGGACGGAACTGATGCAACATCTCACACTGGAATTTTCGATATTCTTCCAACCACAGCGAATCTTATTAATACTTTTGTTATCAACGGTGTTGAGGGATCAAATGGATCAGGCGACGAGAGAGAATTTTCGAGCATGAAAACTGCACTCAATAGCTCAATGAACAAAGGATTTTTAAGAGCGGATTCATTCTTAGCCGTGATCATTCTCTCCGACGAAGATGATTTCAGTGGTGCGGGTCGTGCAGAATATGGCGGAACGGATCACAACTACTCAGCCTCCACTCTCGATTCAGTGCAAAGTTACATCTCTTATCTCGACACATTGACTGGATCAACCGGTTCTACTCGACGATATAACGTTTCAAGTATCGCCGTACTAGATACTGCATGTTACAATTCTCACTACAACGCTTCTCCCTCAACTATCGTGGGTCAGCGATACATCTCTTTATCCGCTGCTACCAGTGGAGTGACCGGAAGTATTTGTGATGCATCTTATGCAAGTTCACTCACTGCGATCCAAAAACAAATCGAAGAGCTCAGCACTCAGTTTTACTTGAGCAGTCGTCCCGTAGTGAATTCGATCATCATTCAAGTGAATAGCGTTACCGAACCTAACGATGCAACAAACGGTTGGACTTACAACTCAAGTGCAAACTCAATCGTATTCCATGGAACAGCTATCCCCCCCCAAAACGCGAACATCAACGTGTCCTTCATTCCCCAAAACCTCACCGCCAACTAAACCCTCAGGTACCAGGTTCATTTTGGTAGCTATACCGCGTTAAAAGCCCCAGATCAAAGTCTGGGGTTTTTATTTTACCCACTCAGATCGACCTGCTTTGCGGATGAGGTACGGCGTACCTTTTTGCCTTTTCGCAAAAATTGTCGCGAGAGCGCAAAAGCGGATGCTTTTGAACTGACCACACTCAATACATGACCTTAGAAAAACGTATTATAATCAGATAGTTACCTATTACATACTGTGACTTCAAACTGACTAGACTTTTGGCACGCCACTTGAACTATCAAGTGGTTATAGAGGATGTCAGTTTACAAGGAGTATTATATGACGTTAAAGAAGACCATTTTTGTCACATTGTTCGCGGTGTTCGCACTTCAATCAAACGCCCAGGCCGATTGCTCAGCTCTTACAGGTCCCCAAGGATTTGGAGCTGGCGCTCTTACCGGAGCCGTTATCAAAAACACTGGTGAAGGAACGCTAGCTGGCGGAATCATTGGCGGAGTTATCTTTTACGGATTGAGCTGCCTCATGGGCCATAAATCGGACAAAGAAAAAATCAATCAATTTACTATAGCTTGTATTCAAGGACAGCAATCCGCTTGTTCCGGCAATTTGGATGGCGATAGCAGTTACTCCATCACAATGGTGAGAGATGGAAACGTCACTTGCTACGTTGCCAATGTAGTAGATAAATCTGGCCGAGTAGTAACCATTCCTACTTGTGGCTATCTCAGGAACGGCAATTTCATCATCGACAATAATCTTTCTCATCAATATGCCAGTAGAATCAGCGGTCACGTGACCAACTTGAATGAAAAAAATCAGATCGCATATGTTGATAAGTACGATGCTGGCCGAGCTAAAGCTTTGCGCGACAGCATTTACTCAAGCTCAAGTTATTATGAAGGTACATCGTCTGGACGCCCCGATGTTCGCTCGGGCAGCACCGATCGCGACAATCAAATTTCGGAAACCAGCCTTGATGCCTATGTGCAAAAAGGTGGACGATTTCATGGTGACGAATATCTTTCGGCTTCTCAATCTGGCGAATATGGTTACAGCACTTCAGATTCAAAGGGAAACAGACAAACGATTAATGCTTACAATGCTTGCCCAGTTCCAGTTGGAGTAGCCAACGCAACCTACGCTTACAAACTCGGCTGTCATTACTTTGAATCTAACATCAGTCAAGACGTTGCCGAGCGCGAATGTGTCAGCTACGCAAGAAGTATGGGATCGCATGCTAGTTGCAACCCTGCGAAAGAAATGCAACCCGAAATGCGAATTACCAATCAGCCAGCACAACAAGACATCTCTGGTCGCGTGAAGGGTTCATAAACTTAAAACAAAGTCCTAGTAAACAAACTCACTCAATAAAAAGGCCCGCATTCCGCGGGCTTTTTATTTTTTTTAAAATTTATTAGCCGAAAAACCACCTGAACTTAAAATCACATCATCTTGTATTGAGGTCCGCTTCCACCTTCACGTGGAGTCCACCGAGGCCCAATAACATCCGTTGCTTTGCAGTCGATGCAGTTTGGCGCGTTCACGATAAGTTCATCTCCATGACGCTCGTAAACTCCGGCAGGACAGAGTGCTGCGTAGAAATCTGCGACATCCGCGGGAATATCTTTCCCTACAATCAAATGAGAGGGAATGTGATCGCGAGTTTTATTTCCCGATTGAAACACGCCATCCACTTTTGCAATGATCTTTACGCCATTCACAACACCTGATTTTGCAGGTACAGTGAAGGGGACGGAAGACTTCTCTTTTATTTCAGCTGCATCCTCTTCAACGTGAATCATGCCGCCGGGGATTGCTCCGCCGGTCGCAATCATCATTGATGATTTTATTCCACCAGCGATAAATCCCGATTTAAACGCCAATCGCATATTGCGAGTTTTATACAAGTCATCATGAATGTAACTTTTTTTCACGAGCTCGTCATAACCAGAAAGTGTTTTTGTACTCATGTCTTTTTTAGTTTTCAATCCTTCAAAAATAGTTCGAGCGGCAAAAATTCCCGCTTGCATGGCGTAGTGAATTCCTTTGAGTGCCGGAACGTTCACCATTCCAACGACATCACCGGCAAACATAATTCCATCTCCATGAAGTTTTTCAGGGAAAGAATAAATTCCACCTTCGGGAATAGTTTTAGCTCCCCATTCGAGAAGCTCCCCATCTTTTAAGTATTCGGCAAACAAGGGATGGGTTTTTAATTTTTGAAGTAGAGCGTGCACGTCCAAAGTTTGCTGACGGTAATCAAGTCCGACTACTAATCCAAACGAAACTTTATCATCGCCCATGGGATACATCCAACTGCCACCAAAGGCATCTCCAGGCAAAGGCCAACCAAGAGTATGAATGACGGACTTAGGAACTTTTTTAACTTTCCAAAGCTCCTTCACGCCAAGTGCAAATATTTGTGGATTAGGTGAAGTCAGTTTCTGCCATTCAGCATAAGCCTGGAAAAGAGAACCACGTGTGCCCTCAGTGAGCACTGTCACTTCCGCCGTGACATCAGTTCCCGGCATAAAACCTGATCCAGGGGTTCCATCCTTATTTAAACCAGAAGCCGTTGTTCGAACTCCTAAAACTTTTCCACCTTCTTCAACGAGCAAACTTTCAGCTGGAAATCCTGTTAAGATTTGCACTCCTAAATCTTCGGCTTTTTTTCCCATCCAGCGAACAACTTCGCAAATAGACGCAACATAGTTGCCGTGATTTTTCATGGTGGGAGGTGTGGGCATGCGGATGCTAGATTTCTCCATCATGAAATGAACGGAATCTCCTTCAACAGGCTTTTGAAAAGGGAAATCCGAATCTTTAAGTTCAGGAAACAGTTCCCGCAATGCTCGGGGATTAATAACCGCACCAGAGAGACAATGCTCACCAAGTGCCGGAGCTTTTTCTAAAACTCCAATTTCGCAAACTATGTTTCCACCGGCTTCTTTATCTTTTTTCAAAAGCTTTGCGAGTTCGATAGCACCGGCAAGTCCAGCAGGGCCTGCTCCCACAAACAAAACATCTAACGGGACGCTGTCCGCATTAGGCTTTTCTTTGAGAATAAATTTATCAAGTGGAATGGCGGGCTGAAACTGGGAAGGTTTGAATTCATTTTTCATGAGTTGAGAATCATCGAAAAAAAGGGAGAAATCAAATAGAATTTAAACAAAGAAAAAGGCTTCCGTCATGGAAGCCTTTTTTGCCCGAACTCGCGTTTTCTACCCAGGACCGATCTATTTAGAAATAGTCATTCGTTGAATGAATTCTCTTTCCAAAATTTTTGCAAAACTGGAATTTTTACTACCTTGCTCATGAATCAGCGCCACAATAATAAATGCAGTAGTCAAAAAGCAGATCAAAACGAGATCAAATGTCGAAGAGAGCATTCTATTTTTCTGCTTTTCTCGATTTTCTTCTCTCAAATTTTGGACACGATTTTTTGTATCGAGACTAAATTTATCACGGTGTATTAAAAGCTCGCTTTGATGAATTTCACGCATCACCCAACTGTCATAACTCATTGGGAGTTTAAAAAAGTGAACGCCGTAACTAAGATCTTTGATCCAAACGACCTTCCCCTCACATTCAAAAATGCGCTCCGACCCCAACCTGATCATGACTCGGATGGTCTGACCCAAGCCGAAGGCAACACGCTGGGGCGTCTTGAAAGACACTCCTTGCGGACTCAAGTTGACAATATTCCGGGTTATAAGCTCGTCATGATTGATGTTGAGTTGCCAAAAGTCTTCCATTCGCCGACGCAAACGGGGTGTGGCTCTTAAGTTTATCGCTGATTCCATTAATTTCCCCCTGTACACTCTCCATATGGAATAAACGCGCCAACCACTACATAAGCTAAGTAATTGTATTTACTAGATATATGTATTTTTGATTTGTATCATATTTAGTCAGATGTCGATAAAACTTTAGACATAAAACCTCGTAAATACTCGTTTTGCGCGGCATATAATAAATGCAACCCACCTTGACAAAAACACCTCTAACCACCATTGTCCGGCTTAGCTAAATTTAAATTTAAAAACTTAGCCAACAGGCAAAGAAGCGTAATAGAAACTATAAATCGACTTATTTAAGGAGGTCTGAAACATGGCTACTACAGCACCCGTGAATGTGAAACCACTACACGACAGAATTCTTGTTCAGCGTTTGGCTGAAGAAGAAAAAACAGCAGGAGGATTATTTATCCCTGACAACGCAAAAGAAAAACCCCAACAAGCTATCGTTATTGCTACTGGCAATGGTCGTATTTCTGATGATGGAAAACAATTTCCATTAGAAGTCAAAAAAGGCGACAAGGTTCTCTTCAGCAAATATTCAGGTGCCGAGCTCAAAATTGCGGGCAATGACTATTTGATGATCCGCGAAGAAGATGTTTTAGGAATTATTAATTAATTTTGTTTTTAAATTCATTTAAAAAATTGGAGTAAAAAATGTCAGCAAAAGAATTGCGATTTTCAGAGGAAGCACGCGGTGCTATCCTACGCGGTGTAAACCAATTGGCAAATGCCGTTAAAGTAACTCTTGGACCTAAGGGCCGTAACGTTATCATCGAAAAATCATTCGGTGCCCCACTTATCACTAAAGACGGTGTGAGCGTGGCTAAAGAAATCGAATTGGAAAACAAATTCGAAAACATGGGCGCTCAGATGGTCAAAGAAGTCGCCAGCAAAACAAATGATGACGCTGGAGATGGAACAACCACTGCAACCGTTTTGGCTCAAGCGATCTACCGCGAAGGCGCAAAGATCGTCGCTGCTGGAAACAACCCCATGGACATCAAACGTGGTATCGATCAAGCCGTTGCTAAAGTTGTGGAAGAACTCAAAAGAATTTCACAAAAAGTGAATGGCAAAAAAGAAATCGCTCAAGTTGGTTCAATCTCTGCGAACAACGAAAAAGATCTTGGCGACATGATTGCTGAAGCAATGGAAAAAGTCGGACAAGAAGGCGTTATCACTGTCGAAGAAAGCAAAACTGCTGAAACAACACTTGATGTTGTTGAAGGTATGCAATTCGATCGCGGATATCTCTCTCCTTATTTCATCACCAACGCTGAAAGAATGGAAGCCGTTCTCGAAGACGCTTACGTTTTGATTTATGAAAAGAAAATCAGCGCGATGAAAGATTTGATCCCCCTTCTCGAAGGTGTGGCTCAACAACATAAACAACTTTTGATCATTGCAGAAGAAGTTGAAGGCGAAGCATTGGCTACTTTGGTGGTCAATAAACTCCGCGGAACTTTACAAATCTGTGCCGTCAAAGCTCCTGGCTTTGGTGACCGACGTAAAGCAATGCTCGAAGATATCGCAACCCTCACCGGTGGAAAAGTTTTGAGCGAAGATCTCGGCGACAAGCTGGAATCCGCGAAACTCACCGATCTCGGTCGCGCAAAAAGAATCGTTATTGATAAAGACAACACTATCATCATTGATGGCAGTGGATTGAAACCCGATATCGAAGCTCGTGTGAAATCTATTCGATCACAAATCGAAGAGACCACCAGCGACTACGACAAAGAAAAACTGAAAGAACGTTTGGCTAAACTTGCGGGCGGAGTTGCAGTGATTCACGTTGGTGGCGCCACTGAGATAGAGATGAAAGAAAAGAAAGCTCGCGTTGAAGATGCATTGAATGCAACTCGCGCAG
>JAYTHU010000038.1:0-40992 GCA_043732305.1 Oligoflexia bacterium
AGTTGCCCGCGAAAATCATAAACGGCAACATCCAGGCACAAAAAAACCACCTTTAGGTGGTTCGTAATTTTTCGACTTATTCGATCTTCGGATTTGGGTAAAGATAGTATTGCGGACTTCAACAGAGGATTCAAAAAAGCACCTGAGACCCTTAAAAGACGACTTTTACGGGAAACAATCCAGCAATTGGTGCTGACTTCTGAAGGTCTTGCAATTTGGTATTACTTGGCTGACGCAAAGATTCCAGGGAATAAGTTGCAGTTGGTTAAGGAACTCAAAAAAGGCCCCGAAGGAATTGAAACTGAGGTTCTGTTCCTTGCGCCCAGGGCTTCAGGCGATCACTCTAATCTACAGGTTTTAAGTTCGGATATTGGAAAGAATGGTGACTCGGATTGGATTCGAACCAATGACCTATAGCTTAGAAGGCTATTGCTCTATCCAACTGAGCTACCGAGCCATTTTTTTTGGATGTTACTTATCTATCATGTCAACCCGCAGAGTCAATCCCAGAGTGGTTTGAATTCTTCGGCCAAGTTCTCAGTTTGTCCTGCAGCGATCTGTCCAGACGTGTGTTCCGCATCGATCTGAGCCAACTGCAAATGACTGCTTAAATCCACGTTCACGGCTTGCCACTTGGTGTACGCATCAATAACCCAGATCCCACTTTCGCGAGTCCCGTTGCCGGAATTCTTGGTTCCACCGAAAGGCAAATGAGCTTCCGCGCCAGTGGTCGAATTGTTGATTGAAGTCATTCCTGCATCAATGCCGTTTTTAAATTTGTACATGTAATGGGGATTTTCAGTGAAGATCGCTGAGGACAATCCATATTCGACGGCATTGGCCGCAACGAGAGCGTCATCGAAATTTTTCACTCGAACCACGTTGACGGTTGGCCCGAAAACTTCGGTCTGCGCCACGTTCATTTTCATGTTCACGTTGTCCCAAAGTGTGGGACCAACAAAAAATCCAGAATTGATGTCGCCTTCAAAATCTGCGGGCTTATTCTTATCCGTCAATCGACCATCGCCCAAAAGCATTTTTGCGCCATCGGCTTTAGCCATTTCAAAATGCTCCAAAAACTTTTGTCCGAATTTTTGATTCATCATCGGGCCGTAGTACGCAGTTGCATCTAGGCAAGGATTCCCAATTTTCAATTTTTTAGCGCCAGCCACAAAGTCACTGAGGAATTTATCTGCAATTTTCTCATGCAAAATAATATTTCCAGTGCTGGTGCAGCGCTGGCCGGCAGTTCCGTAGCAACTGAAGAGAGTGGCTTCAACAGCTTTGTTCAAATCAGCATCTTCCATGATGACGAGAGGATTTTTGCCACCAAGTTCAAGTGAAGGGACTTGCAACTGTCTTCCGCAAGCTTCGCCGATGATTCGTCCAACGGAAGTGCTTCCGGTGAAACTGAATTTTTGGAACCAACCTTTGTCGATACCTTCAATCATGTGACTGCCGGTGCTATTCGCGCCGAGACCATTCACCACATTCACGCAACCCTTGGGCAAGCCCGCTTGTTCAAAAAGTTTCACAAAGAGCGCTCCAATAGTGGGGGCGTCTTCGGAAGGTTTCCAAACAACGGTGTTACCAGAAATCAGTGCAGGAATAATTTTCCAGCTAGGAACAGCAATTGGAAAGTTTCCAGCAGAAATAATTCCCACGACGCCATAAGGACGTCTGTAGGTCATGCATTCTTTATCGCGCATTTCAGACCAAACAGTTTGTCCGTACAATCTGCGGCCTTCACTTTGGAAGAAATAGGCGGTGTCGATAGCTTCCTGAACAGAACCCAAAGCTTCGCGTTTGGTTTTTCCAACTTCACGAGTGACCAGCCAAGCAAATTCTTCTTTGTGCTCGTGAAGCAGTCTTCCAAATTTTCCAATAATTTCTCCGCGAACAGGAGCGGGAGTGTCAGCCCATTTTCGGAAAGCAGTTTTTGCCGCCATCACCGCGGCTTCAACTTCTTTCACACCAGCGATTGGAAAAACTCCCAGAGTGTCGTTTAAATCTGAGGGGTTCACGGATTTAAAAGTTTCGCCTGTTCCGTCAAACACTTCTTTATTATTTATGAATTGAAAACCTTGAAGGGTTTTGCCGTAACGGCTTCCTTTTTCAGAATTTGCTGTGAACTTCATTCTCAAACCTCCGGAAAATATTAATTATATAATTTTTTAAATGTGGATTCGAAAAGACCCATGGCCTCGTCAATGTCTTTGCGAGTGATATCAAGAACGGGGCGAAGTCTGATCGAGTGATCACCACAAACTAAAACAAGTAGTCCCAGATCCCATGCTATACGGCGATATTTGTCGCGATCTTCCGAAGTCGGAAGATCAAACGCCACTAGCAATCCGCGGCCGCGAACATTCGTGACTTGTGGAAACTGTTTACTCAGTGAATGAATTTGTTCGAGAATATATGTCCCTTGTTTCGCGGCATTTTCTTGCAGTTTTTCATCTCTGATAATTTTTAAGTATTGGCTAGCTCTCACCATGTCTGTGAGATTTCCACCGAACGTCGAGTTGATGCGGCTAGAAACTTTAAAGACGTTGTCGACATCGTCAATACGATCTGACACCGCGACGCCGCCAATTTGCGCTTTTTTACCAAACGCCACAACATCAGGTTTCACTCCAAAATGTTCGTAGGCCCACCATTTTCCGGTGAGACCAAAACCTGTTTGGACTTCATCAAAAATGAGAAGAGCTTCCTTTTCATCACAAATTTTTCTAAGTGCTTGAAGAAATTCAAGACGGAAATGATTGTCTCCGCCTTCGGATTGAATGGGTTCGATGATGATGCAAGCAATGTCATCCGGATTATTTTTAAAGGCTGCGTCTATCTGTTCGAGCGCTAATTGTTCGGTCTTCTCTGTTTCAGCAAGAGATGCTGGTGTGAGGGGAAAATTCATTTTTGGATTTTTAATGCGTGGCCATTTGAATTTAGGAAAGTGCATAATCTTTTTGGGATCGGTGTTGGTGATACTCATGGTATAGCCAGAGCGGCCGTGGAAAGCTTGTTCGAAGTGAATGACCTGTTGGCCTTTTTCACCTTTTCCTTTGGCGATATTTTTTCGCACCTTCCAATCGAAAGCTGTCTTCAAAGCATTTTCAACCGCAAGAGCTCCACCTTCGATGAAGAAATATTTCTTAAAATGACCGCGACCACAAGTCTCGGCAAAGATCTGCACAAATTCTGCATATTCCGGAGTGTACATATCAGCGAGTACTGGTTTGATTTTAGCGCAACGTGTAAGAGTTTTAACAAACTCCGGTTCATTCATACGGGGATGATTGAATCCAATGGGATTGCTTGCGAAGAAGCTAAAGAAATCGAAATATTTTTTGCCGGTGACAGCATCGAAAATATGAGATCCCTGACTTTTTTCTAAATCTAGAACGACGGGATAACCATCGACGAGAATATGACGTTGTAGGACCTCAAAAGTATTTTGTGCCGTTATCGATTCTGACATTACTGCTCACTCCTGCAAATTTATTTTGCCCTATCCTAGGCGCTTTGCCCGAAAAAAACAACCCCCAGCAGGTACGCCGTACCTTTTGGTAGCTCACCTGTGTCATTTTCTATGTTTTTTGAGTGGTTTCTCGATTGAAGTTTGTCGGATTTGACGAATTTTGATTTCTTTAATAGTGATGCGCCGGTAAGGCCTGACTAGAAAATCTGCGCTGGATCGATACAATTCGACAACTAGTGCCAGGCCCTTCTCAACCTTGCCAAGTTGAGCCATTGTAAAACGGCTTCCTCTGAAGTCGATTAGTCTGCAAGTATCCGTTTTTCTTTTTTCCTTCTATCAACTCGCCATAAATTTTTGATGTTTTGGAAATATCTGTGAAAGCTTCCAATTGGCATTCATGGATTGCAGGTGTGAATCAATCAACTTATTTCTGGATACCCTGGAGCTCGGGTCCCCAAAAAATAATTACATTCGACGGATTTTACCGTATGCGAGAAGTGTCTTTTCAACCATTTCCTCAACAGTTAAAACGTTGTGGCGAGGTTGGGAAGCTGCCCGCGGCGCAGGAATAGCTTTTTTCATTTCTTTTTTAAGCGCTTCTTTGTCTCTGGGCGGGCCATAAAAATGAACGAGACTTCCGGACAATTCTTCTTGAGCGGATCCTTGAGATAAAATCACGGGGGTTCCCAAAGCCAACGCTTCTGCTGCTGGATAATTAAAACCTTCAATCATACTTGTGCTGATCAATGCGCGACTTTGCCTCATGCTTCTTTTTAAACTATCGTCACTCACATTTTTAAGTACAGTGATTTTCTCTTTTTCTAAAGCAGATAGACCCCATTGGTCCGGAATGTCATTTCCCGAAAGTGCCAGCTGAAGTTTAAAATCCTCCCCCTCATTCCACAGGTCCCGCGAGGCTTCAATCAATGTTTGAATATTTTTGTGTTCTTTAGTGTTTCCGACGCAAATAAACGCTGGCGAAGAAATTCCGGGACCTGAGGATTCCGCAAGTTCAGAAGTTTCAAACCAAGATTTTTCAAGCCCATTTCTGACCACATGAACTTTGTCGGGCCTCAATTGGAATTGATCGATTATTTCCTTCTTGCCCCACTCAGAAACCGCTAGTACGGCTCTTGCTTTTTGCAAGGCCCCGTGGACCACGAGTTTATAATAGGCTTGGTGTTTTAGATTTCGGTCTTGGGAAAGATGAATTGTGTCGTGAATCGTGATCACTGTTTTTCCCCAGGTAATTGGAGCCCAGGGCATAGGCACGGCAAAAGAAGGGAAGTGAATGATGTCAAACTTATGAAGATCCCAGCGAATGTTGATAAACGAAAGAGACCAAGATTCTCTTGCCGACGCAAATTTTACGGGAAGGTGGAACACTTGAGTGATTGTCTCAGGCTCAAACGCAGCAGGAGCTTCCGGTTTGTCATAAATGATACTGATTTCACAGCCCTTACGCTTGAGTCCGTGAATCAGATCCACGGTGTATCGACCTATGCCATGCACATTTTCGCCCACCATTCGGGCATCGAGGAGAATTTTCATGAGCTGACAATACCGGTAAGTGCTTGAATTTTCTAGTCGAAAAGATTTAATGTGTAGGGAATGTTAAAACAACACCATAAATTTTTAAATTTGGTTTTCCAAGTTTTCGATCTATTTCTAATCACGATGGCGTGGCTCGCCGCATACCCCATGCGTCTAGTGTATTTGCGTGAAATTTTTCCGGTCAAAAAGGGGATTCCGCTTTACGATCAATATGCGTACTTGAGTTTTGGAATTGCGGTACTTTGGTTCGCCGCTTTTTATATGTCAGGAGTTTATAAATCTCGACGCACCCAAAATATTTGGCCTGAGCTTGCGACAATTATTCGCGCTCATTCATTTGCCTTCCTGACCTTGGCCGCTCTGACTTTTCTGCTCACAGGAGAATTGTTTTCTCGCGGTGTTTTCCTCGTTTTTTACGTCCTTGGGCTAACGCTTTTACTCAGCGAGAGAATTGTCTTTCGCTATGTCCTTAAAAATTTGCGCAGACGAGGTTTTAATCAACGTCATACTCTTATTATTGGGGATAACGAAATCTCTTCGGCGTTTTTAGAAAGACTCAAGCATCACACGGAACTGGGCTTGAATGTCAAAGGAGTCGTCGATTTAAAATCAGACCATTCAGATAATAAGCACCATGTTTCTACTGGATTGCCTGTTCTTGGCAGGTCTTCGGATTTGCAAGATTTGCTTTTGGCGCATGACATTGATCAAGTCATTATCGCGCTAAAAAATTCTGAAAAAGAAGACATGGAAAAAATTCTGAACAGTTTGATTGATTCACCGGTAGAAGTGAGAATCATCCCCGATCTCCACCAATATATCACTTTGGGTTGTGACGTCGAAGAGTTCGAAGGTTTGCCACTGATTTCATTAAATCAAAGTCCAATTGTTGGATGGAATCGCGTCGCCAAGCGAGCGTCAGATATTGCCTACGCGTGTATTGCGCTGATTTTATTTTCTCCTTTTATGATATTAATTTCTTTGGCGATTAAAATTTTTACTCCCGGTCCGATAATTTATCGTCAGCAGCGAATGGGTTTAGACAATCGAGTTTTTGATATGTTGAAGTTTCGAACTATGAAAGTTGATGCCGAATCTGGAACTGGCGCAGTTTGGGCCGCCAAAGGTGATGGTCGTGCCACCTGGCTAGGAAAAATTCTCCGTAAATTTTCGTTGGATGAACTTCCTCAGCTTTTCAATGTTTTGCGTGGAGAGATGAGTTGCGTTGGCCCTCGTCCGGAGCGTCCCTCTTTGGTAGAAAAATTCAAAAATGATATCCCTCGCTACATGCTCCGTCACAAGGTTAAATCCGGAATGACGGGTTGGGCGCAAATCAACGGCCTACGTGGAAACACATCACTTCAAAAGCGAATCGAATTTGATCTGTATTACATTTCAAATTGGTCGTTGCTCTTTGATTTCAAAATAATGTTTCTGACAATCTTCAAAGGCTTCGTTTCCAAGAACGCCTACTAAAACTTAGATTTGGGTTTTAAAATACTTTAATGTTTCTGCCAAACCATCTTTGAGTGACACTTTCGGTTCCCAATTGAGTTCGGCGCGGGCTTTTGTGATGTCGGGTTTGCGCTTCAGAGGATCGTTTGTGGGTAATGGACGCACTTCAGTTTCGAATGGTGAATCACAAACTTCGGCCACGGTTTTTGCCAATTCTAAGATGGTCAGCTCGCTGGGATTGCCAATGTTTGTCGGTGTGGTGACGGAACTTTGCATTAGTTTGTAGAGGCCATCAACTAAATCTGTCACGTAACATAAGCTTCGTGTTTGCGATCCATCGCCATAAATCGTGAGTGGTTTCTTAGCCAATGCTTGCATAAAGAAGTTCGGAATCACTCGGCCATCTTCCGGGCGCATGCGGGGGCCGTAGGTATTAAAAATTCTTACAATTCGAGTGTCTACCGAATATCTATTTTTCCAAGCCATGGTCAGAGCTTCACCGAAACGCTTTGCTTCGTCATAACAACCGCGAGGACCGACACAATTTACATTTCCAAAATAAGTTTCTACTTGAGGATGAACTTCGGGATCTCCGTACACCTCTGATGTAGACGCAAAAAGAATTTTAGCACTATTAGTTTTGGCCCATTCCAAAAGATTCATGTGACCAATGGAGTTCGTCTTTAAAATAAAATCAGGGATTCTTTCGAAATCAATCGGACTTGCAGGGCTCGCCAAATTGTAGATTTCATCACACTTCACATTCATAAATAGAGGCGTGATTATGTTGTGTTCGAGCCAATTGAAATGGGGATTGTGCAGAAGATGCTCAATATTCTGTCTTCGGCCTGTGATTAGACAATCGATGGCGTAAACTTTGTAATCACGAGCAAGGAGATATTCACAAAGATGGCTGCCTACAAATCCTGCTCCACCCGCAATCAGCGCCGTTTTCATTTGGCTTCCCGACCAATACTGTAATAGGTGAAACCTTCTTCACGTATCAGATGCGGATCGAAAATATTTCTGCCGTCAAAAATCACATTTTGTTTAAGCGCCGATTTCATTGTTTCAAATGTGGGGCTTCGGAATTCGTTCCACTCCGTTGCGATAACTAAACCATCACAATCTTGCAGTGCTTCATAATTTGATTTGCAATAGGTAATTTTTTCGCCGAAACGCTTTTTTGTATTTTCCATAGCGACTGGGTCAAAGACTCTAAGCTTCACGCCTTCTTTTAAAAGAGCATCGATGATTTCGAAAGCTGGCGCTTCCCTCACATCATCTGTGCGAGGCTTGAATGCGAGTCCCCATATTGCGAGTTGAACTCCCGATAATTTCTTGTAATGATTTTTTATTTTTTCAACAATGACTGTTTTTTGAGTGTCGTTGGCTTTGTCCGTCGCTCTGACCACGCTCATAGCGATTCCATATTCTTCGCCAGTTTTAATTAGCGCCTTCACATCTTTAGGGAAACAGCTTCCGCCGTAACCAACTCCTGGGTAGAAGAACGCGGGGTTGATTCGAGAATCAGTGGTGAATCCTTTTTTTATTTCCTCAATATCAGCACCAACGGCATCGGCTAAAAGTGCTAGCTCATTGATGAAACTGATCTTCGTAGCTAAGAACGCGTTCGCGGCGTATTTGCACATCTCCGCTGCTTTATTTTTCATAAATAAAATTGGGTTATCATTTTTTACAAATGGAGAATAAAGTTCAAACATGACTTCTTTGGCTCGCTCTGTGGAATGGCCAATGACAACACGGTCAGGCTTTAAAAAGTCTTCAATAGATGCGCCTTCTTTTAGAAATTCAGGATTGCTAACGATGTCGAAGGGCAGTGTAGTGATGCTTTTCATGAGCTGAGTTACTTTTTCAGCAGTGCCCACGGGGACTGTGCTTTTTAGGACTACGATTTTTTCTTCTTTCATATTTTGCGCAATAAATTCCGCGACGCCCAGAACATGTCTGAGATCAGCTGAACCGTCTTCGTTTTCAGGTGTTCCTACGGCAATAAATATGACGGAAGAGTTTTCCACAGCTTTCATTTTGTCGGTTGTAAAGACAATGCGGCCAGCTTTGATGCTTGATTTCAATAGTTCTTCTAAGCCAGGTTCATAAATGGGCACTTGACCATCTTGGAGCTGGCGAATCTTATTTTCATCGATGTCTATGCCTGTGACTTCATTGCCAGCATCGGCGAAACAAACACCTGCCACAAGGCCCACATATCCTGTTCCAAAAACTGAAAGTTTCATTTATAGTTCTCCTCAATTGACTTAGATGAAAGTTAAGCTAGCAGATAGGAATACGGTTTACAAGTGGTGCATCGAGCGAAAAAATTCATTCTCAACCTTGCCAAAGTGGCCTTCGCGGTCGCTCTGATATATTGGTTGATTCACTCCAAGAAAATCACTACGGAGCCCTTTGTCTTAATGGCAAAATCGGCGTGGTTGATTCCGCTCAGTCTGGCCTCCTGCTTAGCTATCATACTGATTAATAACTACCGCTGGCAGTTGCTCCTGCATGGTCAACAAATTGAAGTCAGTTTTTGGGAGGCATTAAAGTTAAGTTTCATCGGTATGTTTTTTAATCTGGCGATGCCTGGGAGTGTGGGGGGAGATGTGCTTAAGGCCTACTACATAACTCGCACTCACCCGCATGCCAAGCTTAAGGTTGTGACGAGCGTTCTTTTGGATCGTATTGTCGGATTATATTCCGTCATCATTATTGCCTTTGTAGCGGTTGTTTCGCAGTGGGATCATATTAAAAAAGTTGCTCCACTGAGAGGCCTCGCATTTTTTATTTTATTTTTGATCTGCGCTTTTTCCACATTTTTTGTGATCGGATTTTCGAGGCGAATACGCGGTCACTCTTTTACTGAAGGACTAATTAAAAAAGCGCCTGCTGCCAAATTTATTGAAAAAGTCTATGACGGTATTCATGCTTTTCGAGGGGGGCAGAGACAATTTGTAATCGGAGTTTTATTGAGTCTTGTCTCTCAATCGCAAATGATTTTTGTTCTCTATTTTATTGCCAAGGAACTTGGCTTTAATCCGAGTTTCAAATCTTTTTTCTTTGTCTTCCCTGTTGGATTCATGGCAACTGCCATTCCTATCAGTCCCGCAGGTGTGGGCGTAGGGCAAGTCGTTTTTCTAAAACTTTTTCAATGGTACACTGGCGAAAGTGGAACTGTCGGTCCAACTATGATCACGATCAATCAGGTGTCGATGGCTTTGTGGAGTCTCGTCGGCGCGGCGGTTTACTTTATGTACAAATCAGAAGTAAAGAATGCAGGAACTTAAAGTAAAAGGTTTCATTGTCAGGGTCGTTCGTACTCAAGAAGCAGACGTCATAGTTAAAATCCTCACTGCTCAAGGCGAAAAAATATCTGCTTATGCCAGATCCGCACTCAAAAGCCGTAAGCGTTTTGAGGGAGGGTTGACTGCTCTCACGCAGATTGAATTTCGAGCGCATAAGAAAACCAATCAGGAAATTTTCATTTTAGAAGATGCCAAAGTCACATATGAGTTCCTGAATCTTCCTTCATCGATCGAGGCTCTCACCATGGCAAGTTACTTCGCCGAACTATCAGAAAGCTGCGCTCATGAAGGACTTGAAAATGAAAATTTATACAATCTTCTCGGCGCTTCACTGAAAATCTTAGATAATGGGAAATCACCTTGGCTAGTGGCACCAGTCTTTGAAGTGAAATTGCTTTCACTTATGGGATGGCTTCCTGATTTCTCCGAAATGGATGAAAAGTCTGCGACTATTTTACGCCATATTTTATCTCAACGAGTGAGTGACTTCACTCTCACTCCAACCGAAGCCCAAAGCGTCGATCCGGTTTTAAAAAGCCTGGTGCGTGCGCACTTGGGCGAAGGGAAAATAAAGTCTTTAGATTTTTTTAAGGGGCTTCGTAGATTTCAAGAACAACAAATGATGTCGCACCCAAAACACCAGTCCCACAATGATCACAAAACCGATAAGTAAATCTGCCTTGTGAAAATAGTCACGCAATGAATTCCAGTGACTGCCCATTTTCATTCCCAAGTAAGCCAATCCAAAACAAAACGGGAATGATCCCAGAAAACTATAAATCGAAAATTTCCAGAAATTCATTCGCGCCATGCCTGCAGGCAGAGCAATAAAAGTTCTCACCACGGGGAGCAGTCTTCCTGTGAAGGCAATGATCTCACCGTGTTTTGCAAAAAGCTTTTCCGCCGTGTCCACGTCTGAGGGATTAAGCAGAATGTATCTTCCATATTTATTAACGAAAGGTCGGCCGCCGTAATAGCCAGCAGCATACGCAATCCACCCTCCGAGCAAGCAACCCACGCTACCCGCAAGGGCCGCTCCCCAGATATTGAAAATTCCTTGAGAAGCCAAGTATCCTGAAAAGGGCATGATGACTTCTGATGGCAGTGGTATACACGCGCTCTCGATCGCCATTAATAAAACGATTCCGGCGTATCCCCAACTTTGTTGAAGATCAATCATCCACTGACCGAGAATTTCCAATAAGTGATGGATCATCGGACGGGCTCTTTTCTTTGAAGGCCCAAAATAATTCGAGCCGCATCTAACATCTCACTAGCAACCACTAAGGTTTCAGAAATTTCAAACTTTGGAGTTGTTGAATTTTGCAGGAGAATACTTTTGCATCCGGCACGCAATCCAGCGTCAACATCGGTCATACGGTCTCCGACCATCCACGACTGTTTCAAATCAATTTGATGTTTTTCTGCTGCATCCAGCAGCATCCCAGGATTTGGTTTTCGGTTGGCGTGATTGCTGTCGACAGATTCTGCACAGTAATAAACATCTAAAATTTCGGCACCATTTTTCCTGAAATCGTCCACAATGATCTGGTTGATCTGCTTCAAAATAGGTTCTTGCACTATTCCACGGGCTACGCCACTTTGGTTGGTGACAAGAATTATCACATAACCCGCTTGATTGAGAAGCTTGATAGCTTCGTAGGATTCAGTGAAGACATCTATTGCGGCAGGATCGTTCAAATACACCATGTCTCGGATGATGGTGCCGTCACGATCCAAAAAAACTGCTTTTTTCATATTGCTCCTTCGTTGCCAGTAAAATAAAAGATAAATCAAGAAAGTCGAGGATTTGTTTGAAAGATCTTAAAAGATTAGCTCCCTACCTGAAAAGATACCAAGGCATCATTGCGTTCACTCTAGTTTTAGGTGTGATTCTCGGAGGCATCACTCTCGGTACTGCCCAAATGGTGAAAATCATTATCGACGAAGTTTTCACCAAACACAATGCTAAGGTTCTTCGAACGGCTCCATTGATGATTGTTGGAATTTATTTTGTGGGCGGAATCATTCGATTTTTCCACATGTACTATCTCCGCTACACTGGTGAGAAAATTGGTTTTGATATTCGGCAGGATCTTCAGTCGCATTACGCCCAGATGAGCCTTGATTTTCACGCTGCAAATTCTCCCGGAGCGCTTTTAAGTAAAACTATCAATGACGTTATTTCTGTTCAGCTGGGACTTTCGCTACTTGCCGATGTCGTTCGTGAGCCTCTCAGTGCGATTGCTATGCTCATCTATCTTTTTTATATCGACTGGAAACTGACGCTGATCACGTTTATCGCTGCGCCCATTTTGATTCTGGCTTCTAGAAGTTTAGGCCGGAGTGTTCGTAAATACAGTCAGATGCAACAGGAGATTTGGGAAAATGTGACTCTTGTTCTAAAAGAAACTCTCGACGGCATCAGAGTTGTCAAAGCATTTGGTCTTGAACTTCACATGCGCGGCAAGTTCGATAAAGTGATCAATCAAATGCTGGCCATTCGAAGACAGATTCTCAAACGAGAAGAAGTCTCTGGACCACTATTTGAACTGCTCGCGGCGATAACTTTTTCTGGGATTCTTTATTTCGCTGGTTATCAAGCTGTGACTAATCACACCACAATCGGTGGATTTATGTCTTTCGTTTTTGTGCTTGGCTCCCTTCAAGGACCAATTAAAAAACTACAAGATGCCCATGTGAGATTGCAGCACACAGTTGCTGCCTCCAAACGAATTTTCGAAATCCTAGATGCTCCAGTCACGATTAAAAATCCTGAGGAGCGTGGCGCAGTTGCAAAGAAATGGACAGATGACTGGAAAACTATTCAGTTCAAAAACGTCAGATTTAGCTATGGTTCCAAGGAAGTTCTCAAAGGTTTAGATCTCACTATCAATCGCGGCGAAGTTGTGGCGATTGTAGGCTCGAGTGGTGGCGGGAAAACAACTTTAGTTAATCTCATTCCTAGGTTTTATGATGTGACTTCCGGCCAAGTTCTCATTGGAAACACTGATGTCAGAGATTTCCGCATTGATGAGCTCCGACAGCACGTCGGGCTTGTCACTCAAGACGTGTTCTTGTTTAATGAAACAATCAGAGAAAATATTATGGCCGGCGATATTGCGGATCCCGCAACTAAGGTCGCAAAAATTGATGAGGCTTTGCTTGCGGCTAACGCAGGTTTCGTGAAAAAGATGAAGGATCAAGATCTGTCTATTGTTGGTGACAGAGGAACTTTGTTATCAGGTGGGGAGCGCCAGCGAATTAGTATCGCGCGCGCAGTCTATAGAAACACTCCAATTCTAATTTTAGATGAAGCCACCAGTTCACTCGATTCAGAGAGCGAAAAGATTGTTCAAGATGCATTAGAGAGATTGATGGTAGGTAGAACTACTTTTGTCATCGCACATAGGCTTTCTACGATTCAAAAAGCGGATAGAATTATAGTCTTGGCAGACGGAAAAGTTGTGGAAGAGGGACGTCATACCCAACTTTTAGAAAAGCAGGGCGCGTACTTCAATTTCCATCGCCATCAATTCGGCTGAGCAGATTGAATAGTGATTGGCGCCATCTGCAAGATGGCCACTTGTTCTAATAAGTTGTCAATGCCAGGCGCGATAAACTGTAATGTCATTTTGTAATCCGATAATTTAGGCGCGGTATTCTGACTTGCTATGGGCAAGTAGATAAACGCTTTTCCAACGTGATTGTAATCTTGATCAGTGAGTTCGAAACTTAGAAAATCCGAGCTCCCAGCTTTCAATTTTTCTTGGTCGACTCGGATCTGCACGCGGAAATCTGTCTTGATAACGCTGCCATCTTTCTGAAAGAAATTTCTGCTTTGATAGAGGGACACTGGAAATGGAACGTTGCTGTAGTTCTCTGGATGTTCAATCAGTTTGTTGTAAGCTTTTTCGGTCTCAGCCTTCTGAGTATCGGTCATCACATCACGAGTGACCAAGCGAGCTTTCAAATCACAATTCAAATTGAAGCGGTGAGTTTCCACTAATTTTGCACTTTGCTCCTCGTAACAGTTGGGAGTTGATTGCGAGTACACTTTACCCGCATCAGAAATTTTCGCTGCGGTTTTGTTGGCGATTGCAAAAAGCAAATTGTTGGGAATGGAATCAATCACGCTATTTGTGGAAACTCGATTTTTAATATTAGGAGTGTAGTTAGTAATAACAATCCCTTCCATGCGCACGGTATTGTCACTGTTGTTTCCCAACATACTATTCAATATTTTGATGCTTGCTACTATCTGGGAGTTCAGCAAAGCCATAGTATCCATACCCGTTGTCTGAGACACGGGATCAATTCCTGAGGTACTCTGATTGCCTTTGTCGTCTTCATTAATAAAAGGACTGTCCATGGGAACGATGATCGCAGGTCCGTTCATGCTGGACTGAACCGCGTGGGCCGTGGATTTGTCTCCTCTGCAGGAAACTAAAGTTGATAGAATTAAAAGCGATAACAATAAACGTGTCATAAAAATTCTTCCTCGATTGGTACGTAGAGCAAGCGGTGTACCAAGATCAGTCGAAGGTTAAAACGATTATGGGGAAGTTTAACCATAGGTAAAGTGACGCTCTTGAGCCTTCGCACTTTCTTTTTTACTATTTGAAATGACTCAGTTTATTTATTTTTGAGAGGATGTTTTTCTTCAAGCGTTCGCGCGAGTTTATCGGTTGTTATGTGAGTGTAGCGTTCGGTTGTCTGAAGACTCGCATGACCGAGAAGCTCTTGGATGGCCCGAAGGCTAGCTCCGCCTTCTAGTAGGTGACTCGCGTAAGAGTGCCGGAGCATATGAGGATGAAGGGGGCGTTCGAGTCCAACCATAGCCCCCATCTTCACCACTTGGCGGTGAAGAGTACGTACCGTCAGGCTTTGCCCGTTATCGTTTGGGAAAATAAAACTGTCGGAATCGTATGCTTTCAGCAATTTTAATGCTTGTGGAAGCAAAGGCACTTGCCTAAATTTTCCGCCTTTTCCCAACACTTCAATCACTCCATCTGAGAAATTGACTTTTTCTATATGAGCTGAGGCCGCTTCCGCGACGCGAAGGCCTGAACCATACAGAAGCAGAAATAGAATTTTTAGTTGAGCTGCATCTTGCAGACCCTTCCAAAGAGTCATAGCTTCATCGGCTGACAGAAAAGACGGGAGTTTGCGGGGTACAGTTACAGATCCAATAATTTTTGAGTAGTCACTTTGGGCGCCCCCATTGAGATGGGCCCATCTTAAGAAAGTTCTCAAGGAAGCCAGCTTGCGTCCCCGGGTAGAAGGTTCATAGATGGAAAGATTGCCCACAAGTTGGTAGGAATTCCCGTTTTCCCCGAAGATTTCTTCAATTGAAGCTTTGGGACATGTCTCAAAAAAGTGCCGGAGATCTCCTTCATATGCTCTAACTGTTTCAAATGACTCATGTTTTAGCTCTAATTCTTGAGTAAAATCGTAAATCATTGAAGTTATTGGTCTATTAATCATAATGTAATTTTAAACCAATCTGTTAATGCATTGCAAAATTTTCCTTGTATATCCTACCCGGATATAGTAAATATTCTAAGCGTTCTATCCGGACTAACGGCTAGGAGCAATGGGTTGTGGTCCCCATAGAAGAAGTTGACCATTAATTTTTTCGTACTGAAAGTCGCGAGGTTGTACGTATGAGCGATTCCCAAAACCCCATCATCCTTCCCACACAAAACATCACAAGTGGGCCAGCAACAAAGAGCGGTAATCAAATGATTTACCGTTCTGAGTCTATGAACCAACTCGTTAAAATGATTGAACGAGTGTCCCCATCCCAAGCTACTGTTCTTATTCTAGGTGAAAGTGGAACCGGAAAGGAATTAGTTGCTAAGCAGATTCATGAAAAGAGTCCGCGCAAGAACAAGCCTTTTGTCGCAATCAACTGCGGTGCTCTCCGTGAAACACTTTTAGAAAGTGAACTTTTCGGACACGAAAAGGGATCATTTACTGGTGCTTATACCCGTAAAATCGGTCTAGCAGAGATCGCTAACGGCGGAACATTGTTTTTGGACGAAATCGGTGAGCTCACTCCCGGTATCCAGTCCAAGCTGTTGAGATTTTTGCAAGAAGGTGAAATTTATCGCGTTGGCGGTAAAGATCCCATTCGCGTCGACGTTCGCGTTGTTTCGGCAACTAATCGCGATTTGGAAACAGAAGTTTCTAAGAGCATTTTCCGCGAAGACTTATTCTATCGAATCAACACGATCACTATTAACACTCCAGCGCTTCGTCGTCGTAAAGATGATATCCCTGCGTTGATTGAATATTTCTTGGGACAAGGCAAGCATGGTTATCTCGAGCGCGGTCGCCAGATGAGCCCCGATGCTATGAAATTAATGATTGCTTACTCATGGCCCGGAAACATTCGCGAACTTCAAAATGTTTGCGAGCGTTTACAGATTTTGGCTGAAGGTCATACCATCATGGTGGACGATCTCCCTGATCAAATTCGCCAACCTCAAGCGAAGACCTTCAATTCTGATTACGATCCTGATGTCACTTTGTATGAAGTTGAGAAGAGTCACATCTTGAAAGCTTTGAATTATTTCAAAGGCAACAAGACTAAGGCTGCTCACTCATTGGGCATCACCATCAAAACTCTGTATAATAAACTTCACATGTACGGTGAGTTTGAAAATTACTCAGTTCACACAAAGCCAGATCTTGGCGATATGTCTGACAATTCGCCCTCGAGCGATGCGCCAGTGATGTAACATAAATTTCGTAAATTGAAATTGAAAAAGCCTTGGAGAAATCCAAGGCTTTTTTTTATTCTTCTTTTGATTCGCTACAAATAAAAAAGCCCACGGTCTCCCGGGGCTTTTTCTAAATACGAAAAATTAATCGGTCAGACTAGAAATAGCCTTCGTCGTCTCCAGCTTCTTCTTCTTCTTCTTCCTCGTCATCGTCGTCATCATCATCGTCACTAGTTTTTGCTTTGCCAGTTCCGAAATCGTCGTCTTCTTCTTCGTCTTCGAAGGTTTCGAATTCGCCTTCTTCAGTTCCGAAGTCGTCTTTTTCAGTTTCTTCGGAATTGGTTTCATCACTCTCACCAGCCACATGTTCCATCGCATCTTCAGAAGCCAATCCACCAACAATTGCGCCAGCACCAAATGCGGCGGCGGCTTTGCCCATAGACTTTTTGGGGGCTGCGGCTTTTTTAGGCTTGGCGCCCCCGGACTTGGCGCCCCCGGACTTGGCCGCGCCGGAAGCTGCAGTTTTCTTTGCGGCTTTCGGAGCAGTTTTAGCTACTACTTTTTTAACGGCTTTTTTAGGCTTGGTGCCCCCGGAAGCCGCTTTTTTAGTCATTTTTTTAGCCGGTGATTTCTTGGCCGCTTTTTTCGGAGCTGCTTTTATTGCCGGTTTCTTCGATGTTTTTTTATTCATTTTCTTTTGTGCCATAATTTTCTCCTCAAAAGGACTCTAATATCCAGGATCAGTCTGATTATGGGAAGACTCGCCTGCATTCTGCAAATAAAAAATGCATGGCTCAATAAAATATCCTGGCAAAGAACTTCAAGAGGTTTGACGCAATATGTTGTGGGGGGAAGGTTAGTTTGTGGTGCCACCATAGAGAGTGTCGATAACTCTGGCGATACTTTGAGGGAAAACCACGCTCATGTACACGCCGCCGGCGAAGTTTGTTTGTTGAGGAATAGTCGCAAAATAGCCCATCACGGTTGTCTTCTCAGGATTTTCAAGAGGGAATGTGAGGCTTAGACGGGGATCAAATCCAGGAGTAGGGACAAAAACAGCTAAGTATTGAAGTGTTCCGTAGACATACATCAGGCTTTTGCCATTATTAAAAACTTGCGCAGAAAACTTAGGAGCAGATCCGCCGGGCACGGAAGGAAGAGCGTCTCCACTTGGCAATGTGATTGGGCCTTGAAGATTTAAATCTCGAACAAAATGATTCATTGGAATTCCAAAAACCAATGTTTGAGTAATTCCGGTGGATTGAATGCTCAAGGTTGCTCCATCTAGATTTGGAATTTTGTAAGTCAACCCCGAAGGTAAAATCGCAACAGGCAAAGAGAAATTCACGTAGAGCATGTTTGTAAGAGTGTTGATGGTGAACGATTGAAGGCCAAAACTACTGCTAGCAGATCCCTTAGTGGGAACTCCTGACCAGATATTTGCGTTCACATTGCCGGAGCCTGTCGACTGACTTGAAGATCCCGAAGACGTGAGGGAGCTTGAGCCAAGCGATCCTCCACAAGCGGTGAGAAAATTCACCGAAAAAATCACCAAAGAAAGAACAATTAACTTTTTTGAAAAATCGAAAATCATGATACGCCCCTCCTTACATAAACTTCTCGGAATATTCATTCTAGACTTTGACGGCGAATTGGAAAAAACTAGCTTTCTATGAAGAATTTTTTATTGGGACTTTTGCCCGCTATCATAGTGTTAGTTTTTCGAGGAAAAGTTAGGCACTTTTGGGGACTCGTCGCCCTAATTACCTAGTTTGCTATAGAGTTTTTAATTTTGCGCGTTCGCAAATGCTTTTAGAGCGGGGACTGCAAAAGCGATATGATTTTCCATCGCAATCTTCACGCACTTTAATAAAATTCGATCCGAGACCGCGTCCAAATCCACAAAATGATTTGATTTAAATCCAATACGGATTTCATAGTTTCCTTCGGTGATTCCACTGAGAAGCACCTTGCACGGACCGATTGTTCCTTCTATCTCAACGAGACCTTGAGCAAATTTTTCTTTCGCAACATCTATATCTGTGTGCTGATCGATCAGAAATTTTAGATTACTGGCCATGTTGGTAGTGGGTTCAGAAAAATTCACCACACGTGAATTCACTAAATCTGTATTGGGTGCAATCATCATATTGCCGTCTATCAACTGAATATGTGTTGTTCGTAGTCCGATATGAACAACATCTCCAATTTCGTTGGAGCTGAGTTTTATGCGATCTCCATTCATAAACGGTCTGTCTATTAGTAAATTGAAACCCGCAATAATATTCATGAGAGTTGGCTGCGCTGCCAAGCCAATGGCGAGAGAGCCGATACCTAAAGCTGTTACAATGTGCCAAATGTCATAATTGAAATGTCGTAGGAGAACCATGAGGGCAATGAGGCCAACCAGAAATTTAACTAAGCGGCTGATCAATGGAACAAATTCTCGACCGGCAGTGCGGAATGCGGAACTCATGACCGCGTCGACAATATCGAAAATTGAAATCAAGCAAAAGTAAACACCTACTACAAATGAAGTGTTGAGTAAGAGCTCGTCATATTTCTTATGAGTAGGAAGAGTGTCCGCGATAAAATAAAGAGTGAGCACGACTAAAAGCCGGCGGGACAATTTAAAAACAATTTTCAATACATTAGATGTGTGGGGGCCGGAAATTTTAGAGTGCGAACGCCTCTCTATATTTTTTAATACGACGCTTGTGAATAAAAACAATAGCAAGACGCAGCTGGCATCGAGGGCGGATGCCAGCCAAACGTTTGAAATAATAATGTTAAAATTCTGCAATATATCTGTCATCATAATAAAAAAAACCTGGTCTTGTTGCAGACCAGGCCTTTCATAAATCTTGTTTTAAAACTTGTTATACTAAAAATCAACCCAACAATTTCAATGCGATCTGAGGGGTCTGATTAGCCTGAGCCAATGCTGCAGTTCCAGCTTGCAAGAGAACGTTGTTACGAGTCACTTCTGCTGTTGCGGAAGCCACGTCGGTGTCTCTGATGCGGCTGTTAGCGGCACTGATGTTCTCTTCTTGGATGCTTAAGTTCTGTGTTGTAGAAACTAAGCGGTTTTGCAGAGCTCCAAGATTTGCGCGAGTACTGTTGACTCGTGTATGAGCTTCATCAAGTTGTGCCAAAGCAGTTTGAGCGCCTTCTTTAGTACTATAATCAACACTACCAATGTTCAGAGCATCCAAAGTAGCAGTGTTCTCGCCAGCTTTGAAAGTGATTCTATCTTCGGATTCATTGTTGTGAATACCGACTTGAAAATCAAAGTTAGGAGAGTTTCCATCCAAAAGGTTGGTTGATCCCCATTTTGTGGTCATTGCAATACGTTGTGATTCTTCTTTTAATTGTTGAACTTCAACGTTAACCATTCCACGCTCTTTATCACCAATAGTATCAGAAGCAGCTTGGATTCCCAATTCACGTAATCGTGTGATGATGTTGGAAATTTCGTTCAGTCCACCTTCAGCAACTTGCACCATGGAGATACCATCGTTTGCGTTGCGATTAGCTTGTCTGTCAGATCGGATTTCAGCTTTAAATTGTTCTGAAATTGCCAATCCTGCAGCGTCGTCAGCAGCTTTGTTGATGCGGCTTCCACTTGCTAATTTTGCATAGTTGCTCTGAATTGCCTCCTGAGAGTTGCTTAAGTTTCTTTGTGCGTTTACAGACGCGACGTTTGTAGCGATTCTAAATCCCATATTATTATTCTCCGGTCATACCTGTTTTTTCCTTCCATGAATGAATCTCGCCTCTGCACCATGCAGCGACTTTGAGTCGGCAACCATGCCATAATTAAATTGAGCTAAATTAAAACTCCATTTAAAACTACCTACGTACTGAAAAAGCTCTTCCTGTCGGTACAACCCCCTTCCGAGATTGAAGCGATGTTAATTTCGCTTGGTCCACTCCTGTGGACCTAATTCAATCAAATAGCCAAATTGCTATTAACTGCTTACAAGATAATTTTCGGGTTAGAGCGCAAAATCTTGACAGGACAACAGACCAGATTCGAGTACTTATTTTCATGTCTGAATGGAAAATTTTTTTTTAAAGTAGTAATTATGCCATCTTTTAGACTTGAGCAATTCTTCATGACTAAAGCCGTGCTTATCAAAAGCGAGGATTTTGACATGTGGAAAACAATGTTTTGTTTTCCACTAGCTATTGTCGCACCCTAATTATTTTTCAAACTGTCTAACTAATGTGCTTTTTCTCCTCTCACGTTGCGTTTTCCCACACATCCCCTAATCAAATTCACTGCAATCATCCATCCACCGGGCACGTGGCTTGCTCTAGCGCTTGTTCAGTAAAACATGATGACGGAGGTAAAATATGGAAGGTGCTTTGATTTGTTTGCCGCTACTGCTTTTGTTCTTAGCAAAATAAAAATTAACTAACAAATGGAGGAATTGAAAATGACATACGATTTGAATTTAAATAACCCTGATGTTGAAGATCAACTTCGAGTGATTCTAAACGAAGAGATGGAAAATCTTCTGAATGTCTCTCCTATCGATTCCAATGCGACATCGAAAATCCGAAAAACCGAACATGGATATCATGGAGTTTTAAAAATTGTCTCGACGCAAGGGAAATTCATGGCTGAAGCCGCTGCACAAAATTTGGACGAGTTAGTTCGCTCCATGTTTTTAGGTATGTACCGACAGATGCGCACATGGCGGAATTGTCGATTCATAGCTTCTTGATTTTTTTATAGGGGTGGGGCGTCTTTAACAATAATTTGAAATATGGGGGAGCGTTTCAAGGAACACGAGAGTTATTTTTATGAAAATTTACAATAGAGTTGCCGCACTACCACCAATGGTTATCCTCTCCTTCTTAAGCTTGCCGCTTTTCGCTCAGACAAACGGAAATACAATAGAGCAAGACTTTGATCCAGCTCCTATGGAAATCAATATTCACGCGGATCGGCTTTCTCAAGCGATCCCGCTGTCTCAAGGTATTCCTGATGACAGCATTCTTGCCTCTGCTTGGTTGATGGATTTTCAAAGATAGATAGTAAGTCTTTAGTCCGGAGGGGACTGTTCCGATCTATTGATCATGAAGATAAAAAAAATCAACTTTAGAAAATTGAGTCTGACAAAAATCAATCTTGAAAAACTCAGATTTGAAAAGAAGCCGCAGATTGATTTAGATTCGACTGAATCGAAGCACCCGGGGATTGCCGGTTTGTTTGAAAGCATGTTGCGAAGGTTTAAAGTATTTATTCATTTAGTAACCTTGCTTCCAATGTATGTTGTCGCCAGCCTATGTATTGGGATTTCATTTTTTCCCGCGGTACAAGCGTTTAAACTCATTTCTTATCTTACGTCGACCTTGCCTAGCTGGGTACAAGCTTTAGGTTATGGTGTGAGTCTTGGTCTAGGTTATTTTATGTACGGATTTACCCTTCTGTTTGTCACTGGTTTTTTTAATTGGATATTGCGCGCAAACATCAAGGCTTGGCGTGGCCCCTACTATTCTTTGCAAAGTGTGCGTTGGTATATCCATAACGGTCTTACGTATATCGTTCGATTCACTTTTTTGGAATTTGTCACACCCACGCCGTTCAATCTATTATTTTATAAAATGATGGGAATGAAAATCGGTCGCGGCACACAAATCAACACTGTGAATATCTCTGACCCCTCGTTAATTGAGATGGGCGAAAAAGTAACTATCGGCGGCTCCGTCACAATAGTGGCGCATTATGGGGTTGCAGGATTTTTGATTCTTGCTCCCGTCAAGATTGGCGATGGGGCCACGATTGGCCTTCGCGCCATTATCATGGGCGATGTAGAAGTGGGCGCTGGCGCCAAGGTCCTTCCCAATTCTGTTGTCATGCCCAAGACTCGCATCCTTGCCGGCGAAACTTGGGGCGGGGTGCCTGCTCAAAAAATCGACCTTATAAAAGTGGCTTAAATAACTCACTGATATGTAAATACAATGAAGAACGATTATCCTAAAAACTTTTCTATTTGTCCTGCGAGCCATTCTGGTTCTTCCTCTTGGATATGATGGCCACCGCCTTCGTGAATCACAAGTTGCGAATGTGGAATCGATTTTTGAATGCCTTTAGCATACTTGACGGGAACAAGTTTATCTAGACTTCCCCAGATGAGAAGTGTGGGGACATTAATTTTGGAGATTCGCGTTTTTAAATCGGCATCGGTTAAACACTGGAAAGAATCAATCAAAGCCCACGCAGCATTTTTTTCTTCCAAATACGGCCGCATATAAGCGTGAATCGTTTCTTCGGTCACATCAATCTTAGTTCCATAGAGTGAACGCACAAGCGTCTTTACAAACCATGGGTTAGCCAGCCAAGTAAAAAGCCCAGTGGTGAATTTGATTTTTCCGGGATCAAAGTAAACAAGTTTAGAGTCATAAGCCGGTGCGAGTAAAACCAAATCAGAAATGAGCAAATGGGAGCCAGGTAGGCCGAAGCCAGACTTAGAAGTCGTCAGTCCCGCATGAAGAGCAATCGCGCCGCCCATGCTGTTCCCGACAACTACGGCCTGTTTTTTAATCACAATCCTAATAAATTCCAAAACCAGCCGCGATTGATTTTCTAAATTGTAACTGTAAGGATATGGCTTTTCGGAAAGTCCAAAACCTCGAAGATCAATGGCCCAGACGCGGTGGTGTTCCGCCAAGAGAGGCTGCAAAAAGCGCCAACAGTAGAGATTCGCGCCGATGCCATGAATAAGTAGAATGTCTTTAAAATCTCGACTAATTGTTGGTGCTTTTGCTGGTCCTTGAACGGTGTAATGAATCTTTGTTCCATCGATCTGAACAAATTCATTTTTAAGTAGCGAATGAAATCCCTTGCGCGCAAGCCATTTCCCTTTTTGTTTGCGAAGAAAAATGAGAAAGCCCACTGCAAAAGCGGCGTAAAGGAAAATGAGTAATCCGAGAGCAACGTAAAATGGAGGTTTCATATATTGATTGGAGTTTAATCTATTTCGTAGGCTCGACAAAAGGCCATTTTGCCTAAAGTCTCTAAATCTATGATTTGCTGGCTCTTGCGGGTCGGCGCGGTTGGAAAATCAAAAAGACAGGATTCAGCCGCGAAATCAAAATGGGTGCAGTCGTCGCAAGACGTCGCATAAGAATATTTGAGGTAATTTGCTTTTACTACAGGGTCTTTGATCATTCCCTGTTTTGTATTTAATTTTTCTGGCGTTTTCATCTGCGTTAGCCCTTGACACGTGGGTGATTCACATCAAACTTAGTACATGAATCCAAATCGTCTTACAACCAAATCCCAAGAAGCTTTGAGTGAGTCTGTAAAGCTCGCAGAAACTATTGGCAATTCTTTTGTCGATATCACCCACCTCCTGAGTATTTTACTCAATCAAGGTGAAAGCATTGTTCCGCCTACCCTGAAAAAAATGGGTGTGGATGTTGATAAGGTAGGTTCGGAGATATCAGAAATTTTGGGTCGCGAACCAAAGGTCCAAGGTAGCACGAATGTTGGAATGACCTCGGCTCTCAAAAAACTTTTGGATCAAGCTGAAAAAGAAAGCATTGCATTTGGTGATGAATTCACAAGCACAGAACATTTTTTTATTGCTGCATTCAAAGATTCAAAAACAGAAAAACTTTTGAAAAGATTTAATATCACTGAAGATGCTTTTAAGAAAGCGTTGGGCGAACTCCGCGGAAATCAAAAGGTAACAGATGACAGCCCTGAATCAAAATTTCAAGTACTAGAAAAATACACTCGCGATTTAACTGCCGCCGCTCGTGAAGGAAAACTTGATCCGGTGATTGGCCGTGATGAAGAAGTAAGACGAGTTGTGCAAGTGCTGAGCCGTCGCACTAAAAATAATCCTGTGTTGATCGGTGAGCCTGGCGTTGGAAAAACCGCGCTTGTGGAAGGTCTTGCCCAAAGAATAATTAAAAAAGATGTGCCCGATACCCTTTTGGGAAAAAAAATCTTAGTCTTGGATTTAGCTTCAATGATTGCCGGGGCTAAATATCGTGGTGAATTTGAAGATCGTCTAAAAGCTTTGCTCAAAGAAGTTAAAGCGAATGATGGCGCAGTGATTTTGTTTATCGACGAATTGCACACTCTCGTTGGTGCCGGTTCCGGTGGCGACGGGGCCATGGATGCAGGAAATATGCTTAAACCTGCTCTTGCGCGGGGCGAGCTCCGATGCATAGGTGCGACAACTTTAGATGAATTTAAAAAATACATTGAGAAAGATGCTGCTCTTGAAAGGCGTTTCCAGCCCGTTTTTGTTGGTGAACCTACAGTTGAAGACACCATTAGTATTTTGCGCGGACTCAAAGAGAAATATGAGCTTCATCATGGCGTTCGCATCAAAGATGCTGCACTCATTGCTGCAGCTACCTTAAGTCAGCGATATATCGCAGATCGCTTTTTGCCAGACAAAGCCATCGATTTAATAGACGAGGCCGCAAGTAAGCTTCGTATAGAAATTGGAAGTTTGCCCGCTAACATCGATGAAAAAGAACGAAAAATCATGCAGCTTCAGATTGAACGTGAAGCTCTCAATAAAGAAAAAGACGAAGCCAGTCGCGAACGACTTATTATTTTAGAAAAAGAATTGAACGAACTTCAAAGAGACAGTCAGGTTCTAAAAACTCAATGGCTATCGGAAAAAGCCCAGATCACGGCTATGCGAGATGTAAAAAAACAGATTGAAGAACTTCGCAACCAAGTGGCCAAAGCGGAGCGCGATGGAAGTTTGGAAAAAGCAGCCGAGCTAAAATACGGAAGACTTCCAGAGCTTGAGAAAAAACTAGCCGCCGAAGAAAAAAATATTTCGAGCAAAGAAGATGCTGGCAAACAAATGCTGAAGGAAGTTGTTGGTCCCGAAGACGTCGCAGAAGTTGTTTCGAAATGGACGGGAATTCCAGTTTCAAAAATGCTTGAGGCCGAAGCCGAAAAACTTTTGAAAATGGAAGATCGGTTGAGAGAAAGAGTCGTTGGTCAAGATCATGCGCTGACCTCAGTGGCGAATGCTATAAGACGAGCCCGCGCTGAAATTTCTGATCCGCGCCGGCCCATTGGTAGCTTTATATTTCTTGGTCCCACCGGAGTCGGAAAAACGGAAACTGCAAAAGCGCTTGCTCAATTTATGTTCGATTCTGATCAAGCAATGGTCCGTATCGACATGAGTGAGTACATGGAAAAACATGCCGTCTCTCGCCTTGTCGGCGCACCTCCCGGATATGTTGGCTATGAAGAAGGCGGGCAGCTCACGGAAACGGTGAGGCGCCGTCCCTATTGTGTGATTTTACTCGATGAAATCGAAAAAGCGCATCTCGATGTTTTTAATATTTTACTGCAAATTCTTGATGATGGAAGACTTACGGATGGTCAGGGCCGCACCGTTGATTTCAAGAATACCGTAATCATTATGACAAGCAATATTGGTAGCCATCTGATTCAAGAAGGTGCCGGTGACGACGTGATTTTGAAAGCTCTCAAAGGACATTTCAAACCTGAGTTTTTGAATCGAGTCGATGACATCGTGATATTCAATGCGCTGAGTGAAATAGACATTGGCAAAATTGTCCTAGCTCAATTGAAACTTCTTGTGGAACGCCTCGCGCTCAAGAAAATCGGACTCGATGTGGATGACAAAGTGGTTAAGTTTCTAGCTAAATCTGGTTTTGATCCGGTTTACGGAGCAAGACCACTTAAGCGCGTCATTCAAACCGAAATGGAAAATGAATTGGCCCGCAAAATTATCTCTAAAGAGGCTGTAGCCGGTGACGTCCTTCGCGCCACAATGAAAGTCGGGGCCAAGGCTGGAAAAGACCCAGGGGCTGGCGACAAAATCATCTTTTCAAAAATCTAATCTTGATCCCCGCTAACCCTTATGGCAGGCTGCTTTAGGGGTTTAAATGCGCGGATGGGGTTCCCGATTGTTTTCATTTTTGATTTTTTTAGGTTTAGCTCTCTCGAGTTCAATCTCGACGGCGGAGAAATCTAAGGACTCAAATGTTTCATTTTCGATTATTCAAACATCAGATATTCACAGTCATTTCTTGAACAATGATTCTCCGTTTCAGCTTGGCGGAATTGCTCGCTTGGCTACTGAGATTCAGAATTTGCGTCAGCAAAAGCAAAATGTGCTCGTCCTTGATGCTGGTGATTTTACTGAAGGTAGCATTTTCTACACTTTAAATCACGGCCTTGCGACTTTCCAAATAATGCAAAATATTGGCTATGATGCTTTGGTTCTTGGAAATCACGAATGGTTAATTGGTCCGGATGAACTTTACAACAGTCTTAATCGTGCGCAATTCAAACTCCCGATTTTAAGTGCGAATCTAGACACAACTGCCTTGGATAAAAATGTTGCTCTCGGTGATTTCATCAAGCCTTACATAGTAAAAAATATTGGTGGAATCAAAATTGGAATTCTCGGATTATCTACTTTCCAGTTTATTTTTGATCCATTTTTTCTTCCGATCAGACTGCTTGATCCTGTTGCTACGGCGCGGAAATATGTGAAGGAACTTAGGTCTACCGAAGGTTGCCAAGTCGTCATTGTTTTGAGTCACCTTGGCTTTGCCCAAGATGACAGTCTAGCCAAACAAGTTTCCGGGATCGATCTCATCATTGGTGGACATACCCATGTGCTTTTTAAAAAACCTTATAGCTCCAATGGCGTACCGATCATTCATGTGGGGAAATGGGGACAGTACCTCGGTGATTTTGATTTCAATTATAATGGTAAAAATATCAGCCTGGTGAATTATCAAATTCACGAAATCACAAAAGACATTCCTGAAGATCCTTACGTTAAAAATATTGTCGAGACAGACATGTCTGATATTGAAGGAAAGTTTGGCCCACTTTTTCACGAAAAAGTTTTGACTAGTGTGAGTGATTTGCCATTGCAAGATCCATTGAGTGAAGACATTTCCGGGCACTGGGCGGCAGATGCCTTGAGATATTACACTCACACGGAACTTGCTTTTGAAAATCCAAGTTATGTTAATCGCGATATATTCCAGGGTGACACCACTCTTGCAGACATGTTCAATATTTTTCCACATATCTTCAATCCCCTGACTAACAAAGCTTGGACCGTTAAAACTTTTAAGCTCACCGGATCCTATGTGCAACTTTTGTTGGATGTTGTTTTTAGGTCAGGAATTTATCTGCGGATGAGCAACGCCAAAGCGGTTTTGGATCTCTATCGCACTATCGATCAACTTTATTCACTTGAACTTGCTGGTCAGCCGGTAGACATAACACGGGTGTACACCGTGGCTGGAACAGATGGGATAGTCGCCGCGATAGACACATTGAGTAGTTATGGAATTAATGTTGGGATTTCAGATCTGCAAGACACCGGTATTGAAGCTTGGCGCATGGTGGCTGATTATTTCAAAATGCTTTCTCCAATCACTAAAGACAAACTCATTTGGGAAGGCCGCGTGCGTACTTTGCAACCAGATGTTGTTGTACGAACGGAAGAACTCACTTACCTTCCCGCGGGTCCTAACGCCATTGCGCTCTCAATTGTAGTCAGAAATGCGGGCGTACAAACGGCCGGCGGCTCTAAACTTTCCATTCGTCGTGCAAATATTCCGGGTCATCCGCTCGCTGATAGAAATGTGGAAGTCGCAGGAATTACTAATCCTATTGTCATTCATGATCTGCGGGGCGGAGCCACGCAAACTATAGACGTGAGCATTGATATAACGAATTTGACGCCAGGTCGTTACCCCATAGTTTTCACATTGACTCCGGCTGTTGGAGAGCTTGAAACAGAAAACAATGTGTTAGATAATTACTTTGATGTTCCAGAAATTTCCGCGAAAATGTCTAAATGAGAACTATAGCTTTTAAAAATTTCATATTTATTATTTTTGCCGCACTTGTTTTATTTTGCGGAAACACAGGTGCTGCGAAAGAAAAAATCGTCGCTCATTCGGAAGAGTCTCCCATTTCTCTTGGAGTGACTCATCTTCTGCCGGGAGTTTTTGTCATACCTAGCGGAGAATTAATTCTTGGAACAAGCGTGGGTTTTGGAATACTCGATCTGATAGAATTTTCCTCGAACGTTTGGTTAGATTTAGAACAAGTTTTCAACGTCTCAACTAAAATTGGAATCTATCATTCACATGATTTCGGCGTAGCTGTTTGGGGAACATACAGCTCTCAAATTTTGCAAACTTCTTTGTTAGATCAATATGGAAACACGATTTCTACTCAAAACACCACTTCGACTGCCGTCACTCCTGGATTCACTTTGTCTTATAGATTGGCAGAAGGAATTGTCACGCACTTTGGAGCGGGATTCACTCAGCGTTCGCCTCCGATTTCAAAAGCGAGTCTCACTCAACGAACTGGATTCATTGAAGGAAATGTTTTGTATCACGAGTACGGTTTTGGGCTTGGAAAGAGCATCGCGTTCGCGCCCGGCGTGAGTTACGACACTACATATGACATTTGGGGTGCCGGAGCCACAGTTCACGTTGCTGGATTTCAGATCGGTGCCCATTATTACTTCAATGTCAGCACGGGTTCACTTCTGCCACTCATTGGCGGCGCCTACACCGCCGAATATTAGGCTTAAATCCTGAAATTTCCAGCTGTTGACGCGTAGCTGCTAATAGAGTAGAAATGATTATCGGTGGGGACGTTTAGGAGTTGAGCTCATGAGTGATGTTTTGCCCGTTAAAAATCACGAATTTTTTATGCAGCAAGCGATAGCTTTGGCCAAAAAAGCCAAAGGACTTACCTATCCCAATCCTATGGTTGGCGCAATTATCATTGATGAAAATAAAGAAATTATCGGTCGAGGCTATCATCCCAAGGCCGGTGAAGCTCATGCCGAAGTTTTTGCTATTCGTGAGGCTCTCCAAAAAAAATCTGGATTTCTTTCTGACTGCATATTGTACGTCACACTCGAACCTTGCAATCACACCGGTCGCACTCCCCCTTGCGTGAACCTCGTCATCGATAGCCGATTGAAATCTGTGGTGGTTGGAGTTCTCGATCCCAATCCACTTATGCAGGGCCAGAGCATTGAAGCTCTAAAAACCAAGGGTGTTGATGTCATCACTGGTGTTTGTGCTGTCGAGTGCCAACAACTGATCCGTGGTTTCAAGAAAGTTATGGAAGAAAATCGTCCTTTCGTTTCTCTCAAAGCAGCTGCAAGTCTTGATGGAAAATTAGCGACCGGAAGTGGCGAATCCAAATGGATCACCGGCAGCGATGCAAGAGCCTATGCCCATGAGTTGCGTGCAGATCATGATGCGGTTCTTGTGGGGGTTGGAACGATTTTAAAAGACGATCCCAGTCTCAATGCTCGGATCGAAAACAATGGCAATTTATTAACTGGAAAAAAAATAATTTTAGATTCAAGACTCAGAACGCCGGTGACGGCAAAAATTTTTAATTCTCCAGGGCAGGTCTTAATATATTGCGATAAAGATTTTCCTGGAATCCAAAAGGAAGCCCTTGAAAAACGCGGAGCAAAAATTATTCCTCTGTGGCGCTCCGAAAAAAATCCGGGCACTTTAAATCTGCATGAGGTTGTCGCCGATTTAGCACTGCACCAAGGTGTGCAAGATCTATTGGTAGAGGGTGGCTCTCAAATTTTAGGTAGTTTTTTGAAAGAAAATATTTTTGATCAGCTCTATTATTTTGTCGCCCCCAAAATTATTGGTGGGGAAGGTAGAGATGCATTCGCTGGTTTTGATATTGAATCTCTCAAAGATTCAGAAATGTTTTCAAATTTAAAGGTGAAACAATTAGGTAAAGATTTTGTTTTTGAAGGAGCTCGTGCATGTTTACCGGTTTGATCACTGATTCATCAAAATTAAAATCTTCTGAGAAAAAAGAAAATGGATTCTCTATCTCAATCGAAAAGCCCGACTCTTGGAATGACATTATCAAGGGTGAGAGCATTGCGCTGAATGGCATTTGTCTTACGGTTGAAAATTTTAGTGAAAAAGAAATTCATTTTTTTGTTGGGCTTGAAACCATTTCTCTGACGAGTTTTCTATACTGGAAATTAGACGATCAAATCAATCTGGAACGAAGTCTCCGCATGGGCGATCGCCTTGGCGGACACATGGTGAGTGGGCACATTGACGGAGTGGCGCTTGTTGATATGGTGAGGCAAGAAGGCGTTGATTCGCTTTATGTGAAGTTACGTTTGAGCGGGAAACAAAAAAACTGGGTTATCCCTAAGGGTAGCATCTGTATGAATGGTGTCAGTCTTACTGTTAACACCTGGGATTCAAAGTTTGCAACTGTCGAGTTGCTATTCATTCCCGAAACCTTAAGGATGACCAATCTGGGAAATCTTAAGTCTGGTGATTTTGTGAATATCGAATGTGATCAGATGGTGAAAATTATTATAGAAAAAATGAATTTAGTAAATTCTCATATGCTTGCTGAAGCGTTCGCCAATGATGATATCAATAATATCAAAAAAGGAATCAACCAATGATGACACCAATCAAAGAATTGATTGAAGAAATTAAAAACGGACGCCCCGTTATTTTGGTCGACGATGAAGATCGTGAGAACGAAGGGGACATTGTTATCGCCGCAGAACATATCACTCCCGAGTGGGTGAATTTTATGATCAAAGAATGTCGCGGTTTGGTTTGTCTAAGTTTACCTGCGGAACAAATTGAAAAGTTGCGACTACCAATGATGGTTTCTGAAAGTGAAAATTTCTCCAAAAATAAAACTGCATTTACTCTTAGCATTGAAGCTGCCAGCGGAGTCACCACCGGAGTTTCTGCTGCAGATCGTGCGCACACGATTTTAACCGCGATAAAGTCAAATATTAAATATGGTGAGGTCGTGAGTCCTGGCCACATTTTCCCTCTCAAAGCACAGAGCGGGGGAGTGCTAAGACGGGCAGGACACACTGAGGGTGCCGTAGATCTCGCTCGAATGGCTGGAAAAATTCCTGCCGGAGTTATTTGTGAAATAATCAAAGATGATGGCACTATGGCTCGGGTCCCTGATTTAGAAAAATTTTGCCTCAAGCACGGGCTCAAAATGGGTTCCATTGCGGAGCTCATTAAATATCGAGTCGAAACTGAAAAATTCGTAGAAGAAGTCGCTGCCAGTGAACTTCCTATGAAAGTTGGAACGGGGTTTAAAATCCGTGTGTTCAAAAATCTTCTCGACGGTGCAGAGCATGTGGTTTTGCAAAAAGGCGAGGTAGACCCTGCCAAACCAGTTTTGGTCCGCGTGCATAGTGAGTGCATGACTGGCGATATTTTTGGAAGCTTGAGATGCGATTGCGGAGAGCAGTTGCAGAAAGCATTGCAAATGATTGAAGAGGAAGGTTCTGGCTTAGTGTTGTATCTCAGACAAGAAGGTCGAGGTATCGGGCTGACCAATAAAATCAGAGCGTATGCACTTCAAGAGGAAAAAGGCTTAGATACGGTCGATGCTAATATTCACCTTGGGTTTAAATCGGATCAAAGAGATTATGGGGTTGGCGCTCAAATTCTGAGATCTCTCGGAGCTCATCAATTGAGATTGCTCACAAACAACCCCTCCAAGCGAGCCGGCTTGAGTGGTTACGGCCTTTCTATCGTCGAAAGAGTGCCTCTTGTGGTAGTTCCGCAAGAAAAAAATAAAAGATACCTTGAAACGAAAGTGATCCGCATGGGACACCTGTTAGGCGGGTCGGAAATAAAACAAGCAGCCAGAACCGAAAATGGAGTAGCAGTAAAATGAAAATTGGGGTGGTGGTTGCAAAGTTCAATCCCGAGATTACTGAACGATTGGCAGATGGAGCCATTCGAGCGCTCACGGAAGCTGGCTTGAGTTCTACCGATATAATCACTTGGGCGGTACCGGGAGCATTTGAAATTCCATTAGCGGCCAAAGTACTGTTTTCGCAACACAAAGTAGATGGAGTGGTTGCCCTTGGAGCTGTGATTCAGGGAGACACAAAGCACTTCGATTATGTTTGTGAGGCGGCCGAACGTGGATGCAGTCAAGTGGCTCTGGAATTTATGAAACCCGTGGGATTTGGTGTACTTACGACGGGAACTTTCGAGCAAGCTTGGGAGCGCGTGGTGCTCGACAATACCAATAAAGGCTATGAAGCCGCTGGGGTTGTTATAGAGATGGTCAAGAAACTGTTGTAAAAAACCAACACTCTCGTTGACGCGATTAGTTAAAGATGTTAAGGTTAAGTTCGTTTAAAATACTAAGGAGCAGTTCATGGCAGTCAAGAAAACCGCGAAAGCAAAAAAAGAAAAAAAAGTACCTGAAGTCATAGTCGAGGTCGAACATCCTTCAGACAATGACATTGTGTCTTTAAGTGAGAAGGATCTCCTCAACAAGCTTTCAGAGCGATTGAGTTTTTTCGATGCGGAAATGATTTTAGAAGCCGCCATGATGTCTGCCGGCGTGATGAGACGTCCTGCTGCTGATATCCGCAATGGTTTTAAGAAAAAAGAAGCTCGTAACATTTGCTTGGCCCTTATTAAAAAAGGTGGACCTGCTTTTGCTGTCGGCGCTGCGGTGTACAAAGAAGTCGTAGGCTAACACCTTTGAGCGCTCTGGAAAATCCGGAGAGTCTTCCTCTACCGGAAGTAAAAAAACGAAAACGCGAGCGAATCACGATTATTTCCTTAAGTCTCGCGTTTCTCTTTCTCACTTACATTGAAATAAATCTCGCGAGTCTCAGTCAAAAGCTTCCATTTGTGAACAGCATTTTCTTTTTTGGCTTAGTTAATTTTAACGTGGCCCTTCTGCTGTTTTTGGCTTTTTTAATATTCAGAAACATGGCCAAAATCTTCAGCGAGCGCCGTGGTGGAATGCTGGGAAGTAGACTTAAATCCAAGCTTGTCATAGCTTTTATTTCATTCGCAATAGTTCCTACCGTTTTGCTTTTTCTAGTTTCCGTTTTTTATATCAACTCGAGTTTCGACAAATGGTTCAGCTTAAAAATTGGCAGCGTGCTTCAGGATTCTCTTGAGGTCACTAACACTTTCTATTCGACCACTAAAAAGAAGAATTATCATTTTGCAAATCTTGTCGCCGAAAGACTGGTGAGAACTTCACCTCAAAAGCGTGAAGGCATGCTCAAAGCTCTGCGAAAAGAATATAGTCTCGACATTGTCGAAGTTTATTCCGGACTTTTTTCCAAACGAATGATGGCTAGTGGAATCGAAGCTGATCTGAAAGACGTTCCACAAGTGACAATGGAATTTCTCCAAAAAGGGCTTATTCAGGACGTGGAAGCGAGCACCATCCATCAGTTCTCCCAGGGAAACCTCATTCGTTGTATTGTCCCCCTGAAAAATAAAATCTCACAAATCACCGGAGCCGTGGTGGTAAGTAGTTATGTGCCGCTGAGTCTGGTCAGCAAGATGGATGTCATTGCTAATGCATTTGAAGATTACCGAGACGTCAATCCGCTAAAGTATCCTATCAAGTCCATTTACATGACAATTTTAGTTTTGGTGACGCTACTGATTTTGTTCGGAGCCACTTGGTTTGGATTTCACTTGGCAAGACAGCTTTCGACGCCGCTTGAAATCTTGGGTAAAGCAACAGAAGAAATTGCCCACGGAAAATACCAGCAAGTGGACGTCCGATCAGGTTCCTGGGAAGTGTATCAGCTCGTTGAAAGCTTCAATAAAATGATGCGTGACTTAAGTAAATCAGAAAACCAACTCCGCGCACACAACCGATATATTGAAGTCATACTTTCCAATATTTCTGCCGGCGTGGTGACTGTTGACCAAGAGGGTCTGATCACTACGGTTAATAAATATGCTTCGGAACTTTTGCAGGTCAGTGGCACGAAACTTTTAGGTCGACCTTTTAATGAAGTCTTGCGCGGTGAACATAGATCGGTTCTGGAAAATTTATTTTCAAAACTGAAACAGTACAAAGCTCATTCGATTCAAAAAGAAGTGCAAGTCACTGTGCGTGGGCAACCCTTAGTTCTGCAAGCCACTCTTTCACCTCTCCGAGATGACAACGGAAAAAATCTTGGCTATGTGCTCGTGTTCGATGACATGACAAAACTCATTAATGCTCAGCGGGCGGCTGCATGGCGTGAAGTCGCCAGACGCATCGCTCATGAGATAAAAAATCCGCTTACACCCATCAGACTTTCAGCCGAGCGTTTACAGAAAAAATTTGAAGATCAGATCACTGATCCTGCCTTTAAAATTTGCACTACGACAATTATTCAGCAAGTCGATGAGCTTAAAGAGCTCGTCAACGAATTCAGTTCGTTTGCGCGTTTGCCACAAGCGCAACTTGTTCCAAATGATTTGAATAATATCTTACAAGAAACGTTATTTTTATATCAGGAGGGGCATAAGAACATTGAGTTCAAACTTTCTCTGGATCCCAATCTTCCGGTTTTTGATATCGATAAAGATCAAATCAAGCGCGTTTGCATAAATCTTATCGAGAACGCTGTCGCCGCTGTTGAGCCTGTGGTCCTGGGTTCCGCACAAGTTGATATCTCCACTCGATATGATAATGTTCTAAAGATTGCTCTTATGGAGATTGCAGATAATGGACACGGTGTTTTACCCGAAGTTAGAGATCGAATTTTTGAACCCTATTTTAGCACCAAAGAGCAGGGAACGGGTTTGGGCTTGGCCATCGTTAAAAGAATCGTTGATGACCATAGCGGATTTATTCGAGTGTATAAAAACACTCCCAAAGGAACTAGATTTGTGGTGGAATTGCCAGCAATCACCCGAACAGAAATTGTGTCGAATAGAAGTAGTAGTCAGACTTCTTCTAAAGAAGGAAACGCAAACATATGAAGAAGGCTCCCAAAATTTTGATTGTTGATGACGAAGCCAGTATTCGTCAGACTCTCTCGGCCATTCTTGAAGATGAAGGCTTTGACGTTTTTGCAGCAAGCAACGGTTACCAAGCTATTGAAATGATGGCGGCGGAAAAACTCGATGCAGTGTTGCTCGATATTTGGATGCCAGAGTATGACGGTCTTGAAGTTTTAAAAGACGCACGCAAACGTTTTCCTAATTTGCCATTCATTATTATGTCCGGTCACGGGAACGTGGAGACCGCCGTCAAAGCAACTAAACTTGGAGCCTTCGATTTTATTGAAAAGCCTTTGAGCGTGGATAAAGTGACGATCGTGATCAACAATTTACTTGCGATGTCTCGGTTGCAGGAAGATAACGCGCATTTGTTGAGCCGAGTTAAGAAAGACATTAATATTCTTGGCGAAAGTGACGCGATTCTAAGTCTGCGCCAAATGATCTCTCGCGTTGCCCCGACATCTAGTTGGGTTCTGATCACTGGGGAAAATGGAACTGGCAAAGAACTCGTGGCTCAAAACATACATTATCAAAGTGCGCGGGCTGGTCGATCATTTGTAGAAATGAACTGCGCAGCTATTCCTGAAGATCTTATCGAAAGCGATTTATTTGGCCATGAAAGAGGCGCCTTCACCGGAGCAATCGCTCAGAAAAAAGGCAAATTTGATCTAGCTCATGGCGGGACTTTATTCTTAGACGAAATCGCCGACATGAGTCTCAAAACTCAAGCGAAAGTTTTGCGCATTCTACAAGAACAAAGATTTGAGCGTGTCGGTGGAGTAGAAACTATTTTAGTCGACGTTCGAGTTGTGGCTGCGACAAATAAAAATTTAGAACAAGAAATCAAAGCGGGGCGATTTAGAGAAGATCTCTACTATCGTCTAAACGTGATTCCATTTCGAGTGCCAGCACTCCGCGAACGTGGCTCGGACATTTCGATATTGGCAAAATGTTTTCTACAGCAGTTTGCCAAAGAAAGTGGTGCCCCTGAAAAAACTTTCTCCGCCGCTGCGCTCGAGGCTCTCAAAACTCATGACTGGCCTGGTAATGTTAGGGAACTTCGAAACCTAATCGAACGAATTTTCATTCTCACTCCGTCTGACTACATCGATATTGAAGATCTGAAGCAGACTGGGTTCAGTGTTCATGATAAAATCGCAGAACTGGGAATGTCCAGTGATGGCGATTTAAGCCGAAATGACGAACTTGAGATGAGCCTCTATAAAATTTCGAAATTGAGAGACGCTCGAGCTGAGTTCGAAAAAGATTTTATTTTGAAAAAGCTCGAAGAGTTTGAAGGCAACGTGAGTAAAACAGCTGAAGCCATTGGGGTAGAGAGATCTCACCTCCATCGAAAAATAAAATCTTACGGGATTGAAAACTAAATCTCGCTGTTAGTTATTTAACAACAAGGAATAAACACTTGAAATTATCCAAATATTTTTTTCGCACACTGAAGGAAGCTCCCGGTGATGCAGACATCGAAAGCCAAAAGCTTTTTATTCGCGGAAACTTCATAAAAAAACTAGCTCCAGGCAGTTACACCTACATGCCTTTGGGTCTGAGAAGTTTGCGCAAATTTGAAAATATTGTGCGTGAAGAGATGAATCGTGCCGGCGCCATCGAATTGCTAATGCCGATGGTTCAGCCTCGTGAACTTTGGGAAGAGACCGGTCGCTGGGAAATCATGGGCAAGGGTCTCATGAGAATGAAAGACCGAAACGAACATGAGTTTTGCCTTGGAGCCACTCACGAGGAAGTCATAACTGATATTGCGCGCAAAGAAATTCAGAGTTATCGCGATCTCCCACTAAGTTTTTACCAGATTCAAACGAAATACAGAGACGAAATTAGACCGCGCTTTGGTTTGATGCGTGGAAAAGAATTTCTGATGAAAGACGCCTATAGTTTTGACGTCAGTAAAGAAAAGGCTCTTGAGAGTTACTGGAATATGTATCACGCCTATCAAAGAATATTTGCACGTTGTGGATTAGAATATAGAGTGGTTAAAGCTGATGCCGGTGCCATCGGTGGGTCCCTGACTCATGAGTTTCAAGTGCTCGCGCAAAGTGGGGAGGACCTCATTTTAGCTTGTGACAATTGTGATTATGCATCCAATATTGAAATCACGCCTTCTGTTTCTACGAATGAACCTATTGTCGAACTTCCCGAAACTCTGATTTTCAAAAGCGCAGACTTTAAAAAATTCTCCCTCAAAGGTGTTGATTTGCATGCGGCCATAAAGCATGAAGAAAAAATTCAAAAGTTTGATTTTAAAGAAGCCAAATTAAAACCTGCTTCTGATAAGGGTCTCGGCATCATCTTTACCCCAGGGCTCAAAACAATCGAAGATCTCGCGAAATTTTTGAAAACTGAATCTCTAAACTTAGCTAAAACTTTGTTTTTTCGAATCAGCGATGATCGTTACCTGTGTGTGATGGTTCGCGGAGATGACGAACTCAATCCGATTAAACTAAAAAATGCGCTTGGACTTTCCAAAGATCCAGAACTTTGCAATGAAGGCGAAGTCATGATTTTAAGTGGAGCCGCTCCTGGAAGTTGTGGACCCATCGGACTTAATCTCGGTCTCAAAATTGAAGTCATTGTGGATGACAGACTGAAAAACTTAAAAAACTGGGTGGTCGGAGCGAATCTTGATCATTTCCATCTGTTCAACGTCAATCCAGAAAAAGATTTCAGCGTCACTATGTGGGCTGATCTTCGCAAAGTTAAAGAAGGAAACACTTGTCCTGAATGCGGAGTTGGAAAGCTCCGAGGTCATCGCGGCATTGAAGTGGGTCATATTTTTTATCTCGGAGATAAATACAGTAAGGTAATGAAGTCGCAATTTTTGGATGAAGCCGGCAAGGCCAACAATTGTGAGATGGGCTGCTATGGAATCGGTGTGAGTCGTACTATTCAAGCCGCTATCGAACAAAGTCATGACAAAGATGGAATGATTTGGCCTTTGAGTTTGGCGCCTTTTCAAGTTTTGATTTGTCTCATCGATATCGAAGATGCAGAGATCAAAGCGGTCGCCGAAGAAATCTATCAGGCATTAGTGAACAAAGGCGTCGAAGTTTTGATGGATGATCGAAATGAGCGCCCCGGATCTAAATTTAAAGATGCTGATTTAGTGGGCATTCCTTTACGGGTGAACGTGGGTAAAAAATCATTTGCGGAATCTGGGTCTGTTGAATTGATTGAGCGCAAAACAAAGGCAATGGAAAAAGTAATCGCGAAAGATGCCGTTTCCAAAGTTCTCGAATGGATTAAAAAAGAAAAAGCCAAAACTGATTTGTTCGTTTCTGAAATCACAGAGACCCGAGCGAAATGACTTCATTGAAAAATCCAATCATTGTTGCCCTAGATGTTGACAATGTGACTATCGCAAGAAAGTTGATCGAAAAACTTCACGGCAAAGTGGGTGGATTCAAAGTTGGCCCTAGGCTGACTTTCAGAACGGACAGAAATTTTATCAAGGAGCTAAAGTCCGCCGGAATAGTTTTCTTTGACCATAAATTTTTCGATATCCCGTCGACAACACTGGCTTCGGTAAAAGTGGCCGCTGAAATGGGTGCTGATTGGGTGACAGTTCATGCTTTGAATGGCGAGCCCTGTCTTAGAGAGCTAGCAAAATTAGAATCAGAAATCAAAATCACTAATCCTCAGTTTAAAATTCTCGCGGTGACAGTGCTTACGAGTTTTGACAAACAATCTCTTCCTCCCATTTGGGGCGATTTTTCCCTCGAAAACTCTGTCGAGCGTCTCGCGCAATCTGCGGCAAACGCTGGACTCAGCACTTTTGTTTGTTCGCCTCATGAAATTAAGAACATTAAAAATAAAATTCCTCATAGCTTCATTGTGACCCCCGGCGTCCGCGCTGCTATAAAGCCTTCATCTGTGCGCTCGACAGTTTCGCTAGACGATCAAAGCCGCGTGGCAACGGCAAGTGAAGCCATAGGGTGGGGTGCCTCCGCACTCGTTATTGGCAGGCCCATTGTGGAAGCAGAAGATCCAGCAAACGCAGCAGATGAAATTGTTAGATCGATCACTTAAAAAGGATAAAGCAGTAAAATGAAAAGAGTAGTTCCCGGAATACATTCAGTAAAAGAAGTTATCAAAACTCGTCCTGAAGCCATCACAGAAATTTGGCTCAAGGAGGAGCGTTTGCATGAAGATTTGCTCGAGATAGAACAATTCGCAATTCAGAGAAAAATCAAAATTCAGAAGATGGGCGGCAAGCGCCTCGATCAAATCGTGACATCTCACCAGGGAGTTATTGCTTACGTGAGTGACAGTCCCTCGTGGCCAGATGTGAAACGATTCAAAGAATCTAAGAAAGCTTTGATTTTGGTTTGCGACAGCATTGAAGATCCTCAGAACATGGGAAGTCTTATGCGAAGTGCTTGGAACATGGGTGTGATGGGAGTCATGATCAACAAAGATCGTTCCGCTGGTAGCAGTCCATCCGCGCAAAAAGTCGCTTCTGGAGCTTTTGAGCATGTTCCTGTCTTAGAAGTTGCAAATTTGGCTTCTGAAATTGCCAGTCTTAAAGAGCATGGATTTTGGGTTTATGGCCTCGATGAGAAAGCCGAAAAGCCAATCTATGAAGTGAGCCTTGCCGCTAAAACTATTCTTGTGATGGGCTCTGAGGAAAAAGGCATGCGCAAGCCCGTGCGTGACGTATGCGACGATTTCATTCGAATTCCCTCCACTCCCACATCCAGCAGTCTCAACGTTTCCGTTGCCGGCGGGATCGCCATATACGAAGCCAAACGGCAAATTTCAGCAAAGTAACGCTGTTAAGAACTTCGATATGGGCCGTTCCTTCGAAATGCATCGAAATATATGGAATTCAAGAAAATAGCTTTGACTGTGGGCGCTAGATCAAATAAAACCCGAGGACAGTATCCGCTGAAAAAGTAGTTTTTATTGTTACTTATGAATTGATATTTGAATTAAATATCGATTTGAGCTGGCGTAGCTCAGTTGGTAGAGCAGCTGATTTGTAATCAGCAGGTCGCGGGTTCGAATCCCATCGCCAGCTCCAACTTTGCGTGGCCCTAGGGCTGCAAAGCCGAGTAGTGATAGAGCGAGTTTTTTAATGGGTATTGGTCGAGGTGAGGTTCCCGAGTGGTCAAAGGGATCAGACTGTAAATCTGACGGCTCAGCCTTCGAAGGTTCAAATCCTTCCCTCACCACCAATTTTTTTAGCTAGCTTGTTGGGCGGGAGTAGCTCAGCTGGTTAGAGCATCAGTTTTCCAAACTGAGGGTCGAGGGTTCGAATCCCTTTTCCCGCTCCATTTTGAGCTAGCTGTGAAATTGGTCGACGCATGCCTGATGTTCAGGTGGAGAGAGTTCTTTGGGCCCAAGTAGCACAGTGGTAGTGCACTTCCTTGGTAAGGAAGAGGTCTCGGGTTCAATCCCCGACTTGGGCTCCAGTTTTTTGTTTTAGTTTTATAAGTTTAAAAATAGATAGCAGCAATGATTAATAAAATTTGTTAACCACTCAGCCGGAGGACAAAGCAAAATGGCAAAAGAGAAATTTGAGCGAAAAAAACCGCATTGTAACATTGGAACTATTGGTCACGTCGATCATGGTAAGACGACATTGACAGCGGCGATC
>JAYTHU010000039.1:0-5772 GCA_043732305.1 Oligoflexia bacterium
AATTGGTGCCCCCTAGCGGGCGATCTTCGAACCGCTATATTAAGGTTTTCTGAAGAGCTAGGTCAATGATTTTATTGTCATTTTCAGTTTCGGTGGAGAACAGGCTCTGGGTCAAAAAAGATTGTTCTCCCGTTGGAGAACCGTTCTCCAAGTTCCTGCTAAAATCTACTGATGCCGGCAAATCGGTTCTCCACTATCCGCCTATTTTATCGCGCTGATTACAGCTTTTAGATATGCAGGCATTTCTGGCCTAGGATACCAGGCAAGAGCCAACGGATCTTCCATGACCGCCCCACTGTTGAGTGTCACAAGATCGCCGTTATCTATATGGGGTTTTGCAATTTCTTGTGTGAGGGTCCCAAAGCCAATGCCTTGGCAAAATAAATTTATGATGGCTTCGTTGTTATTCACAAATAGGCGTGAACGCTTTAACGCAGAAATGAGATTAAACTTTTTGAGATAATTAAGGGAGGTTAAGTCGTTTTCATAAAAATCAATAAGTCTTTCATTTGTCAAAATGTCCGTGAGCTTCCGGCCTTTCCATTCTTTTGAAGCCACAAGAATATACTTATCTGGCTTGAGTTGCTTACTATCCATCTCATTGGGCACATTCTCTGGCGAAATGATGGCCATGGTTGTGTTTCCAGACTTCACCATCTGAAGCCTGTCGTCGGTGTCAGTAATAATAAAATTAAGATAAAGGTTTGGCCAGTCAGAATATACGCCACTACATTGACTTACTATCCTCGCTGTCATAATGCTCGTGGGCCCGGCGATACTCACATTCACTGGTTTATCATTTCCCGCATTACTAATGAGACTCAGGACTTCGCCCTCCAAATCTTCTGCCCCTTTGCAATAGCGGAGTAAAGCCTCTCCCTCTTGTGTAAGTTTCATTCCTTTGCGACTACGAAGAAAGAGAGTTGTCTTGAGTTCGGCCTCCAACGCGCGGATTCTCTGGGTCGCTCCAGTTTGTGTAAGCCTCAGTTCATCGGCAGCCGCGTGCACGGTGCCACTCTTGTTAATGGCCATAAAAGCTTGAAGATTTTGACTCAGTAAACTCATTTAAAATCATCAATACATAAATATAATGAATTATACAATATATTTGTTCTCCTTTATTTTCTCTCTAGAGATAAACGCAATACAAAGAGGAGAAGACAATGAGAACAATAGCAATTTTGGCCCTAGTGACTGCAAGTTTAGCCGGCACTGTGAGTTTGGCCGACGCCTGTTCCACTCAACAAATATCTGCCGGATGCAGAACAACGTATCACAACGGCCATGATCCGTTTGAGCTGTGCTCATGTCCGAACTCGGCAGCGGTCCTATCAGACACTTCTGACAAGCTCATCTTGAGCATTCCTCGAGGTTCAAATCCATACTCTTCTTTACAGCAGAGTCTCCAAACCGGATTCACGGGAATTCATTGCGCTAGAATTTCTCCAAATACAGTTAGTCGGCAATGCTGTTCTGTTCAAAATGGTAAAAAGACTAATTGTTGGGAAGAAGAAAAATTTATCTCGATGCCTCAAAACCTTAGTAACGGACCTAGTCCCGGCACTTGTACATCAAGAAATTGCGAATGGGTTGACGGATCTTGTTATTGCGGAGGGGCCAATGGAAGGCGTTGAAATGAATTTATATAGTATTCACTGCGGCTTTTATGATGAAGAAATCTCTGAAGGCATTTATGAGTTCCACGTCAACATTCCAGTAGTCGCGGAGACTCTAGAAATTGCAAAAACTAAGGTTCGTCAGAATCCTGTTTTTCAAAAAAAGAAAATGCACATAGATGGAATTCAAGAAATTAAAACGGTTGGCGGTTTTGACATTAGATTGATTGCAGGTGCTCAGCAGGAAACAGCGATCAGCAATCACCTTCACAGAGATTTATAAGGAGTTTAAAATGGCACAAATTATAAGTGTTGGAGAAAAGTTCCCTCTATTTTCGCTTCCAGCAGTGGTTTCTTTAGAAACTGGCAAAGAATTTAAAACTGTGGATTCAAAAGATTTTAAAGACAAGTGGGCGGTTTTCTTTTTTTGGCCTTTAGATTTTACCTTTATCTGTCCAACAGAGATTGTCGAATTTAATCGCCATCTAAAAGAGTTCAATAAACTGAGTGCAAATTTGTATGGAGCCAGCCTTGATAGTAAATATGTCCATCTTGCCTGGCGTAAATCCAACAAAGAATTGCAAGGATTGGAATTTCCAATGCTTGCCGATAATAAAAGGGAGTTGAGTGAAGCCCTTGGCATACTCCACCCGCAAGCAAAAATTCCTCTGCGTGCGACTTATATTATAGACCCCGAAGGAACGGTGCGATGGCTAAGTATTAACGATATTGAAGTGGGTCGGAACGTGACTGAAGTTGTGCGCACACTAGAAGCCCTACAAACGGGAGAACTTTGTCCCGTCAACTGGCAAAAGGGGCAGGCCACATTGTGATTGCGTCTAATGCAGTTCTTTTGATTGTGGATGTTCAAGTTGGCTTTCTAGATAAGAAATGGGGAAAAAGAAATAATCCACTAGCAGAACAAAAAATGAGTCTGTTGCTGGAGCATTGGAGAAAAAGACAAATGCCAGTCTATCATGCTCAACATATTTCAACAGATCCAACTTCACCCTTGCGGTCCGGTCAGGCTGGGGTTGAGATCCAAGAAATTGTGAGACCTCTTTACAGTGAATTAGTTTTCAAAAAGCACGTCAACAGCGTATTCATTGGAACTGATCTCGAACAGTCCTTAAAACAAAATAAGTGTCGGGATATTGTGATCGTTGGCCTAACAACGGATCACTGTATTTCAACAACTGCTCGAATGGCAGAAAATCTTGGGTTTAATGTTTTTGTTATTGAAGACGCCACGGCGACTTTTGAGAGGCAGAGTTTTGATGGGGAAAAATTCTCTGCGGATGAAATTCATCGGGCTGCGCTTGCCAGTCTTCATCAAGAGTTCGCAACTATTTTAAATAGCGGACAGATTAAAACTCTGACGGATAAAAAAGTAAAAAATGTTAATTTATAAAATTCTATTTGTGTCTATTATTTTTAGTTTTTCAGTTGCCTCTCACGGCGATGATGATTTTTCTAAAGAAGTTATCAAAGCAACACCTTTGACCACGTCTCTTTATATGCTTGAGGGAGCCGGTGGAAATATGACGGCCTCAATTGGCCCCGATGGTGTTTTATTGGTGGATGATGATTTCGCAGAAATGGCGGAGCGGCTTGTTGCCAAACTCAAAGAATTAAAAGGTGGTAGCCCTCGATACATTATCAATACTCACTTTCACTATGACCATACTGGCGGAAACAACGTATTTGGGAGGACCGCAACAATTATTGCGGCAACTGAGGTCCGTGATCGCCTGGCGTCTGTACAAAAGCTATGGAATAAAGATCATCCAGCCTACGAAGAGCGTGCATTGCCTCTTCTAACTTATGACCACTCACTGATGTTACATTTGAACCACGAGGACGTTCGCGTTATTCATCTACCACATGGCCACACTGACGGCGACACAGTTGTATTTTTCACCAAGGACAAAGTGGTAAGCCTTGGGGATCTATACTTTTCCGGAATGTACCCGATTTTTCACCCAGAACACGACGGAAGCTTCGATGGTTTTATTCAACATATTAAATTTGTGCTTGAACAGATCTCTGACGATACTCAAATTATTGCTGGACATGGTCCTCTGAGTAAAAAAACAGATTTAGAAAAATATTATAAAATGCTTTTGGCAACACGAGATTCTGTAAAGGCAGGGATTAAAAAAGGGTTTACTCTTGAGCAAATTCAAAAAGCAGGACTTTCTCATGATTGGGATTCATTTAGCCATGGCTACCTGACCACAGACAAATGGATTACTTTGGTTTACAAAAGTTTGAGACATCAATAAAAATTCAAAAACACTTTAGAAAAATTACTACAATCAGCGGCTGGAGCGACTAGGTTGGGCATCGCGTGGAGCGGAACCACGACCTTCGTTGCCCCGGTTATAACAAGAATCTTTATTTTTTAAATAATTTCGTAGCAATTTTGAAAAGACCACGCTTTCTATTTTTCCAGTCGGAAAATGGGAGGAACAAAGAAGATTTGGCGCACGATTTTTCAACTTTTTTTCTTCGTATGCAACCATCAATTTGATTTCATCATTTGGAAGAATTGCATTCATGTACACGTCAGCTAAACCAGCTCCATACACAGGAGTCTTGGTCATATTGATCTCACTAAGGCACTCCTGCCCAGTAGCCTCTTGATTGAGCTTTCTTTCTTTTGCATTTCCCGTAATCGCACACCCATTATACATTTGCAATTGAAAGCTGAGTTGCTCTGCAGGATCGCTAACGGATGAAGGGCCACATTTTGTTTTTGAATTTTGCACTCGATTTTTTATGTATCCGGTAGATATTTTTTCCATAAACAGTTTCAATATTTTTTCTTCAGATTGCTTTTTTGCAACAATCAAATCTGCACAACATCCCTGACGCTGAAGTAAGTCAGGATTTGTTAGCGAAGTAGAAAGTTTTGAAAATACTCCTGATTCGTAAGCTAAACTGCCGCAAACTCTTACTTTACTTTTCTCACCTTTAAATTCTGGATCGATGCTAGTTAAGTCAAAAATATATGGATGGTTTGGAGGTCTAAAATAGCCAGCGCAGTCAGTCTTAGCTATACATGAGGATCTCACACCATAAGCAAACTGCTTAACAGATTCAGGGACCTCAAGATCTCGAATTCTTTTTTGAAGGTTCATCATTTTAATATCTAGTTCAGCATACTCTGGGTTGCTAAATGATGAGACACGGTGCAGGGCCTCCAGTGTTTTAACTAATTCAAGTTGAAGAGACTTACCTTCCGGAACAGACGAAGCCTTGATCCAAAGAGAAATATTTTCAGAATCCATTTTTATGACATTCTGTGAAAGTTTAACAAGCTGACAGCCCATTCCATCGGCAACGGCCATCGCATCCGCTGGCAAATTCCCATATTTTTTAACATAGTCCTTGCCTAAAAATGGGGTGGAACTGCCGGTCATCTGAGGGACAACCGAATTTAGATTTTTTTCAGTCATCGGAAATTCAATAACACTAATAGCTATTGCAAGGTAAGGATCAACACCTTCAGCGATAGAGGTGTGGATGATTTCCTGTAGCTTTACTCTGCTAAAATCATTGCTGCCACGATTCTGATAAGGTGTTTCATAAGGAATTGAAATTGCAATTGTGTTTGGATTTGAAGAGGGAACTTTTTTTGTAACCATTTCCCTATTTTGAAATGAAGATATATGCCCGCCGTCATCGCATGAAAAATTAATATTTGAGTCAGAGGCTGGTGCTCCCTGACCCATGAGTAATAATATCAATATGAAAACAGCGTAAATATATTTTTTCACTTCTTATTTTCGGCAGATATCAAGCTGATCGTGATACTGGACTTTGGGCGAGTGAGCCGGTGTTGAAGGGCTGTCTTTAGCTGACAACAATAACTTCAAAATTAGACATCTCAACGATTTCATTTCTTCCGCGGGAACGAGACCTGAGAATGCCTGTTATTTTAACCAATGGTCGGTTTGCTAAATTATTTTTACTTGCAATGAGTCTGTGCTCTTTGAACCTCCCCCGATTTAGTGGACACACTACCGAGCGATTTTCGCTCAGAAATGTGAGTCCGTTATGGCAAAGGCAAGAAGGTACACAACCGAATACAAAGAGCAGGCCGTTCGTTTAGCTGAACATCTTGGCTCCGCAGGGAAGGCCGCAAGGCATC
>JAYTHU010000040.1:0-1648 GCA_043732305.1 Oligoflexia bacterium
AAGTCCAACTTTTTCGACTGAAGTTCTTTAAGGAGAGTCTCGATTCCACTAAAGCGGGGGAGGTTCAAACTTCGAATCAAAATACGTGGAGAAAGTTTGGAAATCTCTCGCTTTTCTTTCCAGACGAGGTTTAAAGGTCGAGGCCAAAATGACAGTTGAGGCGTAAAAACTGATCGAGGTCGACGTCGTTCAAAAATTTAAAATGCATGGCTGAACTTTGAGAAATATCTGGCCAGAGTTGGCTCTTTTGAACCCTGCAGGTTTTGGACCCCTTGGTGATAATGGCCAACCCATTTTGTTGCGGACTGTTGGCAACAGAGTCGGCGCGAATCATCACTCCTTGCCCCGTGTAAGCAACCTGAGGGGGAGATAAGCTTCGAGTGCCTTTGCTTAGAGGAGCAGACTCCCGCAAGACTCCATCGAGAATGACGCCTGTCGTGGCATCAAAGATCACAGGTTCACCGTTTGGCAATGTGACCTTTACCTGATTGCCCTCAAGTCGGTAGGCGAGAAGATTTCGACGAGGGTAAAAGCCCATCCACGAGTCTTGTTGGTGAGAGGCCACACCGTCGGTAGGCTCGTCGGTAATATAGAGGCCGAGATCTTGAGCGGTTCCGTCTGAAGTACTGAACTCCCAAGTGCGGCTCGAGTAATAAAGAGATTCTGGCAAAACCAGATTTCCGCCACCGTTTTTAATTTCGATGATTTGTACTTTGGTAGAATCCGTCTTTTCCATACTTCCTAGAGAAAGACAAAAATTTCCAACAGATTTAAATTGGATGTCAGTATAGTCATCAATCGGATCCTTCAACTCTACCGGAGAAACCAAGGTGCTAACCTGAGGTAAAATTTGTTCAGCTTGAACTAAAAAATGAGGGCATACGAAAAACAACAAGGTAAAAAAAATGAATTTTGACATACAGCCTGAGCTTCTACTTAAGACAAGCAGAGGCGTCGATCATTTCTAAATCTGCGACTGCACCTGAATTTGAATCGATCGAAACTAAGCGCACATTGGTTTCCACGTTAGACCGTGCAATGAAGCCGACTTCACTGTTTACTTGATTGTACTGCCATCCTTTAGGGTCTGTTGTTGAAACTATAAGCCCAAGGCTGATGAAGGAACCAGAACATCGATTTTGCACTAACAAAATGACTGAAGCCTCTTTTTTGTCAGCGCTTATACCTCCTACGGAGAATGAAACGAACTCTTTGCCTTGAGCTTTAAGAGTTGGATCAGTAATGCCGACTAGGCACTTTCCAAAAGAAGTTTGCGTATCGAGTATTGCCCCCTTCGTGCTAATATCCTGGGCAAAGGAACTCACAGAAAATAAGGCTACTAAAAATAAAATTCCGGTGATCTTCATTTTAATTTCTCCTGGTTTTTGCGATTTATACCACATACTAACTGGAAAACAAACACGCTATGTAAAAGTTGCATCTTGATCGCTTGTTCGAAATGACTATTCAAATAAATTAATGACTGATGCTTTCGCAAATCTACCTAGTGAGGTTACCCCAAAATTTCAGCCACTCGGAGCATGAGTCATACCGCGTTGTTTAGTTTAAAGCCTCGTTCAAATTCATTCGGAGTTTTCATATCAATCGAAGAGTGCGGTCGTTCTTCGTTATAATATTTTCTCCACTT
>JAYTHU010000041.1:0-1643 GCA_043732305.1 Oligoflexia bacterium
AAAATGCCCCGCGAAGCTGAGGAAATAGTGAGAGGAAACCACAAAATAGTCATTCAAAAACCCATAATCCGCGTTGTTTGTGCCAAATGTCACCGTCTCTTTGTAGTCTTTGACCACAACAAACCTAAAAAGAAATGACGCCAATTTAAAATGAAAAAAAGCGATGAGCTTGGGGCCAAAAGAGTGCCGTCCTTGAAATCTGATCGGGTCGGTTTTCGCTTTATTGACCTCTTCGCGGGCATCGGTGGAATGAGATTGGCATTTGAGGACGCCGGAGGGGAATGCGTCTTCTCCTCAGAGTGGGATAAAGACTCTCAAAAAACATACGCGGCTAATTTTCGTGAGATTCCTGACGGAGACATCACAATGATTGAGTCAGGGAAGATTCCAGATTTTGACATTTTGTTAGCAGGCTTTCCTTGTCAACCCTTTAGCAGCATTGGCCAAAGAGCTGGGTTTAAACACGAGACGCAGGGCACCCTTTTTTATGATGTCTTAAGAATTATCAAAGACAAGCGTCCAGTTTCGTTTCTGCTGGAAAATGTACAAGGACTTGTGAACCATGACAAAGGTAAGACATTTGAAATAATTCAAAAACACCTGAGGTCTGAAGGATATGAAATATTCTCTAAAATTCTCGATGCTTCCGACTTTGGAGTACCGCAGGTTAGAAAGCGCATTTACATCGTCGGGTTCGATAATTCTCGATTTAAGAGAAAACCTGAATTCAAATGGCCCGAACCGAGGAAAAGCAAAGTGGGTGTTGGAAAGCACGTAGAAAGTGGCATCCTAGATAGGTCTATATCTGAGCACTTACAGAAGAGCTACATATATAAGATCGCCGATGGCAGACCGCAAATAATTACTACCGACTCGGATTTTCCTGTAAAAACATTGGTAGCTTCGTATCACAAAATTCAGAGGCTGACTGGAACCTTCGTCGCCGATGGCCCGACTGGATTGCGGCTGTTGACCGATAACGAGTGCAAGGCAATTATGGGCTTTCCAAAGTCATTTAAAATCCCTGTTTCTCGAACGCAAATGTACCGTCAGATGGGCAACTCGGTTGCAGTTCCAGTTGTCAAATTGGTTGCTAAGCGAATGCTTGTAACTCTGCTCGAGGGCAAGGCGCTTAAGGAGTTGAAAAAGAGTGCCTGAGAAGAAGATTTCGCAAGTTGAATTTGTTAGATCGTATTTCATCCAACGTCCTATGGAAATCATTTCGCATGAGAAAGCCAAGGCCGATTTAGAGTCTGCGTATCTCACAATTATGGGAAAAAGGTTAGAAGACTCAGATCGAGCAATTCGAAAACTTTACGGGGATGGGTTTCTTGAAAAAATAGCCAAGGGTCAATACAGATACAACCCCGAGACTTCTGGGAAGAAAGAGTTCATAGAGTTTTCTCAATCGGAAAGAAGTGAAATTTTAAAGAGGGATAATTTTAAGTGCGTAGTTTGTGGACTAGGTCGAGAAAATGGAGTTGAACTTCATATTGATCATATTAAACCGCGTTCTTCAGGTGGTGAGGGCACAGTTGAGAACGGACAAACTTTATGCGGAAAGCACAATTATTTAAAGAAAAACTTTACGCAGACAGAAACCGGTAAGAAAAGTTTTATTCGACTGCTCGAACTGGTTGAGG
>JAYTHU010000042.1:0-16652 GCA_043732305.1 Oligoflexia bacterium
CTTTGAACTTTGCTTTTTGAAATGAGATACGACCAAGATTAACTAAAGTGAGAGCAAGAATGTCTTTATCTCCGCCCTTTTTACTAATATTTTCGGCAAGTTTTCTCAGTCGAGCGATAGCATCATCGCCTTTGCCTAGAAAATGCTCAGCCACTCCGGCTATGTACTGTGCCTTAAAGTATTTGTTATTGGTTTGAGTAACTTTTTCCGCGGAAGCGAGTGCTTGTGCGTATTGTCCCTTTTTTACATAATATTTAGCCCGGAAATATGTCAGATCATTCATTGATTCCGCAGGAACCACAACCTCATCTTTCAAAGGGTGATAACTTTCAACCAGCCAGTCCTCACTCTGTCTAGGAACGGCTTCAATAGCAGTTTTAGAAGCAGGCAAAGTAAATTTACTCCAAGGAGCTTTGATCACTGGCATCAATTGATGAAGAGCTTCAGATGGCAAATGCATTTCTTTAAGACACATTCCTAAATGGAAACGACTGCTCAGAACAACGTCGGGCTTGCTAGAAGTCAGGAGGTCCGCAAAAATCCCACTGGCCACGTGACAGTAATCACGTTTCTCAAAAAGAATTAGTCCTCTCAGAAGTTTCAAATCTTCTTCGTCGTTAGATTTTGTCTCTAAAGCCACAAACCCTATTTCTAGCCCAGCTTTGAACACAATGAGATTAATTTTATCAGCGGTTACTTTTTTCTCAGCAGGTAAAACGGGGATCACTATCATAGTTTCAGGAGCCGCCGCGATCAGAGGTTCTCCCAATTCTTCTTTGAATTTTGATTTCGACATAACTTCAGGACTATCGAAGGGATTAGCGTTCTCCAAACTCACCTCAGGAAATTGCTCAATGAAAAAGCCATTCATAGATTCGGAATCCAATTCCGCCTCTAATCCCACATTCAATAATGGAACTATATTGGCTTTTCTACTGAAAATTCTTTTGACGGAAAATTTTTTGAATTCAAAAACAGGGACGTTATTATGACTCAAGATTAAATTCTTGTCTTCGAAAGGAACAGCCTTTTGCTTAACCTTAACCACTTTCAATTGTTTAATTTTTTCAGTTTGAATCTTGTAGTTTGTAAAGTTCGCTGCCTTCGCGGCGGGTAAAGTCCCTGACACAGAAGCCGGTGCCTGAGCCGCAACGATTTCGCCTTCAATTGCTGTGGAAGCCACTTGAGCAGGAATCCGTGCGCTAGTGCTCGATTCGTCCGTCATGCCTAAAATAGCTTTCGCTTTTTGCTTCACTTCACTCCAAGTAAAACCCCATGACGAAGTTTTTGCTTGAACAATAGTCACGGCTGAATGCGCAACATAATCCGGTCGATAGGAAATGCTAGCTCCATCAGGACCAGAGTCCGTGAACTTTGCTTCTGCGAACAGCGGCAAGATTGAAATCAAAATAACAACTAACGCCCAAGATTTCATAATCGTCCTTTATTGGAAGAAAGAAACACCTAAGAGTACACTGCCGCTATAGGTAAACTGTGAACTCTTGTTTTGGCCAGACACTGCGCCATACAAATTTTCACTATAAAAATGATTGACCAATTGCAACTTAACGGCCCAGTGTTCTGTGATAAATAATTGCTGATAGATATCTAGTGATCCAGTGAGCGCAGTTTGATTCACTGCGGATGGAGGCTGATAAGCATTCTGAGTTGCACCGAATGTTGCTGAATTGAGCATGGTCGCACCTATACCAGGTGAAATTCCCATATCAAAGTACATGATCTTTTTCTCAAGCAAACTTAGCTTTGCATAAATTGGAACCCATGTGTAGAAAGCACCGACATATCCTTGTTGAAGATTGCGATCGGGAGCGGCTCCGTTTGACCCAATGTTACCGATGATTTTAGAATCAGTAGCTGTTGTTCTCCAACCGTAGATTCCGACACCTTCACGCTCACTAAAGAAATAGTCAATGCTACCACCCAAGTGAATATTACTTTCGTAAGGATCATTAAATCCTGCTCCGAATATTGGCGTCACAGAAAATCTTTTGGTTTTGGTGTAAAGACGATTTTGAACAACGCTAAATTCTGAATCTTTAGCTGTCCAATATCTATTCTCTAAATTTGTGATATCAACTTTACCGTCCGCAGATTTTTTTGCGTCTTTAGAAACGGCATCTCCTACCGTTCCAGATTGCGCAGCACCGGGCTGATTCACAGCACCGGTAGAATCTACTGTGGCGCGTGAAAACTTATCTTTGGCCTGAGCAGCAGACGCCATAACTAAAACACAAGCACTCAAAGCTACGTGTAACTTGATTCGCATATCTCTCCCCTAGTTGTTGTTTCGAACAAAACTTTCGGCCTAATTCACGCTCTGAAATAAGAACGGATAAGAGACTAAAACTTTTGTTCCTCCTTTTGGTTTTGGGAACTTCCATGTAGCAATGCGCCTCAAAATACATTCATCAATCATGGCACTGTTCATAGTCGACTCACCGACGGCTTGGGTATCAACCATGCCTTCAGCATCTATACTAAAATTTACTTTCACTTTACCGTGAAGACCTGAGTCACTCGCGAGCTGCCGGTCATAGCAGTAACGAATTTGTCCCAGGTGTTCGCGGATGATGCGGGCAATAACTTCTTTTTCTAACCCGCCCTCAACTGTGGTTTCCGCATCGTCAATCGCGATGTTGCCATGGCCTACGCCACCATCACCAAGATCATTTCCGCTTTTGTATCCGCCATTGCCGCCGCCTTTTCCAGCAGTGCCAATCGCGCCTACTTTGAATCCACCTGCTCCACCTAATATATCGGCTTTTCCAGAGGCACCTTGAGTCGGACTCATTTTGCCAAAAGTGTTCATCTTTTCGCCATTATTAATCGAAGCATCGGCTTGGGGCATAGCCGCAAGTTTTGCAACCATCAACACACTTTTTGAAGCTTGCTTAGCAATCTTTCCAATGATCGAACTGATCCCTGCTTGACGCAAATTTGCGACGGCTTTGCTTTCAGACACAACATTCTTTTTGAATGCTGCCTGATTCTGATTGTTGCCGCTCAGCCCTTTGAACATTTTTGTTCCAGAACTTTGCATTTGCTTTTTTCTCTCTGTGAGAATCTTTGAATCGTAAATCATGCGAGTGTAAACATTGTCCTTCGGTTTCTCTGGATCTTGATGCCTAAGACTCGGAATTCCTATCAACAGAAAAATGAAAACCAGGAAGGTCACAAAGCTACCAAAGAGAGGTTTTCTCAAATCTTCAGGAACACTCACTCGCTCATTAGCAATGTTCTTCTTTTTACTCATCTTATATTCGACAATTTCAACGTTCGGACTTTTGAGGGACGCGAGTTCTGCTTTTTCAAAACTGGTGGCGAAGATTTTATCATTCCATTTTGCCACGTAGTAAACGTTGCGTCCGCCATCGATATCATTGTTAGGTCCAGAGAAAGCCGCTCGCGCTTCTTTGGAAACCTGCAGCTCTAATTTATTTGCGCCTATTTCTAAAACACTACGAGATTTTATTTCTATTTCAGTAAAAGGCTTGTGATCAGCCCGTACCTCGGGTTCGCTACCTAAATCAATAATTCTCCAACCTTTATTTGTTTTTTCAATAAGACAGGCGAGCCCCGCGATTTGATCACCAAGAAGATGTATTCCGGAAAGTTTATATGATCCCAGTGATGTCTGCGCACGAGTCAAACGGTACGTTCGAACGAACTTACCTTTGTAGCTATGTCTAATTTGAAGAGACTGTTTCATAAAATTCCCCTATGAAAAAACTAAGATCACTTTAAATAATTCACACTGGCTTTGATGTTCTCATCAAAGCCTTCTCGCACTTTATAAAGCGGAACAAAATCGACGCCACGTTTTTGTACCACATAACTTCCGTCAGGATGTCTGGCTTGTCCTTCAATCATTTCCGAATCAAAATCAACTTTTTGAGTTTTCTTGTGCGCTTTGTGCGCGTCGTCCGCAATGGAAAGTCCCTCAGTGAAAACCTCAAGGACAGTCAACGTCAAGAGCATAAAGACTAAATTTTTAATGGTGAGTATTTTCATTTTTCTTTTCTCTTTTCTACAGAAGCAGCTTCCGGCTTTACGTTTGCCACAACTCGAGCTTTATTTACTTGAGCTTGAAGACGTTTGATTTTCATTTCGATTTGATCGTCAGAATTTTTTTCGATCATTCCAGATTTCATGCGCTTGCTGAGCTTCACGTAAAGATCAAGCGCTTCTTCTGGCTTGTGCATGGCATTTTCTTGAATCTCGGCCATTTGTCCGAGGTAATAGCCATCATGAGCATCAAGATCATTTAGACGATCAAACGCAGCAAAGGCTTCATTGTAATTTTTAAGCTCCAGTTGAGACTGAGCCGTTCCCTGCCAAGCGATTTTATTTTTTGAATCCTTATCTAGCACTTTTGCAAAATGGGGAATAGCACCCTTGAAATCTTGATCACGGTAATAAACTTCACCAAGAATCATATGTGCGGAAACAATGGAGTCGTCAAATTGCACACTCTTTTCAAAAGCAATGACTGCGGGATCATAAAGTTTCTGATCCCATAAGATTTGTCCGCGAAGATAATGAACAAGACCCGACTGAGGAGCCCGCTTGAGTGACATTTCCACCATCCAGTTTGCACGCTCAAGATGATCTTGAAGTCTAGCAACAATCGCTAGGTAATATGGACCCCAGGGATTTGCCAGCTCTCGACGCGACAACTCTTCTGCAATCTCTTCAACTTTATTCAAATCGCGAGCCTTAAGACAGGCCGTGCAGGCTTCGATGGCGTCTTTCCATTTGTAATCCATTTTCCACTTTTCATTCAATTTCACGCAACGACCTGGCTTGACTTCACTCTCAGCAATACTTCTGACTAGAGAAACCTGTGATTCCACTGGTGGCTTCACTTCAAGTGCAGGCATGACCATTGCGATTTTTTTATCTGGAAATGTCGCGCAAGCTCCAAGGAGAGTCGTCGACAATATCAATGTTAAAAGCCATGTGTACTTCTTCATTTAATTCACCACTGGTAAAACGTTTTCTGGCGTTGTGATATCTACAACCAACTTTGTTTTCATCGATTTTCTTGTCAGGCGATTAAGTTCGGATTGAATTTGTGCGATCGTGCCATCGCGAATCTTCATGTCTTTTGCTTGCTTGAGAGCGAGTTGCAAGGTCTCGGCGTTCTTTTCTTCCATAGGGAGTGCAATATTTTCTATTTCGCTAAGAAACTTCTCTTTTTCTTTCTGGGGAAGATCGGTGGGAGCTTCAATGGTGTGAAGACTATTTGAAAATTTCGCGTAAATTCCAGCGAGTTTCACCAAAGCTTCAATTGCCGACGGTTTGTCAGAAAAATTCAAGACATCTTGGTATGCACTTTGGACTCTCTGGAGTTTGTCGACTTTAATTTTTAAAACCAAACCTAAACGCTCGGACTTCGCTTTCACACCGGTCATGTCGAATTCTTTTTCCAAGACTTTACCTTGGAGCAATCGAGCTTGAGCAAGAGCAAATCTCGAAACTTTATCGTCGTTGCGCTGATTGAGAACTTTTTTTGCTAATCTGAAACAGTCTTCGTCCATACCTGCGTCACAAGAACGTTTGGTGATTTTAAGACTTGCGATGCTCGCTTGAGGCTGCAATCCACTTTCCGAAATTTCTTTCAAAAGTTTTGCAGATTTATCCCAAAGCGCATTTTTTTCCGATAACTCTTCCATTCGGCCTAGTGCTGTTTTGCCTTCAACGGATGCTGGGTGTTTTTGTGCAAGCTCAGTATAAATTTGTAGAGCTTTGGACCACTCGTTATTGAGAGCTTTATAATCAGCTGCTGTCAAAAGATGATCAAGCCTATGAGGGACATCAAGTTCAGAAAGTTTTTGTAGTTTGTCGCCAGCCTGTCCAAGTTGCGCCTGAGTTTCATAAAGTGCCACAAGATTTTTGACAACTTCTAGTTTGTTGGTGGACTGTGGGAATTGTTTTAAAAACATTTCAGCAAGTTGGGCCGACTGAGTGTAATCGCCTGAAAGCTGAGCGCATCGGACCGCATTGAAGAGGGCTTTATCGGCTAAATCTGATGAAGGATTTTCCTTATTGAATTGCGCGTAACCTAAAGCCGCTTCCGGATATTTCTTAGCTTGTTCTAAACCTTGAACGAGTGTAAAATAAGCTTGTTGATGAATTTTAATAAACGCAAGTTTAGTTTCTTTATCAAAACTCAACTTGCTTGCAAAATAAAGAGCTTCGTCTTTAAGAATTTCGAAATGCTTTTGCAGGTTCAAAATATCTAGGTAAAGCTGAGCAGCTTTTTTCCCACGCCCAGTCTGTGAGAACTTGATTGCAAGTTCCCGAAGTTCCGGAGCTGCACGGTCAAACTTCCCTTTTTCATAGGCAATAAACGCCTTTTTAAATTTGACGTCGGTCACATACTGACCATTGGGATTGAGACTCACGTAATCCTGGGCCAATTTGGCAAAAAGCTCCTCGTCGGCATCAGACCATTTCTCTTTAGTATCTTTTTCCAATGAGACCAGCGCAGCGTAAGCAGAATCATGGCGAGTTTTTTTATCCTTGGTCATATGGGCAACCAAAGAATATTGCTGACTCGATTTTCTGAAATTATCAGTCTGAAACAAAAGCTCCGCATAAGAGAAGCGCAACTTATCTTCTTCAGGAATAAGAACACCTGAAAGGAGCAAGGCCTCATAAGCACGGCGAGAAATTTGCGCTAATAACGGAGCTTTGAATTTAGTGAAATCTTTATGCCACTTAGCCGTATTTAATGTACCAACTTCAATCAGGTCTTCGCGACTCTCTAATCTAACGGCAGGCTTTTGCGCTAGATACCATTTGCTGTCGGCTCTGCAAACTTCTGCGAAAGATTCAAGTTCGACAATCGCCTTGTCTCTTTTTTGTTGCATTTCGTAAGAAGTCAAAAGATCTTTATGCATTTGCGCGCGTTCAGGTGCGAGTGGCGCATGAGACAATAAATCAGTGTAAACGATTTCCATTTGTTGGTAGCGGCTATGACGTTGGTACAAACGTCCTAATCGCAAAATAAGAGAGGTGTACTGAGAGTCTCCGCCTTCATCACGAAAATACGAAACAGCATTGCCAGGTTTCCTGACGTCTTCGTAGAACACAACCATGTCTTCCAACGCTTCATGCTGAAGATCCAAGTGACTGCTATGTTCACCATCTTGAGATTTCTTTTTTGAATAGTCGACAACTTCTTCAAGTTGTTTCAAACCATCTGCAATTCGGCTCAAATTGTAAAGTGCCCAAGCCCCCTTATAGATTCCGTAGGGATACACTCGAGAATCCGCAAACTTTCTGATCTCTTGAAATTCGTCGTAAGCTTTTTGGAAATTCTTCTGACTGAAATATGATTCCCCAATAGCCAAGTGACAATCTGCAATCAGCGGCGAATCCACATAATTTTCAACAACAAGTTTATACAGGCGCATGGGTTCTTTTTCTTGGCCCAGCATTTGACGAGCAAACGCATTGTTAAAAAGAACCAAGTCCATGTCCGAAAAATGAGTGAACCGCTTTTGGATTCCGTCATAGGTGCTGACAGCTTTCATAATCCACTGGCGGCTCGACTGTGATTTGATTTCTTTGGGAGTAAAATGAGCGCCTGATTCACCGTTGTCTCTTTGTACTTCAAAAAACGTGGCGGTCTTAGCGCGTCTTATATAAAGCTCCGCGAGACGGAAATTTAGAGACGCTTCCATAGAGGAGCCTTTGTATTTAGCCATTAATTTCTTAAGCTGAGCGAGGGCTTTCTCGTCGGTCCGACTGATGAGAAGTTCCGTCTTGATTGATTTCGCCTCGTTTCCTTGCTCGTCATTAGGAGAAAGTCGGAGTTCGTCGGTTACGGAATCTGCGGATGAATCTTTGGCAGCTTTTTTTGATTCGGCAAAAGCATATGTGGTGAGGACTGAAATCCCCATCACTGCCAGAACCAAAATCATTTTTAAGTTTTGCCCAAAACTCAACATAACCGCGCTACCCTTTTTCTTTCTTCCCTGTCGTTATTTCGCAATAACCGCAAATTTAAAGTCGGTGTAACCAGCAAGTGCCGCGGTGTACATGACCTTCTGCAAATATTGATAATTTAATGTTTGATCCGCTTGCATAATGACTTTTCCATCAAACTGCGCGGATTCGTTTTTTGTCCCAATGTTTTTTGACTTGGTCGCTTGAATTGTCAAAGCGTCATATAGCGGTTTGATCAATTTGCTTTTGTCTTGTGCAACAGTTCCGTCAACTCTCATGACTTCTTTATCATCTACAAATATAGCGTCTTTACTCACCATTAATTTCAAAGCTTCTGCTGGAGCTTGAAGCGAAGTGGAACTGGGTAATCGCATTGTTTGCGAAGGGGTGATATCCACCGAACTTGAAGCATAACTCTTCAACAAAAAAACAAGGATGATCGTGAACATATCGATCATGCTGGTGATCTGCAAAGGGAAGGTCGCTTCTTGATGATTATTTAAAAGTTTTTGTACTGTTGTCATATTTTATCCTTCACTCATCCATCACGTTAGCAAGAATCACGTCAGGAAATAAAAGTGGTGATTCAACGTTATCAATCATCACTTTAGGATCACTGCCCTCAATACTGCGGGCTGTGTCCATCACACCAACAATGGCGCGATAATCCACATTTGTTTCTGGATTCAGTTCTATTTTAAAAATCTTTGGAAACTTAAGTTTGGTCTCCACAAGTCTTTTATGAAGCATACTGAAGTCAAAATCGCCGGAAGAAAGCTTAGGGATGGGCACTCGATTTGAGTGCCCAGAGGCATCCTTAACATCCAAAAACATTTCTTTCGAGTTAGACATTGCTACTTTGATGGAAATGTCTTTGTTCTTATTGTCTCGATCTTGTTGAAGAGCTTGCGCCACGGGTGCGGGAAGCGGAACGCTTATCAGCATCAACTGCATAAACGTAGCTGACAGAAGCATGAATGGGATAATTGACACCATCATGTCCATCATGGGCGCAAGATTCAAATCGAAGGTCGATAAACTAGAACTGTCTCGAAAGCGAAGTTTTCGCATGACTTAAACAGCCTTTCTTTCTGAACTGGCAGTTTTTGCAAAAGCTTTTTTGTCGTCGAAAGGTTCAAAGTTACGGGACACAAGAACGTCCACAACTTTAGCGCTGTTGGAAACAATTTCTTCAATCAATTTGTTCTGCTTGGCTTGCAAGAATGCGTAAAAGATCATGACTGGAATCGCCACGAACAAACCCATTGCAGTGGTATTCATAGAAATGGAAATACCTTGTGCAAGAAGAGTTTGTTTTTGAGAAGGATCTGCAAAACTCACCGCTTGGAAAGACGTGATCAAACCGTGAATGGTTCCGAGCAAACCCATAAGAGTTGCAACGTTTGCAATCATGGCGAGATAACCTAGATTTTTAGTCACTTGAGAAACAACTTCCATCGACGCAATATCATGGGCGTTGTGAATATTTTGATCATCACGATCTGAACGTTCCAAAATACTCTTCACTACTTTAGGCAGCAAAGATGTTTTTTGAGACGCGCAAAGTGCAATGGCTTCTTCTGTCTTATCGTTTAGAAGAAACGTTTTGATTTGCTTCATGAATTCTTCCGACTTCAATGAATATTTAAAATAAAGTGCATACACTCGCTCAGCAATGACCGCACAGCCAAACATGGCCAGTAGAATCATTCCGTAAACTGGTACTCCACCATCTGACATGAACTTTCCGAAATCTGTAAACATTGCTATATCCTCCGCTTCCCTTTTTTTGTCTCTGATCTAAATTGTTGCTGGTGCAAATTTAACGCTAACTAATGCATTTGCTGGTGGAACACTCTTGCCGTTGAATTCAATAATGAATCCACTAGCGATATAGATCCAACCGTTGTTTGGATCTTGCGGAACCAAAACTCCATTCACAAAAACTTGAATGGTGGATGGGTCCGCTGCCCTGCCCAAGCTAAATTGGGTAAGCATAGAAGCAATGCGAGATTGCAAATCTGATGTCGCTTGCACTAAATCCGCACCGCAAATTGAATCCGCCACGCCGTTTGAAGCGTTTGATAAATCCAAAAATCTGACTCCGATAGAAGCATATTGATTGTATGTGGTGCACTGACTGCTCAAGGCTTGCACCACAAAACTATTTGCAATCCAACCTTGATATCCGTAAGGAAACTGAGGTTTAAGACTGGTTAAAAAAGTTTCATAATTTGTGGAAGCTCCACTGCTGGCATCATTTTGATCAGACACAAAGAGAACGGCGAGAAGTGCAGATGGTCTTAAAAATCCGGAATTGACGCCTGTGATATTAGTTCTGCTCAATGCTGCTTGCATCGCTTCTAATCCACGAGGAAGATCACTACCACTTGTTCCCACATTCATGTTGTTGATAAAATTTTGTTTGAGGTTTGCAGTCGATCTGGACAGTACCGCGGGAGATCCTACAAATTGTCCTTTTTGACCAGTACCGCTCATGTCCATGGTGGTCACGGCAATGTGGAAATCAAATTGGCTTGAAGACAAATAATCAATAAATGATCCAAAGCTTGAAGCGAGTTGAGAATTCTTAGTGCTCATGGAACTTGTGCTCGACGTCACAACTAAAATATCCACTTGAGAATTGATCGTGACTTGCTGTCCAAAACTCTGCGCTTGATTTTGTATCCCAAAACCAGCACTGGTGCATCCGCTTCCAAATCCTAGACAAGCAAGTCCAGCGGTCAAAGTGACAATCACTTTACCTGTTGGAAGATTCTTGTTTGTCTGGTTTGCTGAAGTCATCTGCACTTTACTTTCCTTTTCCTAAGCCACGTCTTCAATCAACGTTTTAATCAAATCTTTTTCATGTTTGGGAATATTCACAAACTTGATGGCGTAAATGAGGGGAGCATTTCTGTCTTTGAGGTTTTTCACAAATTTCTTGCTCACCACTTCGCACAGAACATTAAATGATTGAGTTCTATCTCCAGGTCTAAAATGCACATAGACATTTTGACCGGGCATGAGCATGGCGTTTTGAATCACCGCACCGGCTCCGCCTTCACTGAGTTCAGTCACGTAACCGGACCAGAATGTTTTATTGTTGTGAGCAACAATTTCACATTTGTAGGGCATGCGATCTACTTTGCGTTTGACAAAGATATCTTCTTTTTTGGCTTCTTTGCTTTTTTGCAAATGGCGAATGTGTTCCGCCGAAAATTCAGGAATCTCTGCTAAGCGCAACCATGTTTCCATTCCCTGCTTCCAACCGTGTTCATATTCAAAAACATGTTTCTGCTGAAGCATTTTCAAAACATCAGGATAAGTAAACGGTCCAGTCTTCTCACCGTTCTTAAGCAAAAACCAAAGTGAATCAGGTCCACTGGGACTTGCAAGAGACATGGCAAGCGCTGGTGCCGGATGAAATGGCAGAGCAGGAAGAGTCACAGTCGGGGCCGTAGCAGTCTTTTGATAGTCAGAATATTCGCGGTGCTCAGAAATCATGACCCACTGATCCGATTCTGCTAAATATATAGTATCTGTTTCCAATAGTTTTTTCACGTTCACAAGCTCCAGAATCTTTGACAATTCATATGGACCTTGATTGGACGCACTTGAGCTATTAACAAAATATTTTTTCATAACAATATACCTTTGCTTTGTAAAATATCTTAACTTTCAATAATTTATCGGCCCGGCCCGCCGCAATATTAAATCTAAAAAAAAGTGATTAAATTTTCGACGATTTATTTGAGATTTTTATTAACTTTGGCATCACGACTAGATCTTGGATAGACTTGTGCCAGAACTTAGATAGACTTTGGTACAGAGTTTTTAAATTTGCATTCTGCAACCCATACACGCCATTATGATTCATCAGCGAAAGGGACTTACAACTCATGGATTCATTCGACATTATTAAAAGCTTACAATCAAAGCTCAAGCATGGAGAAAAAATCACGGCCATCTTTGATTTGGACAGCACTCTTTTCGACGTGAGCCCCCGCATTGCAAAAATATTGAATGATTTCGGAGCTACAGCTGAATTTCAAATCAGCCATCCTGCAGAGACGGATATTCTTGCTCAAATCGTCGCCCATCCGACTGACTTTGGGGTGAAGAAAACACTTGAGAGAAATAATTTTCCAATTAGGGATATGGATTTTGTGGATAAAATTGTTGAATTTTGGAAACGAGAATTTTTCTCCGGCAATTATTTAAAATATGACAAACCATATGCGGGAGCAGTTGATTTTGTAAAAAATCTTCAACGTATTGGAGCAAAAATTTTATATCTTACTGGCCGAGATGCCCCGAGAATGAAGAAAAAGACTATTGAGTCACTCATTGAACATGGATTTCCATTATCATCCAATGCTGAAAATCTATTTCTTAAACCCGACACAAGCATCAGTGACGTTGAATTCAAGAAGCGCTTTTTTCAAAGCTTCGTTGCCGCGTCGGAAATCGAAATCGGAAAAATAAAAACTCAAGATCACATTATCTTCTTCGAAAACGAACCCGCCAACATTGTAGTCGCCATTCAAGCCATCCCGGACATCGAAATTATATTTCTCGACACCGTCCACTCCGAAACAACTCCTGTTCCCCCAGCTACGATTTCCCGCATCAACCGCTGGACTTGAAAGGAAAGCTCGTAGGATGAGGAAGATTTGAATACGCGAAAACTCGAGTCCGGATAGAAAAATTAATTAATTTTAATGACGGTCAAAGCATCGGAGACAGAATTTTCAAACTTGTCCATGCTGTAAAAGACCCCGGCGGATGTTAGTTTGGCCTGCAAGGATTTAAAATATGGCGCCGCACCCGCTGAATTTTCAATGACCCAAGTTTTCCGAGTCAGCATCCCACGATGAGACGTTGCATTTGTAGACTCCGACTTTCCATGAGTCAAAGTGAGAACAAAATTTTGCAGACCTTCTTCAGATGAATCGAGCGGCCTAACTTCTATGTGATTCTGATCAAAGTAAGGCGTTGCAATGCTTATGAAGCGCGTTGTCACGGCCACAGTCCCGCCTTCAATCGACATCTCGCGAGCGAGCCTGTTCCATGGCGCTTTCACTGGGAAATAAACACGAGGCAACCAAGCCAACATGATCACCGAAAAAGTAACTGCGGCCATGATGAATGGACGCTTCTTAAGAGAGATGAGACAAGCACATAGAATTAAAATGAAAAACGGATTTAGAAAGATAAAATCTTCAGGCCAGAGGAAGTTCTTATTAAAAATCAAAGAGGCAACTTCACCGATGGTTAAACAGAAAATGATTGCACCAATTAGAAATCCGAAAATAATTAGGCGCCGGGGATCTTTTTTGATTTCGAAGAAACAACCCATGAAAAAAATTGGATACCAGGCGCAGGCCCAATAGGAAAGGTGACAAAGATGATGGTAAATTTCAAAAGGAGAAAAGTGCAAAGCCCTGAATGCAAAATATCCAGCAACAAACAAAGCAACAACGATGAACCCGGATAAAATAAGTCGCTTTTTAGATTGTTGTGATTCGCGTGGACTTTTTCCGACAGCGATCACCAATCCCTCAAACAAAATTAAAACTAGCCCTGCATATCCCACCAGCAACAAAAATAAACAACTGTAGATATAACTCGCCCGCTTCCCGTTTTTAAAATAGTAATTGAAAAACCAATAAATATTTACAACCGCTGCCAATTCTAAAAATGCATAAGCTCCCGTTTCTTGCGCGGACAAAACACTGTAAGCAGAAACCGCATGAAAGAACATCGCTAACAAAGAAATCTCTTCGCTTTCGAAGATCAAAAATGCCAGACGTCCAACCATCCACGTAGCCATCATGGAAAAAAATAATGACAGCGCACGCGTGGATACTTCATCGATCCCCACCGAACTCACCCAAATCTTCAAAACGCAGTCATAAAAAACGTTATTATTTTTAAGCAACCCTGGAATACCCATCGCGAAAATTTGGGACCAGCCACGAGTAACGAGATGCAATAGATTTATTTCTTCTAGGGAATAACTTTGGTCACCGATTTTATAGAATCGCACAAAGGCGGAGAGCAAAAAAACAAGCATGGCAATAAGATTATATTTTCTCACTTACCTAGAACTCTTCAAAGGCAGATGTTTTAAGGCTAAAAACAAGGAAGCCAAAATAAGCGAATGCTTTATTTGTCCGTTCGCAACCATTTCTAACAACTCATCAACCGAGGCCGTGAAAACTTCTATGTCTTCAAACTCGTCCAATTTCTGCGCTTGTTTTAACTCACAACCTTGAGCCAAATAAGTCCATAGCTTGTTGTTTAACATTGCGGGATTTGGATTATGCCATCCAATAAGTTCTACTTTTTCAGGAACGTAACCGGTCTCTTCCGCAAGTTCGCGAATCCCTGCTGCTTCAGGCTCTTCATTGAACCGGCAATCAACTGCGCCACCAGGAATCTCAATCATAACTGTACCGGCGGCATGACGATATTGCCTGATGAGCACAACTTCACCAGTCTTGGTGATGGGGATGATATTGACCCAATCTGAAAATTCAAAAACGTAATATTTTGACATGATTCTGCCATCCGGAAACTGAAGAGCATCGGATCTCATTCTGAAAAAAGGACTTTTAAACAGCTCAGTTGAACTGAGAGCCGTCCAGATTGTCTTGTCCTCTTTGTTGTTGTTGCGCGCCATGAGAAACTCCGATAAACATTCTTAACATGGATCTAGAAAAACTTGAGAAAAAAATATTTAAAGGCGTAGGCCAAGCGATCTCGGATTTCTCCATGATCGAAGACGGCGACAAAATCATGGTTGGCGTCAGCGGCGGGAAAGATTCTTGGGTGCTGCTGCATATTTTAAATGATCTTAAAAAAAGAGCACCTGTCGATTTTGAAATCATCGCCACAAATCTTGATCAAGGGTACGAAGGTTTCAGAACTGATATTATCGAAGACTACTTCGAAAAACATGCCATCCCTTATCACATGGCTTTCAAAGATATCAATGGCATCGTCCAAGAAAAAAATAGTAAGAATGCCACTTGGTGCTCACTTTGCTCGCGCCTCAGACGCGGAACAATGTATGGATTGGCAGAAGAGCTAGGCTGCAATAAAATTGCTCTTGGCCATCATCTTGACGACATGGTTGAAACTCTGCTCCTCAACGCATTTTTCATCGGCAGATTGGGCTCTATGTCTCCGAAGTTGAGATCTGACGATGGAAAAAACGTAGTGATCCGGCCACTCATTTACGTTGAAGAAGATGACATAAGAACTTACGCTAAATCAAAAGAATTTCCAGTGGTCTGCTGTCAATGTCCACTCATGTGCGGAGAAACGGTTCATGGAGATTTCAAACGTAGGCGCGTGAAACAACTTTTGACGTCGCTGCAAAAAGAAATTCCCGGAATTAAAAATTCATTGCTCGCGAGTCTCAAGAATGTTCACCCCACTCACCTGCTCGACAAAGATCTTTGGACTTTTGATGCAAAAAATCTTTAAATTCTTACCAGGCTTGTCATTGTGGGCTTAACTTTGGTGAGTGTTCCTATCGGAAATCTCGGCGACATCACTCTTCGCGCAATCGAAACTCTCAAGACTGCCGACTTCATAATTTGCGAAGAGATCAGACCTGCCGAAACTTTGCTAAAACGATTTGGAATTACCGTTCTCACCGGAGCATCACTTTCTAAAAAACAAGAAATGCAAAGTGAAGAAGCTGAAATTCCTCCCAAAGAAATTTTCCAGCTCAATGAACATTCGACAGACGCAGAGTTGAAAGCATTATTGAAGCTATGCCGTGATTTCAACGTGGCGCTAATCAGTGACTGTGGCACTCCCGGATTTTGCGATCCCGGAGCGAACCTTGCCGATTTGTGCATGCGAGATAAAATCCCGGTTGACGCAAATCCCGGCGCGTCGAGCCTCATGACACTTCTCACCTTGAGCGGGCACCGCGTGGACGAATTTTATTTCGCCGGATTTCTGCCCTCTGGAACTGCTGAACGCACTCAAAAGATTCAGGAGCTCTCTCGATTTAAAACCAATCTAATTTTTATGGACACACCTTACCGCTTGGACAAACTTCTCACGGAGCTGACTCCAGGCTTTGGTTCTAATAAGGCTGTTTTGGGATTTGACCTGACAGGAAAAGAACAACACGTCGAGCGCGGAGATATCGCAAAACTCGCGTCCCGAAAATGGGGCAAATTCCCATTTGTCCTGCTTGTTCTCAAATCTTAAGGGTGAAACATCTTCTTCACGCCAAAAAACATGAGGCAGGCGACGGCCACCCCAGCGACAAGAGTAAGGATTCGAATGAGCTTATTAGCGGTTCTAACAGTTTTGGGATCCATAATTTAAAGTTTATTGACGTTAGGGTAAATCACAACATAAAAATACATTGTCTTTCACGTTTCAAGTCCATTTTTTCGGCGCGTGGCTCAGCCTGGTAGAGCACCTGCTTCGGGAGCAGGGGGTCGTTGGTTCGAATCCAATCGCGCCGACCATTTCAAGTTCCTCATAAATTGTGTCGAATAGTAGTTGAGGAATGTATGAGGAATAATGAACATTATAATTTAAAAACCCAAATCCGAAGATCGAATAAGTCGAAAAATTACGAACCACCTAAAGGTGGTTTTTTTGTGTCTGGATGTTGCCGTTTATGATTTTCGCGGGCA
>JAYTHU010000043.1:0-16529 GCA_043732305.1 Oligoflexia bacterium
ACAAAGATAAACTCGCAGATAAATTAAAATATGGTGGCGGCGCATCGGTGCACTGGGTTGCAGGCTTGGAAATACAGCTTGATTTCATCGACCGTGATCTCATCTGGCAATTAGACAGTGATTATGGGATAAACCACGTGTATTTGACCGCTGACTTCCGCCAATTGATTGGCCTTTCAAGTGTTTTTGATTTCAGCGGAACTTACTACGAAGGTGGAATTTTATTTGAGTTCTGAAGTTGTCCCGGAGCGCGTTCGCCTCACGGTCGAGTATGATGGAACAAATTATTTTGGCTGGCAATATCAGGGAGCTGATAAACCAACTATTCAACAAACGTTGGAAGAAGCACTCTCCGAACTCCTTGGTCAAAAACAAAGAGTTGTCATTACGGGAAGTGGCCGCACCGACAAAGGTGTTCATGCCATAAATCAAATCGCACATTTTGATAGTCCCAAAAGTTTGCACAATTACGATATTTTACGTGGATTCTGGCCATTTCTCCCAAAGGACATCGCAGTCAAAAAAGCGGAGATCGTTTCACCAAAATTTCATGCTCAGCGATCGGCGACGGGAAAAACCTATATTTATAGGATCCTCAATCGAGAGGCTCCAAGCGCACTTTTCACAAAACGTGCGCTATGGGTCAGGAAGCCTCTAGACATCGATCATTTGAACGCGGCAGCAGAGATTTTACTAGGCACCCATGACTTCAATTGTTACAGGTCAGAGGGCAGCTGGGTCAATGGTACCGAGCGGACTTTGACCCAGGCTAAGTTCATAAAATCAGGGGAGTTTGTTGAGTTTCATATCACTGGTTCAGGATTTCTGAAACAGATGGTGAGAAATATTGTGGGCACACTTTTGGAGATTGAATTGAAGGGTCGAAAGATCGAAAGTTTACAGGTTCTTTTTGATTCCAAGGACAGAAAAATGGCGGGTCCGACGGTCGAACCCCAGGGATTATATTTGTCCAAAGTTTTCTACCCGGAAGCGTTTGCCAATGAGTCTTTTAGTAGCCTTGACAACACCCCCCAATCACTGTAGAAATCTCTTTCACACATTATGAACTTGAGAGGATTTATGGCTCAAAACAAAACATATACTCATAGCACCTACTCCGCCAAAACTGGCGAAGTAGAAAGAAAATGGCATGTCGTAGACGCAAACGGGAAAATTTTAGGCCGATTGTGTACCGAGATTGCGAATATTTTGCGCGGTAAAAACAAACCCCAATTTACTCCCCACATCGACACAGGTGATTTTGTTATCGTCGTCAACGCAGAAAAAATTGCAATGACCGGAAACAAATGGGTAGAAAAAGAATATTTCCGTCACTCTGAATGGTTCGGCGGACTTAAAAGTCTTTCTGCAGAACAATTGCGAGAAAAAGATCCCGGATACGTGATCACTCACGCTGTTTGGGGAATGCTTCCTAAAAATAAGTTATCAGATGAATTGATTAAGAAACTAAAAGTTTACGCAGGGCCTGAGCATCCTCACCAAGCTCAAAAAGCATCAGCCCTCACAATTGCGGAGCAATAAATAAATGGCGTCACAAGAAAAAGTATTTTATGCCACTGGACGAAGAAAAACGAGTGCTGCTCGTATTTTCCTCAAACCCGGAAAAGGCAAGTACACTGTCAACCGTCTTCCCTTCGACACGTTCATCAAACGCAAAGTTGGCCAAATGGTCATGCTTCAGCCTTTGGAACTCGTGGCTCTTGCAGCTAAGATTGACGTGAACGCAACAGTTGAAGGCGGCGGAGAAGCTAGCCAAGCGGGCGCATTGAGACATGGAATTGCCCGAGCACTTCTCGCTTTCAATCCTGAACTTCGCGCGATTTTGAAAAAAGCCGGATACCTTACGAGAGATCCTCGGATGAAGGAACGAAAGAAATACGGCCTACGTGGCGCACGTCGTCGTTACCAGTACAGCAAACGATAATATCTTTAGTCAATCTAGTTTCGGCTTGTTCGAAACAGTTAGAAAAGCCAGTCTCGCGACTGGTTTTTTTTTGATCAGTATGAACAAACGGCATAAAGTAATTTGGAGAATTAAATGGAAAGCACATCGTCTGAAAACTTGATCACAACCCCCGAAGCCGCTGGGTTTTTTATGCCAGCAGAGTGGGAAGAGCATGAAGCGGTTTGGCTTGCATGGCCCAACGACAAAGAACTTTGGGGCGACGCCCTCGAAGCCACTCAAAAAGAATTCGCGGCCCTTTGTGCGGCCATTGCTGATGTTGATCCAGCCACAAAAGAAGTGCGCGGAGAACAATTAAAAATTCTTGTGCCTGATGAAAAAACTCAACACGATGCCAAAGAGGCTCTTTCTGGACTCAGCGCCGCTTTTTTTAAAATTCCTTTCGGTGATATTTGGCTTCGAGATACTGCTCCATTATTTTTGGCAAACGAAGATGGTGAAATCGCGCCCGTGAGATTTTCATTCAACGGCTGGGGCGAGAAATATGTTTTGAAAAACGATTCCGAAGTATCCGCGAATATTTCAGCGGCTTGGAAAAAAGAATCATCCAGTCATTCATCTCAATTTGTTTTCAAACAAATTCTCGAGGGAGGATCAGTCGATTTCGATGGCGAAGGAACCTGTTTGACAACTCGTCAGTGCCTTCTCAATCCCAATCGCAACCCCAAGATGGATCAAGAAGCGGTAGAATATTTCTTGGAAGAATCCCTCGGCGTAGAAAAAACTTTATGGCTTGGTGATGGCCTGCGAAACGATCACACCGACGGCCATATAGATACAATTGCTAGATTTTCAGAACCCGGAACTATTCTCTGCATGAAAGCCAGTGGCAAAGATGATCCAAACGCCGAGCGATACATGCAAATGCAAAAAGAACTTTCGCAGATGACGGATGCTCAAGGGCGAAAAATAAATGTTAAACTCATTCCATCACCCGGATTGATTGTGAATGAAAATAACGATATAGTGCCCGCCAGCTATTTGAATTTTTACATCGCAAATACAACGGTCATTGTTCCCATTTATGGAAGCAAATATGATCAAGAAGCACTGGCAGAGATTGCTAAATGTTTTCCCGAGAGGAAAACTGTGGGCCTGATGGCCCTGAGTATTTTGGGTGGAGGCGGAGCATTTCATTGCATCACTCAACAACAACCCGTGGCTGAAAATAATTAATCGAGGATATTGCAGATGAGCACAGAAAATAAAATTACGGTCGCAGCCCTTCAGACAAAGTTTTCAACTGACACTCGAGCAAACATTGCAGACGTGACGGATCTTGTGCATGAAGCGATAAAAAAAGGTGCGCAAGTCATTTTGCCCTCAGAACTTTTCGAAAACGTTTATTTTTGCACGTTTGAAAAAGACGAATACTTCGCGTTGGCAAAACCATTAAAAGATCATCCGACGATTGCGCATTTTCAAAAAATCGCCAAAGAAAACAAAGTGGCTATCCCCGTTTCGTTTTTTGAAAAAGATGGGCAGTGCTATTATAACAGCATCGCTATGATTGATGCCGACGGCTCAGTGCTAGGCGTGTACAGAAAATCCCATATTCCCGATGGACCCGGTTATGAAGAAAAATTCTACTTCAGACCTGGAGACACAGGATTTAAAGTTTGGAACACTCGCTTTGGGAAAATTGGCGTGGGCATTTGCTGGGACCAATGGTTTCCAGAAGCCGCCCGAAGCATGATGCTCATGGGTGCTGATATTTTGCTTTATCCTACGGCAATTGGAACAGAACCTGAAGAACCGAGTTTCGACACTAAAGATCCTTGGCAGCGAGCCATGATAGGACATGCCGTCAGCAATATTGTTCCTGTGGTTGCCGCAAACCGCATTGGAACAGAAGCGCAGCAAACTTTTTACGGGCATTCATTTATTGCAGATCAACGTGGGAATAAGGTGGCAGAACTGGGGCGAGAAGAGCGCGGCGTGATCACGGCAACTTTTGATCTTGCTGTGATTGAGAGAAATCGCGCAGCTTTCGGATTTTTCCGCGATCGTCGCACCGACCTGTACAAATAATTCTAATCTTTTTTAACCGAGAGAAGAATGATGACAAGGGGCAAGTGATTTCGCAAAAATATCCTCCAGCGAGAAAAAACAGATCTGCTCAACCGCCTGGAGTGAGATTTTCCGGTCCCATGTAATCAATAAAATTCTGATGATTGGTTGCACTGTGAAGTGGGTCGTGATCCGGCGCAGGCTTCCCATCTTCATAAGCTTGCCCAGGCACTTTGTCTTTTTGAACCAAAGAGTTTTTGTCCGCTTTTTTTTCTATCTCCTCGGCGGTCCCAAGATCATTGTTTAAAGCAAATTTTTTGGAACTATCGCTAGAAACAACAACATCAATTTGCGAGTCAGTATGCGAAATTGAAACACCGTCGACGTCGTAATGCCCGTCTCGATCCGAAATAATTCCAAGAACTTTTTTAATTTGGTCTTGATCTGTCATATATGACCTCCACTGCATTATTAAAGTAGCAAGCCATATGCCACGCGGAGAGGGCTCATGAACTCGATGACGCAATTTTTAAGTCACACACGTGGCAAATAACCCCACGAGTGCCTCAAAATTACCAGCCTAAGATGTAAGCAAAAATCAACGGAGCGACGATAGTCGCGTCGGATTCGATCACAAATTTAGGAGTGTCCACACCAAGTTTAGCCCAAGTGATTTTCTCATTGGGAACGGCACCTGAATAAGAACCGTAGCTGGTGGTGGAATCAGAAATTTGACAGAAATATCCCCAGAGGGGTGTATCCAGTTGATTCAAATCTTGAATCAAAGTGGGAACAACACAGATGGGGAAATCGCCGGCAATTCCGCCCGCGATTTGGAAAAATCCAATGGAACCTTTTTTAACGGTAGCTGGATACCAATGCATCATCTCGTTAAAATATTCTAACCCTGTGCGAACAGTGTGAATGTTTTTGATAGTCTTGTCGTGAACGCGTGCCACAAAAATATTTCCGATCGAAGAATCTTCCCAACCTGGAACAAAAATCGGAATATTTTTTTCGGCAGCGGCAAGCATCCAACTGTCTTTGGGATCGATTTCGTAATATTTTTTCAAATCGCCAGAAAGTAAAATTTTGTAAAAATACTCATGAGGGAAATAACTTTCGCCAGCTTTGTCTGCGGCCAACCACAAATCCATGATCGCGCCTTCAATCCGTCTAACCGCTTCGCCTTCAGGAATGCATGTGTCAGTGACACGTTTCAAACCAGAATCCAAAAGATCTTTTTCATCTTGCGCGGTGAGAGTGCGATAATCTGGTAGGCGCTTGTAATGTTTATGCGCAACCAAATTGAAAATGTCTTCTTCAAGATTAGCACCAGTGCAACTGATGGCGTGAACTTTGCCTTGGCGAATCATTTCGGCCAAGCTCTTTCCAAGTTCCGCAGTGCTCATCGCTCCGCCCAGGGCCATAAACATTTGGCCACCGTCTTTGAGATGTTTTTCGTATCCAACAGCGGCGTCTCTCAAGGCAGCCGCATTGAAATGCTTATAATGAGTGTCGACAAATTCTCTTATTTTCATAGGGAGTATGAGTAGCCGAAGGCATCAGATTTTTCAAGAGCTTTCTAAGATCAAAGGCACACGTCTTGGAGTCAACTCGCGGATAGTTTAACCAGCTGGAAAAGACGCCGCTATATTTCGATAGAAAAAGAGGACTTTAATTTTCAAGAGCGGCATGTTGCCGGGGGTACCACATATTTTAAATTTTGACGTAAGGAGAAAGATTGCAAATCGCCTGAATGATTATTGTTCGAGAATATAATTTTCAGGATTGATAGGAGCACCATTATGCAAAACTTCGTAATGCAAATGGGGACCAGTAGATCTGCCGGTAGAGCCGACCTGAGAAATGAGTTCACCTCGCTTAATGTGCTGACCGGCAACAACTTTCAATTGAGAGTTATGCCCGTATCTTGTCTCAACGCCGTAGCCGTGTTCAATCATAATAACTTTGCCATAACCAGGATCATACCCGGCAAACTTCACCACGCCATCAGCAGGAGCATACACTGGCGAACCAGGAGCCGCCGCAATGTCTAAGCCTTCATGCATATGAGGCTTGCCAGAGGTAGGAGACACACGAATTCCGAAACCTGATGTGATCCAACCTGAAGTTGGTTTACCAAATGGAGTAGAAGCGAGAATATCCTCGCGATCTTTCAGAAAATCCATCATTTCAACCATACCTACTTCGCGAAGCTGACTCTGCTTGACCACGCGCTCAAGCCGGATGCTGAGCTTGGCGTAATCTCGGTCTTGTTCTTCGGCTAAAATATTGGCGGTCAAATCAGGAAGACTCTTGGTCTTGAAAACGGGCTCGTCGCTTAAAGAAGAGGGCATACGATCATCGGTAGAACCGGGGTTCTCACCCACTTCTTCCATCATGTCTTCGCGAGACTGTGGACCCATCGCCAAATTCAGACCGCGATCGGGATCGTTCACGGCGGTGATCAGCTTCAATTTTGTAGTGAGGGCTTTGAGACGCTCGAGGGTTGTTTCGATTGTCCCCATTTTACTTTGGACGACTTCAAACTGTGAACGGAGTTCCCCGTTTTGAGCTCTCAGTCTTTTATTTTCGATACTCTGCGAAAGCAGTCCAACATAATCGACGAATACACCGGAAATGACGATCAACACGATAGCAGAAAGTGCAGCCACAAGTTTAAGATGACCTGACGAAATCACCAGCTTGAATGCTTTGTTTTTTCTGTCTGGAATCACCATGATAGTGATGAATTTATCGCTACTTGCCATATACCCCTATAGTCGGCTCACCCTCGATTTATCTTTAAACGGATTTTTGCCGTTGCAAGGCTTTAGTGTCAATTTAAACCTGACTAAAGGCGGCGTTTAACTGGACGCAGTGCATACAAGAACCACGGTGACATTGTCATCCCCGCCACCTTTTTTAGCTTCTTCGATCAATCGAGCAGGAACATCTTTAAAGGGCAGGCTAAGAATAATGTCACAAATTCTTTGATCAGAAACTAGCCCAGACAATCCGTCCGAGCAGACCAAGATGAACTCGCCTGGCTGAAGGGTTCGCTCAATAACATCACAAAGCACAAACTCTTCGAACCCAACAGAGCGAGTGATCACGTTTTTTGGCACAAAATGTTCGGCATCTTCCGGCTTAAGCAAACCACCGCGGATTTGTTCATTCAAAAGGGAGTGATCATCTGTGAGTTGCCAAATGTGCGGAGCGTGGATCAAATAAGCGCGACTATCGCCCACATTTCCAATAAAAAGTTTTCCATCTCGATCCAAAACAGTAACGACAGTTGTCCCCATACCTTTTAGAGCACGGTTGTTTTCAGACTCTTCATAAATCACACGGCAGGCTTCAGCATATGCCTTGAGTACAAGGTCTTGCGGTCGCATACCTTGGTCTTTGGCAAAACTGTTTTTGATTACATCACGAATGGTTTCGACGGCCATGCGACTAGCCACTTCCCCACCCTTGTGTCCGCCCATGCCATCGGCAACGACATACAAGCCTAGATCTTGGTCTATTAAAAAAGAATCCTGATTGTTTTCTCTCTTGAGCCCGACGTCCGTCAGTCCCAGCACTTGAAGCTGCATATATTTATATTGTTATTTAACCGTACGCCTTCAGTCAATCAGTCTTAAAGCTAATGGGCATTTTGTCGATAAGTCATACATGAAGAAAGCATTTAAAAATCTCTTTCTGGTCGCATTCGTATTCTCCCTGCTTTTGCACGGCGCTTCTGCTTTGTATGTTTATGTTAAAAATCGTCCTGCAAGGCATGATTCCACTGAAGTCGTGTTTTTAGATAAAAAAGAGATGGATGATCTCAAGAAAAAACACGCAACGGAAAACAAAGCAAAGCAGGTTGTTGATCAGACAGACAAGCAGATCAATAAAGAGATAGACGAAAAGGCGAAATATCTTTCCCGTTTTAATCAAAAGGTATTACGTGAAACCAAAGCGGCCAACACTGGCAAATTTCAAAATGCATCACATCAAGGAATAGCACCAAAAGCTGATGAAAAACAATTAGCGCAAAAAGAAAAAGCCCACCAAGAAACCCAATCTCAAAAAACTCATTCCAGACTTTCCCCAAAAACCAACTTCAGTGATATTGGTTTACCTAAAATGGCCGACCTCACTCCAAAGTTTGAATGGAACAAAGCCAAAACTGGATTAGAAAATCCTGGACCAACAAGCCAAACAGATGATCACTTAAAAGATATTGTGACTGGCGGAGAAACAATTTTGAGTTCCCGCGAGTTCGTCTACTACGCCTACTATTCACGCATCAAAGACCGCCTCCGTTTGTATTGGGAGCCTAAGATCAAAGAAAAAATCACTCGTGTTTTTGCTGAAGGTAGAAAAATTGCTTCAGATGAAGACCGCATCACTAAACTCATCATTGTTTTGGATCGCACGGGGAGAATAGTAAAAGTTCAGGTTTTAGGCGAATCAGGATTGAAAGATTTAGATGATGCTGCTGTTGAGGCGTTTCAAGCTGCTGCCCCGTTCCCCAATCCTCCACAGGGAATCGTAGACACGGATGGAACGATTAAAATCCACTGGGATTTTGTGATCGAGGCGAATTCAAATAGAAACATCGAGCAAGGGCAGATAGCTTCTCGATAATTGCGGTGCCACCAAACTCAACTTGAGAGGTTGAGTTTCATCAATTCGCACTTGCACTCTCTGTCCTGTGCGCAATAATTTTCCAGTTTCGTTTTTGACTCGAACGAGATCTCCACTGAAATTAATGATGACCTCACCCTGAGCAATCACTTCTTCAACCAATGCCCATACTTTTTGATTTTGCTTAAAGTCTTTCACTTGAGTTTTCATTAGTATTTAAACTCCGCTTGAATTTTTTTAAACACCACAGGCCTAATTTGCTGCGCATTTTCCATCAGAACCGAACCACGCTTGTAACTTGAGTAAATCAATGTCTGTCCCACGGTGGAACTGTTGCCAGGAGTTTTTGCAGGCACAGAAGTCGCTTGAACTGGAGCAGCTTGTTGGGGTACGGGAACGGTGGCTTGGAATATCACATTAGGAATTTTCTGCGGAAGAGACCTTATACCATCGTTCACACTGGAAGACTCTTCTTCACCGTAGTTTTCTGCACTTGCGATAGAAGCATTTTGAGACATCATTTGCGTTTCATCTTCACCGAGCCAAACATTTTCCTCGTCTTTAGAAACCAGCCGATGGCGATTCAGCTTCACAATCAAATCCAATTCCCCACGAGGAATATCGACTTGAGTCGCAATCTCATCCACCGAAATTCCTTGATGAGCGAGTTTTGCGGCTTTGATATATTTTGCGGCAGTTTTTCTTTCGATAACTTCTTCATGTGGAATCCGATCTTGAAAAAGTCTCGCCACATTCTTGGATTTTTCCATAGAGTCTTGAACGCGTGTGAGATGACGATCCACTTCTTCCAAAGTTTCATGCACATCTTGTTGCTTCACTTCCAACAATTGAGTCAGCTGCTTGGCCGTTGATTCAGATCGATCCATAAGATCTTGCAAGATTGCAATTTTGCTCGAAAGCAATTGCAAGCCTCGACTCATGCGAGGATCTTCGTGACTTTTAATTTTGGTTCTTTCAATTAAGAGAACCGTCACAATCGCAATAAACCCGAGATCTAAACCAATTTGTAACAGTAAGAGAGTGCCCATCCGTGGTGCTCCTTCGTTAATTATTTTACGCCAGGTTCCATACTCTACCAAGCGCATTTCAATTGGCTGAGTGCTTCTAGACTTTTGACGCATAGACTTTTGACGCATAGACTTTTTGACGGATTCCCCCGGATTCCCCCGGATTCCCCCGGCTCTTCCACGGCACCGGTGACATTTTTGGTAGCTTTTTAAGTTTTTCACGGTAAGGTAACTCCAATAAACTCAATTTAAACAAGGGATTACCTTTAAAAGGGCTGGCCTCAAACTTGCTCTTACCTAATAATTATGATTAAAAAATTAATAAACCTTACGGTTATATCATTCGGTCTGTTTGTCGCTTTGACTTTTTCTCATAGTCAGGCTCACGCGGCAGAGTCTCTAAAGTTCAAAATTTTAAACGAAGTCGCTCTTCTCCCTCAACAAGCTCTTGAACGAAGAACGGGGGATCGAAAGGATTCTAGGTTCACATCAAATGTGGAAGATTCATATATCCAGAAATATCTCGAGCAAGGTTCAATTAAGCTTTTTATTCTCGCTTTAGAAAAAACCATTTTTAGTTTGTACCTTGAAAAAACTCAAAGCAAGCACGTGAAAACAATCGACGGCCAAAACATCAATGAAGCTATTCATGTTCTCGGCGAGACTTTTATTAAAACAATGGTACTCCCAGATTTAAATAAATCTGTAGGCGACACTGCTGATTGCCGAATTGTTGAATTCTTTCTAACCGGGGAGCATGGTCTGCTGCCTCTCCTGGTTGCGAAAGAAGGAGAAGCGGCATCTCGACTGACAGCAATCAACCTGAGAAAACTTGAGATGGATAAAGTCCATGAAGCCATTTACATCCTACTATTGACAACTCTCAAATCAAGGATTGTCGCAAACGCTTCATATTATTCTTCTCTAAGTGAATTCCAAAAGGAATCACTCGCCAAAAGTTTTCTCTCACGCATTGAATCCGAGGAAGACATAATCGTTACCGCAAAAATTCTTAAAGCAATGAACGTCAACCCAAAGTTTTTGGAGACTTATTTTTCTCACTTCACTGAGTTTCAACAAAAAATCGCGAGGGGTCCCAAAGCCGCGTCCATGGCCCTACGACTTGTAAAAATTGCCAGAAGCGGCAAAACAATTCAATGCGAAAACATTATTGGTGAGATCTCATCTTCCTCTAAAATTGAAATTAAAAATTAATCATTATCGATCACCGAATAAATTTATTCGTGATCTATGGATAGGTAGATTTTCCAGGAACTCGGCGCTTGCGCATAACTCAAACGCACTTGCACTGTGGGAAGCCATTGAGGAACCGTAGGTTTTTTTAGAAGCTTCATTCCTGCTTGTTGAGGAGTTCTTCCGCCCTTGGATTGATTGCAGTCCATACAAGCGGTTACAATATTTTCCCAAGTTTTTTCCCCGCCTTGAACAATTGGCTTAACGTGATCAAGAGTTAAGTTTTTTGGTGCGAATCTTTCGTTGCAATACTGGCACTTGTGCCCATCACGGACATAAATATTCTCGCGTGAAAATCGAATATAACTTTGAGAAAAAGTTTTAACGTAACGACGAAGTTTAAGAATACTTGGAAGTTTTAAGGTGAATCGCACAGTACGTACGGAAGTCTCATGCTCTTCAAGCACGTCGACCTTTCCCTGAAACAAGAGAATCATCGCCTTTTGCCAGCCCACAACTTTAAGTGGTTCAAACGAGGCATTTAAGACTAATGCATGTGTGGTTGCAGTATTGAAAATACATTCCCCCTACATCCCTATTTTTCCAATTAATATCGCGTTCGTCAAGCCTGACCAAGGACCAGTTTATTGATCAAATTTTTTTACTGAGTATCCGGCCTTTGGAAATGCTAATTCCCGCGAGTGAATCCTGATATTTGGCAAGCTTGGGATTTAGAAGTAATTTTCGGCGAGCTTTACGTCGCTCAAGAAAATTTATGACTTGTTCCGTGGAAAACTCATTGTCACGCTCCAGGTCGAGTGCCGTTCTTGCGGCCATAGATTCGGCTTGGATTTCCGTTTGAGGATCATCTCCTTCAGCCAAAGCACGTCTAATAGGAAGAACTTTTCCTTTTGATGTTTCAGGATCTGATTTAAGAGTGATAGGCGTAAAAATATCGATACGCACTGAGAACCTCCACTCTCTATTATATCACAATTATTACAGAGACTTAATGCATAGCATAAAGACTCGAATCCCCTAGTGTTCTAGGCACGTTGTTTACATTAGAAATAGAATCTTTACTCAGAGCGTATATAGGAGAGTTCTTGCGAGTTTTAATACCGGTCACCGTCCTCTTAACTCCCAGCGAATCCATGCCTATCGTAATTATTAAGTGATATAACGAAATTAATGAATCGAAAGAAAAACATCATGCCAGCACTTGGCGAGTTGCTCTGTGCTTGGTACGAGAAAAATAAACGGAATCTTCCTTGGCGCAAATCCAAAAATCCATATGCCATTTGGTTGTCAGAAATCATGCTGCAACAGACCACCGTTAAAGCCGTCATTCCATATTATGAAAAATTTCTGTCACGGTATCCAACTGCGAAAGATTTAGCCCAGGCCCATGAAGATCAGATTTTAGCGCTTTGGTCAGGACTTGGTTATTATTCTCGCGCGCGCAATCTGCACGCTGGCGCAAGGCAAATAGCGGAGCTTGGTGAGTTTCCTAAAACTTATTCAGAGATCATCAAACTGAAGGGCGTTGGCCCTTACACTGCGGCAGCCATCGCAAGCATTGCGTTTGGTGAAAAAGTAGCCGTGGTCGACGGGAATGTGATTCGATTGATTTCAAGAATCTGTGACATCAGTGAAGACGTTGCCTTGAGTGCGACCCAATTAAAAATTAAGGCTGAAGCTGGTGCTTTTTTAGCCGATGAAGAACCGTCTGTTTTTAATCAGGCAATGATGGAGCTGGGCGCAACCATATGTACGCCAAAAAATCCGGCATGCTTGATTTGTCCTCTCACCTCATATTGTACAGCATTTAAAAATGGCACCCAGAGCCTGCGACCGGTAAAAAGCCGAAAGATAAAATTTGAGCCTTGGCTTTGGGAACTGCAGCTTATTTTTAAAAAGGGCAAAATTGCATTGGTCAGAACTGAAAACGGGACCCCTTGGCTTAAAAACACATGGGTGCTGCCGGGAAAAGCGCAGAAACTTAAATCTTTAAAACCTCAAAGCTGGGATTTAAAACATTCCATCACCAAGCATAATATTTTTGTTGTGGTCACGAAATCAAGTATCCCGCCTAAAAGCAAAAGTCTCACCTGGGTTGAGCTTAAAGAACTTGAAAATTTCGGCGTGAGCAGTATTGTTAAAAAGGTTTTAAATTCTAAAAAAGCTCAAGAACTACTGAGGAAAAAATCATGATCTCGAAATCACAGACTGGCTATTTAGCGCTATCATTTCTATTTATAGCAACCACGAGCTGCAAATCTGTTGCAGTCAAAGATCCGACCACCGGCGAAACAATAGCTGCTCCCCAGGCGATTGTGATTCCAAAAGATTACACCCCCGCCATCCCTGCGCAACTCACGACGGTGGGTTACAACGGTGAATCTTACTTTTCTCCCGATGGTACAAAATTAATTTTTCAAAGCAAAAAGCGTCCAAGCCATGCGAACTCTCAAATTTACACGCTCGATTTAAAAACCGGAAAAGAAAAACGCATCACCCACCATGATGGTGAAGACACTTGCTCTTATTATTCCCCTGATGGCACAAAAATAATCTACGCGTCTACAACGGATGAAATCAAAGAACATCCAGAGACAACTCCACCCGAAGCTAAACCCGAAACTCAAACAGCAGCAGAACCCAAGAAGAAAAAATACGAATGGAAGTTTTTACCTTATGAAATTTATCAAGCGGATGCCGATGGCAGTCACACCACAAGACTCACTCATAGCCAGGGCTATGACGCTGAAGGCGTTTATTCGAATGATGGGAAAAACATTCTCTTCACCTCGATAAGAGACGGAGATTTAGAGCTCTACACCATGCATGCCAATGGCACAAACCAAAGGCGCCTCACATTTACCAAGGGCTACGACGGTGGCGGATTTTATTCTCCCAACGGGCAGCAAATAGCTTGGCGCGGGTTTCATGATGAAAAAGGCAATGCTCAACTTTTCACGGCAGATAAAAATGGAAAGCACATCAAACAACTCACCAATTCCGAAGCCATTAACTGGTGTCCATTTTGGCATCCCGATGGCAAGAAAATTATTTTCTCCAGCAATCGCGGAGACAAATCTAATTTTGAAATATATCAAATCAACAGTGATGGAACTTGTTTGAAACGTCTCACGTATTCTCCGGGTGCAGATATTCTGCCCGTCTTTTCCCTCGATGGTAAAAAGATAGCGTTCACAAGCAATCGCTCAGGTTCAAATCAACTTTATGTGATGGATTATGTGGAGCCCAAAGATTGTCTTAGTGACATTCCTTAGACATGAATTTCGCGTTAACGGTGAAATCTCTTGGAGACGGATCCATCTCACCAGCAAACTTTTCATAGGGCACTGAGAAGTTGAGGTAGTTCCCTCGAACCGTGACGGCGGGGGGGCCTTCCGCGTAATATTTGCAGATTTGTTTTTTCTTTGTCTTATCGAGATCGAAAACCTTGATAATTTCCGAATGAGCTCCAGCGGTCCAAATTGTGACGAGCACATTTTTTTTCCAGGCTGGAACAAATTTTACGTCATAGCTGACTAAACCATCAGTTTCATTGTCGGTACCGACTCGCAAAAGTAATCGCGCGATCGATTTACCATTCATGGGCAAGCCATAAACTTCAATTTGATCTTTACGATTGATACCTTGAACCACTTTGATGTCCCAGGGTACAGAAGCCACGACAACGCCATTGAAAATAAAAGTAATCGCGCAAAAATTTAAAAACAAGCGGAGAGTTTTCATTCTGGACTCTCTTCTTTCGAAGTCGGAGCCAGAGGCGGCACTTCTGGCTTTACTTCTGGTTTGTGGAATTCGTTTTTTGCCAATTGAGCCGCAGCCCAGTCTTCAGGATTCATTTTCTTCAAAGTTTTTCCCGTGCCGCGATCTGGCACGGCGGTGGTCATGCAGTTATAGTTGACCAAATCATCTTTAGCCAAATCACCATCGCCCAATTTATTTAAGGTCTCACTGGATTTTTTGAAACAACGTGACGCGCAGGAGACAATATTGCTGGCATAAGTTTTTCCACCCTTGCCACCTTTGCCCGGTCCATATCTATTCACAGCTTCTTTGACACCACTACCTCTGCGCGAACTCTGAGATTTCAAAACGAGAGTTTCAATTGTCACATTGATTTGCATTTCTTCGCGGTCGCTAATTTTAGAAAATAAAGGTTCCACCGCTTTTTTTCTGCGTTCAAGCATTCCAGAACCACCCTGCGTTTCAATGTCCGAAACAAGTTTGGCGTAAACTGGATAATGGTCAGGGAATTTTTTTACAACATCTACCAACGTACTGATGGTGAGTTGCCCAAGTCCGACGGCTGTTGAAGTCTGAGTTTTGTTGCAGGCTGTATAATTTAAAGCAGAAGGATTAAAATCTGTGGTCTCTTTATAAAAGAGACAAACAAGGAGCCCTTCTTGAGAAACACCTTTTAATTTTTCAACATCAGTGGAGCTCGCTACCATTTTTCTGACAGCTTTTCTTAATTTTGAAAAGCGATTGAGCCTTTGTTTATCTTTTGTGGCGTCATCTCCTAGGAAATCTTTTTGAGTACTGCAACTGTCTAATATGCCTTTTTTAACAACTTGCTTACAAAATTCTGAACCTAATCCCGTTTTCAAAGTCAGGCGAGCGGCGGCTGTCATTTTTTCTCGTAAAGAAATGTCTTCTGAACCACAACCTTCAGGAAAATACAGCTGACATGATTTACTTCCAGAGTCTTTTGAGAAAACGCCGGTGATGTTTCCAAAGTCAACCCGGCCTTTGCAGTCCCGGATATGTTTGAGATATTTCTTTAATTCGGAGGTGGCATTGGTGGCAGCGAGTTGGTCGATGACTTCCGCTTGGTCGCGCAAACTTCTAGCCTCGTCCTTGCAGAACTCGCCATCTACGCAAGCGGCTCCAGCTTCGGCAGAAAGTGGACTTGCGCCTTCTTCGACTTCGGTTCGATTTATCCAGCCAGTTCCATGAGTGACACAGTATTTAGCTGAATTTTTACCAAGTTTATCGTTCACGTCGTCAACACTGGCCAAATAACTATCAATCTCATCGAATGTTCTATTTAGAGACTTGCCATTCAAAACAGCGCTTTTAATTTTAATTTTAACATTTTGTGAAACAGCTTTGTGATTAATTGGATCTAAAGCCATGCAGGCGACGTCGTTTTCATTGATGTCATAGTAAAGAACTTTATCAAGATTACGGCCATCAGCATTTTTTGTACGATCGGTATTTTCATCCTGTGTGGGTGTGCAACCAGATTGTTTGTCCGTGCAAATCACAACCGTAGATCCTGAAGAAAGCGGATAAGCAAAAGGATTCTCGCAGGGTGTACGATCCTCTGGACATTCCCTAGCTTCCGAAGGTGTGACAAAAACTAATCCCTGAGTGGCTGGGTCAATTGATTTTTTGAAAAAACGCAGAGCATGTTCGGACGCAAGTACCTCAATTGAGAATCCAAATATAAACAAAATAATCACAGATTTAGTTGAGCTTGCCATCAAAGATTGATCGGCGATTGCCGAAACTTTTTTAAGTCCTGATCAAGAACTCCAGTCGCGAATTATTTCTGAAATTCTTCAACTTTAGGCTTCCATTCATAAATATGATGGACATAAGGGTCCTCACTAACTGGATGTTTTGATGAT
>JAYTHU010000044.1:0-16513 GCA_043732305.1 Oligoflexia bacterium
CTTACTGAACTCATGAAACACATTCAAGAACAAGTCTTCTGACTTGTCATATGTCGCTCCGAGATAACTTCCACTGTTTTGGAAAAAGAGTTGACCATAGCCTAATGTCGCGAAGGAGTGCCAATCCTCTGCAAAATGAAATTGCAGCTGAGAGTTCCACGTTTGAAGTTTTGCTAAAACAAAATTGCCGGAGACGTCGTTGCCGCCAATTCCGGGATCTAGATTTGCAGAGGGAGTGGCACTCGCTCCCGTCGCAGAGGTTGCTTGAGGAAGTCCTGCAAAACCATTGAACGAATCCCCGTAACCGGCACCGGTGGTGAATTCGCCGGCAAAGGTCAAAGTATTAGAGATATCCTTGCCATCTTTAGAAGGAATAATTGGAATAAGGGTGTCGATGGCGATGGCCTCTCCATAAAATCGAGCAAGATCTCCAGTAGACAAATCATTACTGGCATTGGTGACATACTGACGAAGCGTTCCGGTCACTGCGAGAGTCATAGATTCTGCATTGATATCTCCAGTGGCACTTGAGAAACCTGATTTTATTGAACCAACGGAATATCTGGCTCCCGCATCGATGTTTGGCATTTGAGAATCACGCTGAGAAGGACGCGCAAGGGAAACTCCCAATTGCAGTTTATCTGACTCATTCATCTGAATGGTCTTGATTCCGGTGATCTGCGTAGTCCGTTGATAAATCGTACCTGCCACAGGGTTGACTGAAACAGTTGAAAGCACATAACTTGGATTCCAACCAAAGAATGACCAATATTGCCCGGCTGAAATACTCCAACCGTTATTTTCGGCACTGAAGTAAGCATGGCGAATGCGCATTGTAGGATTGGAATAAAACGCGGCTTCTGTTGTTGCAGGAACCAAAGGATCATAACCAAGAAAATCCAACTCAAAGTAGCCCTTTGTTTTCCAGTCATTTTGAGTCGGAGGCAGAACCGTGAAGGCAAGTCTGGTGTTTCGAATCGAAATCTGTGTCTGGCCATTGTCACCCTTGACGGTGCTCGGTTTTGAAACAGGATTATTTCCAATTGTTTCAACAAAACTTCTTGTTGAATCATAGATGGTGTCGACCTCGACAAACCCACCCATCAATATTTTCCAATCGTCCTTATCGAGAAGAGTCACCGACGCTTGAGACAAAGAATTAGCCAGAAGCGTGGAAATAAAAATGAATGAGAATAAACTGAGTAAAAATAACTTAGGATAAAATCTCAACATAAAAAAACCCCCAGGGCAAACAGTTGAATGCAGGTTACAATCAAAAGCTAATTCAGTTTTTTAAGATTTGCATATTAAGAATCTGTTAAGGTCATCCCAATAGCTGAAAGCCATTCAGGTGTAGGATCAATAAGCTTGCGGGTAGCCAAATCAAACAGTCCAAAGCTTAAAAGTGCAATGCATGCTTCTTCGCCTTTTTCATTCATGAAGACCTGTTTTATTTTCCCAATTTTTCCGCGGTATTCTGTGCAATGAGTTTTTATTGTGACATTTTCGCGTAGCTTTAATTCTCTTCTAAACGCAATGTTCACATCGAGAATCACCGGACCTTGCTTGATCTCCATTATTTTTTTAAGACCATACCCACGGTCGGTGATCAGCTCCCAACGCGCTTCTTCTAACATTTGAAGATAAATAGCGTTGTTCACATGACCGAAAGTGTCGAGATGATGCTCTTTAATAATAATCCGATAATCAAAAACTTCTGATGCGCTCATTGGCTTATTTCCTTAAAAGCAATTGGTCGAGTTCTCTTCAATGTGTCTCCGCTAATAATATCTGCTAAAATGAAGCGGCATCGTCCGTTGATAGTTGTGGTTGCGATATCTTGAGCCTGTCCAAGATTCACATAATTCTTATCAAGCAACCTGCCAATATTTCTTGCGACTTCTACCAGATACGCTTGCTCTTCTTTTTCAACCAGAGAGAGTCTGCGACGAGCTTCATCAAATTGTCTGAAACCAGATTTATCCTGATCAAGTTTATAAATCTCAATCAATCGATCATTGATTTCAACTAATGCCAGTGCGGCAACTTCCACCGTTAGTCCTTCAGCAAAATCCCCTTCTTCAGGTGCTTTGAATTTGATTTTGTTTTTTGCGAAAACTTCGCTTGAGGTGAATCCTAAAATTAGAGCGCCGATCGCAAGCCATATGACAAACTTCATCATTTATTCCCTCCCATTCACAGTACTTTTAGGTCATGTTTTGATCTTTTACAACTTTAGAATTTCCACTAACCGGACTTTAGGTCCGTACAAAGCACTAACCATGCCTTGGTCCCCATGACCTCCGCCTAAGTCTTTGACGTTTTCTCACGATTTGTTTTGTCTCGCCGATAAGTTATCAGGATGAATGCACAGACCTTAGCAATCGAAAAAAATGAAGTGACAGACAACACAATCACCGCGGTGGCACTGGGTCTGCTCGTGGTTTCGCTTTTTCTCCTATGGAATGAAGATATTCTTTATAGCTGGTTCAGCGGTGACCAGGGAAACCGTCCCGTCGTTGCTAGCGTCAATCCAAACCAAACAGATGTTCGCCACAAAAGCTACGATGATTTTTCTTGGTTTCCCCTCAGCAAAGTAGCCACAGTTTTGAATGATGATTCGATCTTCACCGGAAATCGCGCTGAGGCTTTTGTTACTTTCACAGACGGCTCACGCATTTTACTAACTCAAAATTCACTAGTGCGATTGCACATGGATGAAAAAACAGGCGCCATTCAAATCGATTTACAAAGGGGCGCAGTTTCAATTAAAACTTCCGCTCAATCAAAGTTTAAAATTAAAAGAAACAAACAATCGGTTGAAAACGTGATGGCAAGCGAAAATCCAAACGTGCTTCAGCGGTTTCAATCTGATGATCACCCGTCTGCACCGTACCAACTTATTGCTCTTGGTGCTCCTGCGGTGCTCACACCTATACAGATCACACCCATGCGAAATGTGGCGCAAGTCGAACCGGCGAAACAACATGCACGCGTTGCAAAGTTGCGAACAAAAGCAAAAGTAAAGCCAGCAGCTCAACGTGCGATTGCACAAGTGGCACTCCCCAATCCTAAACCTGCGCCAACGCCCGAAGAAGAGAAGGCCCAGAGGATGTTCACAAATATCACTCAAGCCAATAATCTTAGCTCCACGTCCACTCCAGACGATTACCCCTTTGAGGCACTGGCACGTTTTGCCTATCTGTACAGTCCTGGCAATCCAGCTATTCAAGGCGCGATTTCAATCACCGGCTGGTTGAGACAAATATATATCAGTAAATCTGAAGAAGCTCGAGTTCGTCGAATTGGCCTAGGCGCCGACTACAATAACTCACTGGTCTCTCCCAGTTCAGCGGTAACAAGACAAGCCTTGGGCATCACCACTCTAGAGGGTGATTTGAAATACAACTTGATTTACGGTTCTTGGTATAAAGATTCTGTCTTGGGAGTGCAAGCCGGATATCAAAGTCTCACATTCGGATATGCACAAACTGGAATGGTGGCTTCAGGACTTTACTACGGTCAGATGTTCCCGCACTTTTTAGATAGCGCTTTTAATGTGCTTCCATTTTTAAGACATCGAAAATGGATTGAAGCTCAACTTAAATATTATTTCATGCCTACAAATTCTACCTTCAAAAGCTCTGGAAACTATGATTTTTCTTTGGCCACCAAAATTTTCATGAAAAATAATTTGTTTATTTTTGGAGCTCTAGGATACACTAATTACAATCTCTACGACACCACTCAATCTTTGAGTTCCACTTTTCAAGCCGTTTACGGCACCGCGGGCGTTGGCGCCCAATTTTAATCTAGCGTTCCATATCAGCGCCACACATCCACCCAGCTTTAAAACTCCGGTTTAAACATAAAACTTTTAGCGATGAATTGGGGAAATTCTCCCCAGTTTTTGCCCAAAATTTCCGCACACCTCGTTTTAAATCGTACTCATTAGTTTTAAGCACTGGCGCGCCCCTTGCTCATGTGTGCTTTCAAGAAATTAAATTTGAAATAATAATTTTAGGAGATGTCAAAATGAAGTTTTCCACCGCCGCAATATCACTTGCCTTGTTGACCGCACTCACTGCTTGCAAAGGCAACAACGCTTCTGATAACGCTGCTGCAGTTAAAAACACTGTGAATGCAGAAGGTAACGCTGTCATTGCAGATGCTAACTATGAATCACCCTGCGGAAAGGGTAACATTGATAACATCGGCGCAGTTATTTACCCTTCGCAACAAACTGAGTATGACATCACCAATCCGACCTTCACCAAGAAACGTTTTTATTACGCTGACACGGATTGTAAAACTCCCGCGGTGTCAGTTCTTGAAACTGGCCATCTTGATGTAACCGGAAAATCTACAAAAGTGAACGGTGCTCTCGATGTGAATTTTAACTTCGACAAGACGATTGTGATTGTGCAAAGCGAGGCAGCAGTCTCAGTTTTGAATCTTGCTAACTCTTGTGGAATCAATGACTGGGCTTTGAATACTGAACGCGATGTGAGTGCCCAAGCTGCATCAATTAAATGTCCTGGAAGAATCGCACCACGTTCGACTCAAGAAATAGCGCAGATCATTAATAATACTCTGTTCCTGGGAGCTAACGCTGACATGGATGTATCGAAGGGTCGTCCTGAACAATTAGATGCCAAGAATGGTTTTATAAAAAAGTAATACATCCCCAACACCCCCCGCCCACGTTCCCCCAAATGGCCCCCTCAAAGGGGCCATTTTCCTTTTCTGGCATCGAGTTTGCTTATGAGGAAATTATGAAAATTAGTAAATTACTTTTTTCACTACTGTTAGTACTTCTTTTGCCTTTGCACGCTTTCGCAAATCATAGCTGGCTTGGTATTGAAGATTTTTGCACGCGAGTACTGATCCATGGATTGCAAACTACGGAACACACGAAAGAAAAAAGAGGTTTTGTCTCTGCTCCCATAGACTACAAAAATCCAACAGGAAATAAATTAAAATAGTTTATCTGATTATCCCTGCGCTCAATCCGCAGCAATTCCATGGGGAAGCAAGTTCTATATTATTGGACAAAGCTGCGGCGGACGGGTTCTCGCAAGTTACATCACTAACCCAGAAAGAAATACCAAACCTGCCGGAATAATTTTTTCTAGCGCAGCTATGCCCAATTATGGAATTTCTGGGACTGGTCAATTTATGGATGACCGACGCCAAATGCAACGGGAGCTTAATCTTGATCTCGCGCGAGACATCCTCGATATTAAAGAAAAAATTCAACGGTTTCGCGTCCACCTTTCAAGCGTCGGTTTAGATCCTAAAAGTTCACGCAAACTTTTCGAAATGATTGGTCAAGGAAATAAGGGCGAGTGGGAAAGTCGACTGGCTACAAAACTCAATGAACTCACAGCAAGCTCAAAACAAGAAATTCTGCAGTTTTATGCAAGCGTTGGTGGTTTACCCCAACCGTTAAATTATATTCTTAGCAGCACCGAATTTATTCCAGGCACCACTGGTCGGATGGAAGCTCGGCGACTCATGAAAAATTAGACAAGCGTCCGCCTCCACCACCTCCGCGTCCGAGTGTTGCAGAAATGAACAAAGCTATGAGTTCAATCCCAAGTCTCATTACTTTTGCAGATCAAGATGGAATTATCCCACCATCACTAAAGCCACAAGCCGAAAAGCTCTACGGAAATCATGCCCAATTTAAATTAATCTCGGGAGGCCATCAGGCTATCTTGACCGATGCCGGACGTGATGTGGTTTTAGATTGGATCACTGAGCTTGAGAAGTAGAATTGTGCAAGGTGCAGAGTTTGCCAAGTTTTCTAATTTACGACTTAAGAGATCGTAATATTCAGCAAGTTTTTTAAACACCGGAGGATTATTTCTGAGTGCACGTGAAGAGGGACTTAAACCATCGGGAGATTCTATTTGTCCAAGTGCTAGTTCAATCATGCCTTGATCAAGAGAGAGTTGCACGGGTACAACTTTACCTTCGTACGCCCCTTTCACATGATAGCCATCCATAAATCCAAGTCCCCGCATGTAGAGACGATTGGTTCCCGATTTTAAACTTTCCAAATGTGCAAGTATGGGCGCGTGCAAAGTAGGATTAATTGTAGCTGCCATGACAGCTGCGTGCGGAGTCATACTGGTATCCCAAAATTTTAATTTCTGAGGATCGCGTATTTCTTCATGATCGCTGGAAACCAGAACGGGATCGCCAGCCTGTCCAACGTACGCCGGAACTTTTTTAAATCCAGGTTCATCGTTATCAAAACCATATTGACTCGCAGAGTGATAATAAAGTCCGGGAGTTCCTTGAGCTTTTCCCATAGCAATATTATGTTGCGCATAATTTTTGAATATTTTCGCAAATTGCGGAGAGAGCGTTTCTTCATTCAGTAAAAGCTTCGGAAGAAGAAGTTGAAATGCTCCGCCGTCCCAAGTTTTAAGAACAGGTTTCATTTTTCCGTGAGAGTTCGGATTGTTAGAATCGCTCGCATTAAAAAGTTCGGCACGCAAAGAAGCCACAGATTTTGCCGGCATATCTGGATCAAATGTTTTCTTCATCAAACCCAATGCCCAAGTGACAACGTAGATAGATCTAGCTTCGGAACCCAAGTTAGAAAATCGATATTCCTCCAATGTCCAAATTTTATTTTCGTATCTGAGATTACCGCCAATAAGTCCGGTCTTGATGTCATAAAAGGCGGAAAAATCCATACGATCAAAAAGTTTTCCGGCTCGGACACCAAGAGGTGTATCAGGAAAAGTTTCCTTGAGTGTCCATAGAGCGAGAGCAAGATGAATATTGTCGACGGAGGACACATCCCCGCTTTCCACTTTGAAGTCATGAGAAGTGTTATACCAACTGAAATAAAGACCCGTGTCTTTATGGAAGGGCATGTTTTCCATAGAAGTTATTACGCGCTCAAGGTTCACCTTCGCCACGGCACTGTTACGCCCGCGCAGTTTCAGCGCGCCTGTCTGGTTGATAATGTCTAACCCAATGTTAGTTGGAGAAGTTTTACCATTCATCACTTCGACTGAAAAATGGTCGCCATGCGTGGGAATGATTTTAATTTTGTCTCTAATGAGACCTGTTTCCGGATTTCGCATGAGCTCTAAGCTCGACCAAGTGTCCTCTTGATAACGTTTATAGGTTTGCATTTGGTTAGGCTGACTAGCTCGCAAAATTTTAGCTGAACCAACGATCGGTAGAAACGTGGCAGAAAACCACACAGTAACGAAGCCAATTTTTTTTATTAAACTTTTTTTATTTCTCATATCCCCTGAAAGCAAAGAGAGAACCAGAATTTCCCCAAATTCTATAATACCACGGTCATAAAAATAACCAGTATGTCTATAGGTCTCGGTGCAATTCATACGCGTTACCTTCGACTAATGTCGAGTAGATATTATAAAGTGATTGCAAATATAAGATAATTTCACTTATTCGAAGAGACATTTTCCATCGCTAATGCTAGGTTTTTGTCATGAAATTTGAGATCGCATCTTTGATATTTTTAGTTTCTATTTTGTCTGTCCCCTTCGCGCGAGCCGAAGACACTTCATCAAAAACTGAGCCCCCAACTGCAAATACAAAAGATGATCGTAAGAGTTTTAATTTATATATTGAAAACGACACCAAAAAATTAGGCGGACCTGGCTCTGATAGCAATTACACGAATGGAATTAGATTTTCCGTTTTGTATGCTACCAATCTAGAGCCTAAATGGGCTAAATATATTCCGTGGATCGACAATCTTTTTAAAGAGAAAACTTTTAATTTTTCTCTGGGTCTCGGACAACAGATTTATACACCCGAAGATCTCACACGTTCAGATGCTCAAAGTAATGACCGCCCGTATGCCGGGTGGTTGTATCTCAGTCCTTCACTCAATGTGATCGGAGATAAAACAGTAGATACTTATGGAATAGATTTTGGCGTGATTGGTCCACCGTCGTTTGGCCGAGAAGTTCAACGTGAATTTCATAGAGCCATTACGGTGGGTCTTCCCCAAGGTTGGGATCATCAGTTGGGAGCAGAAATTGGATTTGTCCTAAATTTTCAAAGACAATATCGATTTTTAGAAGTGATCCAAAAATCAGGATGGAAAATGTTTGATACAATTCCTTTTTTCGGAGGAAGTCTCGGGAACATTTATACCGGTGGCGGTGTCGGAGGGCTCTTTAGATTTGGTTATAATATTTCTTCTGACTTCGGCCCCACCAGACCGTCTGGCCAAGACAACGATCCCATCGTTCAACCAACCATAATGAATTATTCGGAAAATATTCGGTCTTGGGAATATTATGCATTTGGCGGACTCAAAGGTTCTGCGGTGGCCCATAATATTTTTCTTGATGGGAACTCCTTTCAGGATTCTCTGCGTGTGACTCGCGTTCCCTTTTTGCTTGAGTATGAGGGTGGAGTTTTTATTCGATTCAAAAGTGTTGGCCTGACATGGAGTCAGATCAGTCGCACTCCAGAATTCTATGAAACATACAAACCGCACACTTTCGCATCGGTAAGTCTGTCCTACGGATCTCGATTTTAGTGCTCGTTTACGTCAAATAAATTGAAACGATGACCTTACTCACTAAGCGCTGAAGCTTATGAAAAGCCGGCTTGTGCTTTGCATTATTGCATGAAGTGGGATCAATGAAATTCATTCTCTTATTTTTGATCGTGAATGTGACGACATTGTTTGTCGTGTTTGCTTCCGTGACAAATCCCATATCGAATCTTTCATATATTGAAAAGCTGTCCACCATTCGCATCGCAGCGTCATCGGGTTCAGGCAATGGTCATCAATCTATGGACGCAACTGTCATGACCAAGCTCCGCCAACTGGACGATAAAAGCGAAATAGAAATAATTTAATAATCCGTCAGTGATAAAAATAAATTAGAATTTTTACTTCCTCGTTTTGATCTTCAAGGTTCAGACACCCAATATTTTCGAGGGAGAAAAATGAAATCCGCCTCACTTGCCTACTTCAAAGCACATGCGGTGGAGTTTCCATCGATTAATTTTGGTTTAATTGGGGAGGACGTGCGTACTTTTGACTTGAAAAACTTGAGAGAAAGAACTCCTTTGAGACTTCAACTTCTTTTGTGGACTTGAGGGTCAGGCTTTAATTGTGCTGGTAAGTTGCGTTTCCAATCAAAAAAGTTCCTGCAACAACCGTTAAGCTTAAACAAAGACAAACTTTTTTGAGGATTACTGTGCGAATTTTTTATTTCGCTAAGATTGCTGACATGATGTAGGCTTTAGGCATGAATAAAATCGGGTGCCTAACACTGTGTCTTTCTCTATTTTCTTTCCACATTGCTTTCGCGGAAACTTACAGCACAGAAAGCCGGGCCATCAAATCCGTGACGACAACCTACAAGGCGAATCCAAAAGCCGCAGATTTTTTGGAAGCGATCAAACCGCAAATTCCAAAAGGATTGTATTCTGAAATGAAACGTCATTTGAAGAATCTTGATGATGGACTATTGCCCAAAATAAGCAGCGACGGTGACACCCTCACTATTTCTGGCAAGAAAAACACTCTCATATTTTTGAAAGTGATTTCTGCTACCAAGCAGATTTTTTCCATCAATGGGAAAGTTCTAGATTTTTCTTTGGTGAAAAACATGGGTCAGCGCTATCAAATGATTGAAGATGCAATTCCCAGGACTTACGGAAAAAATATTCACTTTAATCTGAGCCAAAATTCGGCTATAGCCGATGACTCTTCAAATTTATTAAGAATAGGCGGTCCAATTGGAATCGGCGCAGCGTTCACCGTGTTTGCCGTAGGTGGACCGATGAGCAAATGGGGATGGGCCATCTTGGCGGTGTCATGGGTTATCTGGAATGATGGCATTTGCGATGATATTGGCAAGCAACGAGAAACGTGTTTTTTCCAACGCAAGATTTTGGAAACTAAGATTAAGAAAGATAAAAATTTTTCTGACGCCATGGATTCAAGAGTACGTCCTGATTGCTCAAAACATGAAACATCGAGCGAAGAAACAGAAACCATGAACAACCTAAAGAATTTAGTACATGATGTTGATGAAGAACAAAGAGCTCTTGCGATGTGTTTGGATAATAAACAAAAAGACCTTCTCCAATGCACTCAAGATTACAGCATGCTGTCTTTTTACTCGTGTCTCTATATTCCCAAAGGTCTCACGGGACATCTCAGGCCTTGGGCAAAAAAAGTCCTAGAAACTTCCGGTGATACAACCACTCCAAAAAGAGTGAATTAGCAGGGGATCAAAATATGATTAAATGCATTATGGCGTTGGGGAAGTTTCTGTTGGGAGCAACTTCGTTTGCCATTTCCAATAAAGAGCCGGCGTGGGCTTAGGGCCGCGAAGTAAAACCTGATCAAATTGAAGTTCTGCAAATTAATAGTCGCCCGCACAATCCTTGGAAATATATTTGGTATACAGCAACTGCCTCCTGTAACAGCCCTGATAAAGTCGCGGAGTTTGTACAGCACTATTTTGATCAGTGCTTCTACAGAGATTGCCGAATAATTATAGCCATCTCTTTCATGTCAAAAGGCTTGGGAAATATTCTAATAGCTCCGAGAAGTTTAGCCTCTTGTTCGGTAATATCAGCATAGCCTGTGTATAAAAAAACCTTCGGCTTAGGTGAAAGCGATTGATTAATATTTTTAATCAACTCAATACCATCGCCACCAGGCATACGGACGTCTGATAGAACGACATCAAAATAGCTTTTCTTTAAAAGTTCAAATGCCAGAAGGCCATTTTCTACACCGACTACAGTAGCGCCACGAAACTCAAGACATTCCATGATAACATCACGCAAATCACGCTCATCCTCAACTACCAAAATAGTAATTCCGATAAGAATCTTCATGCCGTCTTTCCATTTTTCCCTGTTTGCTTCAAAGGAAGGAGCAGAACGAAAGTCGTATTCTTATAGCTTCGATCATAAACAAGACTGCCACCATGGGTTTCTACAATGTTTTTTGAAATGCTTAATCCTAGGCCAGTCCCCTTGCCAACTTCTTTTGTGGTAAAAAAAGGCTGCATTAATTTTTTTGCCGTTACCTCAGAGATGCCAGCTCCACTGTCAGTAAATGTAGCTTTTATTTTTGCGCCGTCGACTGTGACTTTAATATCGATATGCTTTTCTAACAAATTCTCAATGGCATCAGAGGAGTTTGAGAGAAGATTCATAACCACTTGAGACAGTTGGGCCTGCCTTGCCTCAATATTGATTGAGGCATCGCATGAAAGTTTTATTTCAACATTTTTATTCTTAAAACGTTCATTACACAGGGTAATTGTGTTTTCGAGAACTTCTCTAAAGTTAGTGATTTCGAACGGATCATTTTTAGCGTCTCGTGAGTAAGTTCTCAGTCCAATGATTATCTTGGCAATTCTTGCGACCGTAGTTTTTATAGTACGAAGATCTTTGGCCCCCGAAGTTAAATCGAAACTGTCATCTTCAATTTTTTCCAGAAGAATTTCGGCTTTCCCCTGTATGACAGCAAGGGGGGTGTTGATCTCATGAGCAATCCCGCCCGCCATTTCACCCAAAGTTGACAATCGCGAGGATTCACCTAGTTGGGCTTCAAGATGGCGTCGTTTCAACTCTGTTTCTTTTGAGTCAGTAATATCACTCGTAATAACTAAAAAACTCATAACAACAGATTCTTCGACAACCGGAATATAATTGATTAGTAAAACCCGAACTTCTCCATTGGATTGTGACATCTCTCTTTCGAACGTTTGGGAGTTTCCATTCAATACATTTTTTATTTCAGGCAAGAAGCTTTCAAAAAGCTCTTTCCCGAGAATTTCCTCCATTGGTCGGCCTCTTATTTCCGCGAGACTCTTCCCGAAATAACTTGCATAGGATACATTAGCACTAAGGTTCAATAGGTCACGACTCCAATGTCCAACACGTGCGGGCAGACCATTGAGAATTAGCTCCAAATGTTTTGTGTTGTTGGCATGCATTTGCCTAAGGAGAGTTTGACTAGTGATATCGGTAAAACTCACGACGACCCCTGACAGCTTTGAAGATTCATTGAGGAAAAGTGGCGTCCCACTCACTAGCAACCACATCACGTCAGTTTCAGATTTACGAATCCCAACAACGAGCTTGTGAGTCCTTCGTGTTTTTAGGACTAAAGTTGCGGGATGATCTTTCGCATCGAGGGCCAATCCATCTTCAGTAAATGCTTCCCAAGTTGGCCCTGTTCCCATTCTTGTAAACATCTCATCGTGAGTGAGGCCAAGAATTTTCATTGCGGCGGGATTAAAATCGATAAGCGTAGCCTCAGCATTCCACAATATGACGCCATCCGAAATATTGTCCAAAGATATTTTCTTAATTTGGAGAATTTCCTCAGACAACTTAATTTTATTTAGTTGAACTTTTAAATCCAAGAGCCGACTGATTTGATTCGAAAGAGCCTTTAATGAATTGAGTTGTTCTTTACTTAGAATCCGCGGTTTGGAATCTATCACGCATAGTGTGCCAATGGGAAAGCCATCCGGCGAAATTAGAGGCGCACCCGCATAAAATTGAACTTTGAGTCCGCCTGTGACCATGGGATTGTCACTAAATCTTTCGTCTTTAGAGGCATCGTTAACGACAAAAACTTCTTCACCCAAAATCGCATGCGCACAAAAAGCAAATTCTCTTGGAGTCTCGGTTGCCGTAAAACCTACCTTAGACTTAAACCATTGTCGTTTATCATCAATGAGGGAAATAACTGCTATTGGAGTGTCACAAATTTGAGATGCAACAAGAGCGATGTCATCAAAATCAGCTTCAGGCAATGAATCTAAAATATTTAATGATTTTAATGATTCAAGACGAACTTTTTCATTTTTTGGCTTCGGGGCTGATTTCATAATGAATTATCGGATTATTAATACAAAAGTAGAAGTCAAGATGCCCAGATTCAGTTTTTTTGTTGAAATGCTTGTGCCTCTGGCGCTTGCAAATAATGGGTTTGTTAAGCAAGATCCAAATTTTCGCAGTTCTCTCAGATAATTCAAAACCAGCGGTCCGAGCTGTGCTAGAAAAGAGCCCGAGACAAAGCCCGAGAAAAGACTCAAGTCTTTGGTCTATCCTGCCGATGAATTGCTTGAGCATGAAATAATTGAAACGTTTGTTGAAAGCTTAAATAACGCTGTATGTACGCTGGAAAAAAAGCTTCGCCAATGGAGGCGTACATGTACAGCTATATGAAATTTTCGGTGTTGTTTTCTGTCGCTATTTTATCGATGGCAGGTTGCGGAAATAAAAACGGAAGCTTTAGTACTTTGCCGACGGGACAATCTTTTATGCAATCCAATTCTAGATTCAACAATCAGCTGGATATACTATGGGTCGTTGATAACTCTGGCTCAATGAGTCCACTTCAGGCAAACATGACTAGCAATTTCACCAGTTTCATCAATACCTTTCAAAACAAGGGTTATGATTACAGAATGACCGTCACCACGACCGATGCGTACAAAGCGAATAAAAAATTTTCTCAGTATAGTTCCTCCAATGACGGCTTATCTTTGTTTCAAGACGGTGCGCCCGGATACAATCCATCCAACGTGTTTGTTATTATCCCGACCACTCCGAACCAAAACAGCGTATTTGTTACTAATGCAACCACTGGAATCAATGGCTCAGGTGATGAGAGAGCTTTTTCCAGTATGATGACCGCGTTGAATAATCCTTCAAATCCCAGTTTTTTAAGACCAAATTCCTTTTTTGCAATCATCATATTATCTGACGAAGATGATTTCAGTCTGTACAGCCGAACTGAAGGCAGCTGGAATGGAAATGCAGCTCTCGACCACTGTTACGCGGATCCCACGTTGGACGGAGCGGCCACGACCGCATACTCTGGCAATACTCACGTTTCCACCTGTGCTAGTCAGACACCTCCAGATAGTGTCAATTCTTATGTCACCGCCTTGGACACACTCACAAACTCCACCGGTGCAACCCGAAGATACAACGTCTCCGCTATCACAGTTTTAGATAGCGCTTGCCAACAGCAACACTCAGGAGACCCCTCTTCCTTCATGTCCGTCATTGGCCAGCGTTACATGCAATTGTCCAACGCAACCAATGGCACTTTAGGAAGTATCTGTGACAGTTCCTATGCTACGGCTCTAAACAATATCCAGAGTCAAATCACGGAACTTAGCACTCAGTTCTTCTTGAAGAGTGTTCCCCAAATAAATTCAATAGTGGTGCAGGTCAACGGAGCGACAATTCCAAACAACACCGCAAATGGATGGACTTATAATTCAGCAGCTAACTCAATCCTATTTCATGGCACTGGCATCCCTTCACAAAACGCTATTATAAATGTCGCGTTTATTCCTTCAAATTTAAATGGAAATTGAATTTCTAACTTAAGTCTTTGATTTTTATGAATTAGCTAAAAATGCGTTGGCGGAATTCCGAATTAACCGCTCTTGAACAAGCTGTTCAGGGTTTAAATTTGAATTATTCCGCGGGCAACCCGCAGCGAACATTGCCGCTAGTGAACGTGGGGTCGAAATTCAGAGATCCCCAGCGCCCAGTAGAGGTGGTCCCGTTACTCATTGTCCCGGCCTGGAGGCCTCGATTTACATTGCCGTTATCTGTAAAAATTCTGGCATAGTCTCCATGGAATTTTGTGTTGCCAAGCCATGTGGAACTTTGCACAGCATTTCCAGAATCATTGCCAACCATGAGTAAACCGAGAGGTACAGAAAAGTACCCTGCGCCATAGCACTGAGCAAATCCAGTTCCACCTACGATCCCATTTTCAATTATACATTGGCCTGTGAACGAGGACCCTCCATTTTGACCTCCGCCCAATCCCCCTGGACCAGTGACACCGTCAAAATTATAGGTGGCGAGATCCGTGTTCCCACTGTCATAGGTGGCCGTGGTTCCAAAACATTTGTGAGTGGCAACACTGCATGCCGTGAGATTATCAGAAAGCCAGTTGGCATTGTTGCCAACAAAATCTTGCATGCCGTATCTTGAAACACACTTGCTCGTAGCAAGACTTCCGATATTAAAAATTGGGGTTGTTGAAGTGGCGTCCCCCGCATAATCTGTAACATTAAAATTCCCTCCAACAAATCCTGCAGCTGAGTCACTGGCGCAGTAATATTGTCCAGCCGTGTGGCTTGTGCCTGTGCCATCTCCCGCCTCAAGAGTTCCAATTTGTGCATCCGTCAGGGTTCCCGCTGGCTCATTGGGGAGCCAGTTCCATGCGGCAGCAGCAATGTACTCTCGAAGGCGCAATAATCTTTTTGGCCCATAGGTGGGCACATTAAAAGTTTGACATGTGTTAAAAGCGCCTTGCTGAGTGATAAATCCTAGAGGAGGTCTATGTCCTCCGTTTGCACCAGGGTTTAGAGTGGCCATTGCCGCAAATTGAACAGGAGTAGCGATATCAGATCTAGTCCAAGGGGCTGCCCCACCCACGTTGATGTAACAAGCATTAAAAGTAGTGTCATAATATATGCTGCCGATTGTTCCAATTCCCGGAGGGGCCCCGGCGCCAAAACAATTTCCAACTGCACCCGTGCATGGAGTATTTAATCCCGTTCCTACACTCCAGTTGCAACCCACCTGCCATCTATCTACAAAAAGATTGTAACCAAAATCATATTGAGTGGCAGGCAGAGAGAGTGGAGAATTTCCAGGATTTGAGTTGTACGGCACAGCTCCAAGCCCGGAGTAATCACATCTTTGATGATTAAAAGGATCAGAAATTTTCTGCAAGAGCTGGCACATTTCATAATTTGCAGCATCTCTTTGAACCAAAACCATATTGTCAGGAGGGACAGGGATGCGAATTCGCACGGGAGTGTAACTTGTTGCCGATGAATCCTCTATGCCATAGTCATACTGCTGAGGGGATAGGGCCACATTTGTGTCCACGCAACTCTGTGAAGCGGTGCCCGTTTTGGTACAAACGAGGCAAGTTGTAGTAGTGGCTGATGTGCAAGCCGAGCTTGCAGAAGTATCAAATATTTGGTTTTGAGCCACGCGTAAAAGTTTGTACTGTGAAGAGGCTGTGGCATTTGTAAATGGCAACCACGTGAGAGTGACTTGCTTTGTCGCGGGAGCCGTTGGAGCATTCGTGGCATCCCCATAAGCTTGCACAGACATAACGCCGGCAAAATGTGGGTTAGAATTAAAATTTGAGCGTTGGCTAAAAGTGACCCCACCCCAAAGCTTTCCGCATCCTGTAAGCATCGGCACAATGAAAAGCAGAGAGATAAGTCGTAAAAAAAACATCGTCATAAGCTTACTGAACAAATCTTCCTCCCCCCTCTAATTTTTCCAAATTTGAAATTCATAGTATCTAAAATTTTTGCTAATTACAACACTTCACTAAAAGTACAAATGTACACAGCTATTATTTAACCGAGATCTGAATTCTGCCCTACCGAACGAAGTGATATTTTCGGGCACTATCAAGGGTTAGCGGTTTAAGTTTATTTTTAAGGGCTGTTCGAGCGGA
>JAYTHU010000045.1:0-1603 GCA_043732305.1 Oligoflexia bacterium
CGCACACAATCTGCCCGATCACAACAAAAAGTGAAGAAATGCTCAACTATTTTCTAGGATTCGTCTCCAGCTCGATTAGATCCATGTGGGCCGCTTCAATTTGAATTGCACTGTAACTTGTCGGATCACTAATCAGAAATTCCAGTAGATTTTTAGATTTATCCATTTGATTCGTCAGCAGGTAGTAGTAGGCGATCAGGCGATGATATTCATTCCCATTTGTAACAAGTTCGCGTTGAATATTTTCATGCAATTTCAATGCAAAATCAGTAAGAAATTGATTTCCCTCCTCAGTCAATTCCTTGTTTTGCTTTATCATCATTAAAATAATTGAGTGCTGAAGTTGGTAAATGAAATTTGAAGGGTTAGTAACTTGTATAGAATTTGATCCCACGATAGTTGAATGCGACTTCCAAGGAGAAAAGATTAGTTTCCAATAATCGTTCTCAATTTTGTCAGAATCGAATGAGCCTAGAACAAGACTAGATAACTCCAGGGCAGAGTCCAAATTTCCTAAACTTGCTTGAATAATCAGTTTGTCATCAAGAGTCATGAATCTCTTTCCATAATTTCCTTTAGCCGTCCTCTCAAAACCCAATTTTGCAGTCTCAAATAAGCCACAACTTGCCGCCATAAAAGCCATTATTTGGAGTTGCTTTTCCAAATCAGCATTGAAATCCGAGTCATCCTCCATCTCAGCCATTAAAGCTAATTCTCGAGGGAGATCCACTTCGAGTGCAATCTTCAGCCCATCAAAGTTCTCTTGTTGAAATAGTTCCCAATACTTCTGAATGCGAAAGGGGCGATCCACCAGAAATAGAAATGATTCATGGAATGACCTTGGGAAATCAATAATTTTGAAATCGGACATCGCAATATTGTAAATTTCGCGCATGTTTTTATCTTGAATAAATAGCCAGTCTTCAACCAGCTTTCCCAATTTAGCAATCTCTTTTGAACTACTGGTCTTTACTACGAAGCAAAATTCGACTGCTTCGGGCAGTAATAAATTTGTAAATGATAAAATGAGAAAAATGACCTTGTCACCTCTGCTATATTTCTGAAGTGCGGTTCCATCCAAAATGGCGTTCCGAAAAGGTCTTGAGAAGAATTTTGAAAAAATTTCGTAATCTTTGTTCTGCAATCCGGTGCTTAGTGTGTAGCTAAAATTGGATATTCCTGGGTCGACGAGGCATGCCGAGCTATTCATTTCGCGATTCATGTACATGAACGATGAAGTTTTGAAAGTACTGGTAACTTGATGCGCTAGATCTTGGCCAAAGTGACTCGATGCGATTTTAAAATAGCTCTCGAAACTAGGTGGAGAATAACTTGAGTCAATTTCCCTCGAAGCTACTTTCAAATATGCCAGGATGATAGGACTAGCGTTTGAAGTAATCCGAACCTCCTTGGTCAAAACCTCAGTATCGACCGTGTCTTTGGAATTTATGACTTTCCCATCCAAGTTTGTGACGTCAAACAATCCCATACTCCACGTTTGTTTAAGTTTAAGGAGGGCAGATTCTTCAAGCTCCGAAACTTCCAAATTTGAGATGCCTTGTGGGGCTTGTTGACTTAAAATTATCTCTCTCAAATTTTTATT
>JAYTHU010000046.1:0-16418 GCA_043732305.1 Oligoflexia bacterium
GCACACTATTTGAACACGGATTGTTTCGGGCCCATGACACCGAGATGACTGCGGCCATCATCCAAATTTACGGCATTCAAATGATTTTTGCAGCGGGCGTACGTGTGCTTGCTCCAACTTTTTACGCAATGAAAAACACTTGGCTTCCAGCTCTCTCTGCAGCGATTTCTTTAACCTTCCATGTGATCTTAGCAAATATTTTAATTCATCCCTTGGGCGTGTTAGGTCTCTCAACAAGTTCTGTTTGTTCGAGTGCTCTCAACTTCGCCATTCTCGTTTACTCTTACAAATTCACCGGAGAGAGATTGCGCTTTGTCGAGATCCTTCCGAACATCGGCAAACTTGTTTTGGGTTGTGTTGGACTTTATGCCGCAAGTTTAAGTTATAAATTTTTCCATAATCTTGCTGGCGATTCCCATATTGGCCGAATCATTTCTCTCACAGCAGTGATATCTCTTTGCGTGGTGGTCTATGGCGTGATTTGTTGGTTCTTAAAGGTGCAAGAACTTCATGAATCATTGGGTGGACTAAAGCGAAAACTTAGTAAAGTTTTTGCTAAGAAAATTATCACGGCTTAGATTCTTACCGAGTTCTTGCTTCCGCTGCGGAACTTGTCCCATCACATCGTTTTCATCATCGGCTTGAGTTGCTACGTCTACGGGCCGGAAGCGATCTTGCGAAGGAGGGGGCAAGTTTTTGGTGTCGTTAAGACCCTCTTTATTAAGAGGGTTTTGCAGCTCGAGCAGCAGCAGCTGCCAAAGTTTGAGCTTTTTTCTTTTCAGCTTTTTGTTCTTCAGAAAGTCCCCATGGAGATTCTTTGGCTCCGCGATTTTGATTGCCGCCGCCTTTACCGCCGCCACCTTTTCCACGAGCTTTAGGATCAAGCTTCACAGGAACTTGTTTGGTGAGGACTTGGAATTCTGGGATGTAGGTGTGTTCTTCGACCTTCACTGCTTTTGCAGGAGAGGCTTCGCCTTCATTGAGGGTAACAACGTGAACCCGTTTAAGGTTCTCTTGATTAGCTGCGGCGACTTCAAGAGAGGCCATGAAGTGCTTGATTTTTTCTTCTTTGAGTTTCATTTTTTCGCCAATGGCGACGGCAACTTCTTCGATGGTTTTACCAGCGGCAAGAAATTCTTCTTTAAGTTTTTGACCTTGGATTAACGTGAAACTAAAAAATTCAGTAACTGATTTCATAAATATTTCCTCTCAAAAATTGAATGCCATAATCTTTCTAAAGCGCCGATGCGTCAAGGTTTATCTTGCAAGTTCCAATGCTTCTTTGAAAAATCCCACGATCTCTGAAGTTTTCATGTCCACCGTTGCGTGTCCAACAGTCAACTCTGCCTTGCAAGTGTGTGGCTTATCCGTCGGGTTGAGTTTTCTAAACATAGCGATTTTCTTGTCGACCGCCATTTTTAGAAAAGCTTCTTCCATTCGGATCTGACTTTTCTCGAAAGTTAGCTCCATCATATTGGTGTGAGGGATCGCAGGCCGTATTTTTATTTCTGGAAAACTAGAAAGTGCCACTGCAATTTCCAAAGCTTTTGCGTGATACATCGCCATTTTGGGAAGTTGACGTTTCAGTCCGTCTCGAGCTGAAATCACATACGGATAAAGGTGAACCAGGTTCCCGCCATGGCGCCTTTGCCAGATTTTAGCTTCTGTGATCAATTCTCTGCTACCAGCAAGTGCCGCTCCAGCAATGCCGCCGAGCCCTTTATAAAACGAGACGTAAACAGAATCAAAAAGACTGCTTATCTCTTCATAAGTTTTTTTATAATAGGGTGCACTTTCCCAAAGTCTTGCGCCATCCATGTGAAGTGAGATTCCATTCTTCTTGCATAAAAGGCTTATCGCCTGAAGTTCTGTCCACTCGGGCAGCGTCCCGCCGAGTTCACGATGGGGAATTTCGATGATGGCTGCTGCAAAATCCAGTTTTGATTTGTTGAAATCCTCTGCGTTCAGAACTCGTTGAGATTCTCCAAGAAATTCCGCAGTCAAACCATGAAGTTCACGGTAAGAATGTTTTTCGTGAATCTCCAAGTGTGAAGTGGCGTGAAAAGCTATTTTCTTGTTTTGCTTTTTATCACAGTAAATCCTAATGGCTATGACTTGCGCCATGGTTCCACTTGGCATAAATACCGCAGCGTCTTTGCCTAGAAGTGCAGCTACTTCTTTCTCAAAACTTTCTATCAATAGACCTTCACCATAATTATCTGGCACTTCCGCTTTCTTGGCAGTCTGAGCAAGGCGAGCCAATTCTTCCGCAGGTCGAGCAGGGTAATCGCCGTTTAAAAATCGATGGCATTTGTGAAAAATGGCGCGAGATTCTTCGTTTGTCATATCGAAAAACTATCTGCTTATAGCAGAAATTAAAATATTAAAATGGATCGGTTTTAGGCAAAAAAAAACTCCGAAGAACAAATGTGATTTACATCGGCTAACAATAACAAGCTAGGGCGGGGATGGGGGGAGGGGGTTGCCTTCGCTTGCTATTATTCGCCGGTGTAATTCGACAATTCGTTCCCGGAGCCTTTAGGGGGGATCAGGGGGAACTGATCGAATCTTGCGATTCTGATTGTCTCTATAGCAAGTGGTGTGCCAGACCTTTGGCCCGCCAGGAATTAACTGTATTTGAACTGAAGCTTAATAAACGATTAAAAAGTCGGAAATTCATGGTTCCAATCTGGTGCTGGTTCCAAGTCAGAACACCTAATTGGAGACCTATTAGTAAATCCAGGCTGGTAGCTGCTCACATTTGAACCCGAGTGCTTTTTCAGACTCATCTCCGGGCCCTTTCAAAACGATGCAAGATACATCAAGGTCAGTTGTGTCATGACTAAAATATTCCAAACTCAAAAACCAACTGTGGTCAGCGTAAATATAAAGTCTGCGGCCATTTTCTGGTGAGTCTTTAATTTCCATAGAGACCTGGGTTTGAGATTTCTCACCGATTCGATTATGAATGGTCGAATAGACATTTTCAGAATATCCACAGCCTATCTCAATCTTGTCTACGGATAGAGCAAAAGCAGAACCGCTCATTATTGAAATAAGCAGAAACAAAAAAGTCCTCACGATTAAACCCCCCGGTTTGATTTGACTGTGCGTCTCAGACAGTGCGCATTAGGCTGCGCGCTTTAATCTTTACGTTTTAACAAAAGGTAGGCGGCGACGGCAAATAGAATTACGCCGAGACCGATAAAGATCGTGTTTGAGGACGATCCTTCATTCTCAGACGGGAGTGCATTTTCCGTGTCTGTTGGGGGAGGGAGTGTGGGGTTCACGTTCTTGCCAATAGATTCGCCGGAAGCGCGAAGGGGCGCGAGATCTCTGGGCGACAGGAGATCTTTGCTCGCAACTACGCGCAGACTCTCGACAGCTTTAAAATAATCATTGCTGTATTTTGTGAAATATTTCTGATGCGCGCTGAGAGTCACTAAAATGGCTAGCTTGTCTTTGATCGTCGCTAAATAGCGAGTGTAGTAACCTGGGATTTCGCTGCTCAGGTGAAGAGCATCAACCCAATTGACGTCGTTGATTTTTCTTTGTCGTACACTCTTGATAATGCTCTTGGAAGCTTTCCCAGCTTGTCCCAAAATTTGTTTTGGAGCTTTCAAATAAGTCTCGTAAGCCTGAAAGCTGTCTTGTGGCCCAGCTTCTTTTGCGGTGAGAATGATAATGCTTTCTTTGGAATCAATATTGTTCTTGCTCGAACAAACCCATTCCGTTCCTTCCATTTGACAATCCCAATTGGCAGGAAGTTCAAATTGAACATAAGCATTTCTAAAAAGTTTAGCCAAAGCTTGTTGTGGAGTGGCAAAAAGAAATGCACCCCATAAAGTTATTAAGACGAGATAAAGTTGTGGAAACTTCGATGTAATTCTCACTTATTGAAATTGTACCAGGCATGGCGCTCAGGCACAAGAATATCAGAAATTGTCGTCAGTGTTGATGCCCATGCGACTAGCTATAAGTTTGGTTATTTCAGAAGCCGTCTCCTCGAGCGCTTTTTCCGTGACGTCAAACACAGGCCAACGCTTGTTTTTAGAGAAAATCTCATTTGAATATTCGATCTCTCGGGCGATGTATTCAAAACTTGCGTAATCACTACTTAGGTCTTGCCCAAGTTTTTCCAGACGATTTTTTCGGATGCGTCTCAGTTTTTCAAGGTCGATAGTGAGCGCCACAATTTTCTTCTGATCGATCTTAAAAAGCTCGGGGGGAAGTGGGATACCAAGCACGATGGGAATGTTCGAAACTTTCCAGCCCTTGTGACTGAGAAAAACAGAGAGTGGTGTTTTGCTAGTCCGAGAAATTCCCGTGAGTACGATGTCTGATTCTCCCAATGAATCGACTACTTTCCCGTCGTCGTGCTTAACAGTGAATTCAATGGCCGCAATGCGTTTGAAATATTTTTCATTCGTTTGACGAAGAATACCGGGAGTAAAATCAGTTTCTTTTACAAAGTAGGCGCTCATCATTTCGAGTAACGGTCCAAAAAGATCTTTGTAGGGAACGCTAAGTGCTTGGCACATGGCTTCGATTTTTAATCGTAAATTGGGGCTCACGATAGTGAAGACTACGGCCCCTTTGCGAGCTTGCACCTCTTCAATAATACTTTCGATTTGCTCTTCGCTCTTGATGTTTTTGCATCTGACGATACTCACGTCGCGATCTTGATAGTGCACTAATGCCGCTTTAACAATAGTCGATGCGGTCTCTCCAGTACTGTCGCTTAGAATGAATATTGTGCCCCCGAGTTTTGACATCAGCCTACCGTCACGTTTTTGAATCTACTTTTTAGTTTTGGCTTGAGATCTTCGAGTAAACTCTTTGGACAGTCTTCGGATAAAGCAATCCATATGGATTCGCTGTTGCTCGCTTCTTCGCTCAAGTCTTTGATCGTGTCGCGGATGAGGTCACAAATTTCTCCGGCGTCCATTTTAATGGAAGTGCTTCGGGATTTTCCGAGCCCTACAGAAATGATTCGTGATGCAGGAAGAAGTGGTGAAACACAAAATAATGTCTTTTCACCCATGGCGAGCGTTAATTTTTCTTTTTTAAAAGATTTCGTCAACAATTGGCCGTTGAACCAGTCGATTGTTTCTATCAAGGGAGAAAATTTTAAGTCTTTGGGTTCGGGCGTAACCAAAATCCATGTTTGGTTTTTGTGCGAAAGCATTTCGGTTTTAAAATCTATTGCGATTTGATCCATCAGCCTTTAACGCTGCCGGCTTTTGAGAATGTTGTCAAGAACTCCATTCACGAAGCTAGAGGTGTCTGCGCTGCCGAAGCGTTTAGCAATTTCAATGGCCTCATTGATGCTGACTTCCGCAGGGATTTCGTTTGGAGCATGAATAAGTTCGAAGGCGGAAATGCGTAGAATGTTTTTATCTACCAATGCCATGCGACTTAATTTCCAATTTTGACAATAGGTCTGGATAACTTGATCTAAATCGGTCTTATTAAGTGTGACTCCGTTAACCAAAAATTCGGCAAATTCTTTAACGCGATCTTCCACGTCGAAATTTTCCACGAAAAGATGGAAGGCTGATTCAATCGGAGCTTGGGGATTAAACTCACGTTGAAACAAAACTTGAAGTGCAATTTCTCTGGATCTGCGGCGAAAACTCATTACCTTATTTAACATCTCGTTTGGTGGTTGTCATTTTTAAAACCACATGAGAAGTTTAGATTCGTTAATCGTGAGAGAAACGTTGGCTATCACTCGGGGAAGCGGATTAGATACATGAAAAAAATAACTACAATTTACATGACTGCATTGATCTTGGTCTCGATTTGTGGCGGGATTTTTTCTTCCCCGGCGATTGCGCGCACTCAAGTGAGCGACGAAAATCAACCAGAAAATCAACCAGAAGATCAACCAGAAGTTCAAACCCTAAGATCACCATCGTCCGAGAACGAAGCGAGAAAATTTTTTCGAAAACCTGCCTCTGATTCCGCATCTACTCACAACTCCTCCTCAAGCAACTCTGGCTCGGGAGAACACTACCTTGCGATCCATGTTGGATCATTCATAGGATCTGACACTTATCAGTGGGGACAGACCCCTCATTTGAGCAATGCCGGTAGACTTAATTTGGGTCTCACTTACCGCCTCAGCAGCATGGGTAGTTTTGCAGACACGGCCATTCGAGTAGACTTTATGGGCTTTGGACTACCAGAGGGCAATCCTGTTCAAGTCGCCATCCTGCCAATGATATTGTTTCCCGAAGCCGGAAGTAAATTTCCGCTGTACTTTGGAGTAGGTGCGGGTCCCGGGTTTTTCTTAAATCAGATCTCTCAAGAAAGCTTTTTATCGATCAATTACGAATTAGTTGCCGGTGCAAGGTTTTTTAATGTTATTGATACAACTGGATTTTTTATTGAAGGCGGCCTGAAAGACGGCTTCCTTTTACTTACTGACGGTCAGTATATTGGATATTTTTTATCTGTAGGAGTAGTTTTTGCCTTCTGATTCGCCTCGTTTTTATCCCGTCCTCGTCAACGCCCTTGTGAATTGCCTCAAAGATATTTTTCAAGAAGGTTTTTACGCTGACAAAGTCATTTCCTATAGCTTTAAAAATAACAAAAAGTGGGGAAAGCGCGATAGACAGTTTCTAGCCGAAACAATTTACGACATGACTCGCTCATGGCGCTGGCTCAGTGTTTTAGATAAACAAGAGTGGATTCCTGCAAATTATTTTCTCCGATGGGCTACCTATGAAAAATGGAGAAATGGCGTTGATGTTTTGCCGTTTCTTCAAGAAGCATTTTCTGACAAAGCTCCGTACAGTTTACCCACTCAAGATGAACTTCAAAAACATCCAGGAACTCTTGCAGAAAAGCAGTCTCACACCGATTGGTTTGCAGACAAAGTGACCGCTCAATATGGTGAAAAGGTAGCCGGTGATATTCTTGCAGCTTTGAACAATACCGCTTCCGTTTATTTACGCGCCAACACTCTTAAGACATCTGTCGGTGATTTGCAAAATCGACTCACTAAAGAAGAACTGAATACTGAACTCATGCAGCCTTATGCATTTAAACTCACGGTGCGAAAAAACGTTTTTGCGACTCAAAGTTTCAAAGAAGGTTTTTATGAAGTTCAAGATTTTGCTTCTCAAAAAGTAGCTCCTCTCCTTGATCCTAAAGCTGGAGAGCGCGTGGCGGACGTTTGCGCGGGTGCCGGTGGAAAAACTTTGCATTTGGCAATGCTCATGCAAAATAAAGGAACACTCCTTGCTGGGGATATTATTGAGAAAAAGATTGAAGAATTGAAAGTTCGCGCTCGAAGAGCGGGAGTTTCTAATCTTCAGTCAGTTGTTTTCGAAGGAACAAAAGATCTTAAAAAGCATCACGGAAAATTTGATGCCGTCTTGATAGACGCTCCTTGTACCGGGTCTGGTGTTATTCGTAGAAAGCCAGACACAAAATGGAAACTCAAAGAGACTGATCTTGTGGAACTCATGGGCCTTCAAGAAAATATCTTGCAGACATACAGCAAATTTGTGAAGCCCGGTGGACGAATGGTTTATGCCACTTGCTCCATTTTCAATGATGAAAACCAGGGCCAAATAGATAAGTTCTTGAGCACCCATCCTGACTTCAAGCAAGTTTCCCAATTCACCACACGTCCTGATCTTGGTGATGAAGATGGATTTTTTGCGACATTACTCCAGAAAACTTAATGAAAACGGTCAGTCTCATTCTACTTTACATTTTTTTAGCAGCTAGCTTTCGAGCATCAGCTAATGGCTTGCCGGCTCCGCATTGTATTGATTTGCTTGAGATCACAATTCATGGGCAAATCACTGACCGTCCTACTTGGAAATATATGAGTTCTCTAAAAAGAAATGTGTATCAGGAAGGGATTGCCGGGCCACTCGAATCGTTTCCATTAGATGATGTTTTGGCTGGGCGAAAAAGCGTATTGAATTTGGGCGAGGGAAACAGTGATTTCACCGCAACAATCCTGGCTCATCGAGCGAAGCTAGTGGCCCAACCTGACATGGGTGTGCACGCGGTTGATCAAGCTTACATCCATGCTTTCGATCCCAAAGAGAGTTCCTTGAGCGATTTTCAAATCTTAAATCTAATGCGCTTTCCGAATAATTATCACGGCCAAGTTTTCCAGAATCTGCAGATCAGAGACGATCATGGGCGGGTTCTGTTCTTCGATGAGGCTGTGTCAGCTTTTTCTCTCAATTTCGTATTGGCGAAAGCTAAATCTAACGAAGAGCGTGTGAAGATACTCAGATCTATTTTAAAAACCTTAAAGCCCGCAGGGTACCTACGATTTTGGCCTTATTTTAACGAGGATGACAAGGTTCTTAGGCCACTTCTAGCAGAACTGTTTGATAGTAAAGAAATTGCAAATTTTTCCATCGGCCCGCGTTCTAACTCGTTTGATCCCAGCTACCCTGCCATGAACATTCAAAAGTCTGCAAAATAGTCGATTTTCATTGAATTAGGACTAAAAAGGTTCTATTTAAAGGCCTCAGTCAAGTTCTGGGCTTTACGAGAGGTTTTTATGATTAAAATCAGTAAAATTACTGACTACGGATTCGTGCTTTTAACTAACATGGTTCAAAGTCAGCGCAAAGATGTTTGGACAGCCAAAGATTTATCAGCGCAGACTCACATTCCTTTGCCAACTGTCGGAAAAATTCTCAAAATTTTATCTCGTGGAGAAATTCTTGATTCCACTCGTGGAAGTCAGGGTGGATACAAACTCTCCAAAGATCCTGGTTCATTGAGTTTGGCCCACGTCATTGATGTGCTTGAAGGTAAAATGTCTGTCACAAATTGTGGGACCAATGGACATATTAAATGTGACATTTTACATTCTTGCCCTAACAAAGCCAACTGGCAAAAAATCAACCACCTGATTTACGGTGCTTTAGGAAGTCTCAGTCTAAAAGACATGGCACAGCCCATCCGCGGCAGCTTAAGGAAGTTATGAATAAAGAAAAAAACAGTTCAATCAAACAGTTCACTGATCAAGAGTACAAATATGGATTTGTGACTGACGTTGAAAATGATTCTGCACCACGTGGATTGAACGAAGACATTGTTCGTTTTATATCGGCAAAAAAGAATGAACCAAAATTCTTGCTCGATTGGCGATTAAAAGCTTATGCCCATTGGCTTAAAATGAAAGAGCCCACTTGGGCTCACGTGAATTACCCCAAAATTGATTTTCAGGACATGATTTATTATTCTGCTCCTAAACCAAAAAAACAATTGAAGAGTTTGGACGAAGTTGATCCTGAACTCAGACAGATGTTTGATAAATTAGGAATCAATCTCGCCGAGCAAAAACGTATTAGCGGAGTTGCGGTTGATGCAGTAGTGGATAGTGTTTCGGTTGCCACAACTTACAAACATAAGTTGCGCGAAGTCGGCGTGATTTTCTGTTCATTTAGTGAAGCCGTGAAAGAACACCCGGAGCTGATCGAAAAATATCTCGGCACAGTTGTTCCTTATCAAGATAATTTTTATTCGGCTCTCAACTCGGCCGTTTTCAGCGATGGCTCTTTTTGTTTTATTCCTAAAGGTGTTCGTTGTCCCATGGAGCTTTCCACATATTTCAGAATCAATGCTGCAGATACTGGTCAGTTCGAGCGCACACTTATTATTGCGGAAGAAAAAAGCAATGTGAGTTACTTGGAAGGTTGCACTGCTCCTCAGCGAGATAAAAATCAATTGCATGCGGCAGTTGTAGAGATAGTCGCGCTTGAAGGCGCATCAGTTAAATATTCAACTGTTCAAAATTGGTATCCCGGAGACAAAGAAGGCAAAGGTGGCATATTTAATTTTGTCACCAAACGTGGCGCATGTCGCGGAGCCAACTCTAAGATCTCTTGGACCCAAGTAGAAACAGGTTCTGCTATCACTTGGAAATATCCGTCTGTTTTGCTTCAGGGTGACAATTCAACTGGTGAGTTTTATTCGGTTGCCCTCACCAATAATTTGCAGCAAGCCGATACCGGCACAAAGATGATTCACATCGGAAAAAACACGAAGAGCACAATCATCTCTAAGGGAATTTCAGCAGGCCGCGGTCAAAATACTTATCGTGGATTGGTCAAGATCCTAAAGAGTGCTGATGGCGCTAGAAATTATTCTCAGTGTGACTCTTTGCTCATTGGATCAAAATGCGGGGCCCATACGGTTCCGTACTTGGAAGTAAAAAACAAAACAGCGCAGATTGAACATGAAGCCTCAACATCAAAGATCAGCGAAGATCAGATATTTTATTGTCGTCAAAGAGGATTGTCTCAGGAAGATGCCGTTTCACTGATAGTGAATGGTTTTTGTAAGGAAGTTTTTCAAAACCTTCCCATGGAGTTTGCTGTCGAAGCGCAGAAACTTTTGGGAGTGAGTCTGGAAGGAAGTGTTGGCTGATGCTCTCAATTAGAAATCTACACGCTAAAGTAGACGGTAAAGAAATTCTTAAGGGTTTGAGTTTGGAAGTAGGGTATGGAGAAGTTCATGCCATCATGGGGCCTAATGGCTCGGGAAAAAGCACCCTCGCGTCAATCTTAGCGGGCCGAGACAATTATGAAATACTAGAGGGTGAGATTTTCTTCGAAGGAAAAAATCTTCTCGAGATGACTCCTGAAGTGCGCGCTTGTGAAGGTTTGTTCCTTGCGTTTCAGTACCCTGTCGAAATTCCCGGCGTTTCAAATATTTATTTTTTGAAAGCGGCACTCAATGCAGCAAGAAAATATCGCGGCGAACCTGAGTTGGACGCTATCGATTTTCTCTCTCTAGCAAAAGAAAAAATGCGGCTCCTCGATATGGACAAAAAATTGATCGACCGAGCCGTCAATCAGGGTTTTTCTGGCGGCGAGAAAAAGCGCAATGAAATATTTCAAATGTCAGTGCTCGAGCCAAAGCTTTCCGTACTCGATGAAATTGACTCTGGCTTAGATATTGATGCTCTGAGAATTGTTTCCCAGGGCGTGAATTCTGTGAGATCGGCTAAACGTTCTATGGTCGTCATTACTCATTATCAAAGACTTCTTAATTATATTGTTCCCGATAAAATTCACGTGCTCTCGAGTGGTAAAATAGTTCGATCTGGTGGCAAAGAACTTGCGCTTGAACTTGAACAGAAGGGTTACTCACGTGTTTGACCACGCAGTCGCAGAATTACAAAAATTAGCCTGGGATAAATTTAAAGCCCAAGGTCTCCCCACAACAGACGACGAAAACTGGAAATACACTCAGCTCTCAAAGTATAAAAGTCTTGATCTATTGAATCTCGGCGATGAAACTCATGGCGGGTCAGAATATGCTATCGAATCAGTGGATAGTCCGATCCTTTCGAGTTCGGTTCTTAAACCTTATGAAGGTTTTCCAACTCTCTTGGTTTTCATCAATGGCTTTTTCAGTGAGACCAATTCCAGAATAACTAAAGAGGCTGGTCTGCACATTGATTTCATGTCGAAATCCAATGGCAACACGCGCGTTCAAAGGCTGATGGAAAAGTTTTTATCGAGACAACTTAAAGAGACTGCATTTGGAAATTTGAATGCGGCTCATGCGACTGACGGATTGGTTGTTGAGATCGAACCGTTTGCTGAAATCAAACAACCTATTTTGATCCTAAATTTTTCTCATCATCGTGATAGCACCATGAATTACCGAAACATCATCTCTGTAGGTGAGGGCGCTAAATGTAGTTTTATTGAAGTCACCAAAGGGCCTGAGACTGTTTACGCAAATAATATTGTGACTCAAGTGGATTTGGACGCCCATTCGACTGTCCAATTTTATCGAGTTCAAGAAGAGGGAACGAAATCTCTTCATATTCATAATCTTTGTGTAGAGCAAAAGCGCTCCAGCACTTTTGAGGCTCATCTGTTTGCTGTTGGAGGAGCTTTATCTCGCCATAATGTGGATGTGAATTTTCTGGAAGAAGGCGGCAGCGCTAAACTCTTTGGTTTATTTTCGGCTAATGGCAGTCAACATACGGATCATCGATTGTTCGTTGATCACGCTGTGCCCAATTGTCAGAGTGAGCAAGTTTATAAAGGTATTTTGGACACAGATTCTCGTGGCGTATTTAACGGTGCGATTATGGTGCGTGAAGGTGCTGATCAAACCAATGCTCGGCAATCAAATAAAAACCTCCTGCTCTCATCAAATGCTGAGATCGATACTAAACCTCAATTGGAAATTTATGCCGATGACGTGAAATGCAGTCATGGCGCAACGGTTGGGCAGTTGGACAATGAAGCTATTTTCTATCTGCGCGCTCGCGGGATTGACGAGCGATTAGCTCGACAAATTTTGACCCGAGCCTTTGCTATCGAAATGATTGAAAAAATTGGAAGCGACAAAGTCAAGGAAGTTTTTGATCGCGTTTTGCAAAACTGGTTTAATTATTAAATTTTTTATTAGGTTGAATTATGAATGATTTAGAAAACAAATTAGAAAAAATACGTGCAGATTTTCCTATCCTGCACACTAAGGTGCGTGGAAAAAACCTGGTATACTTAGACAACGCCGCAACCACACATAAACCATTGTCCGTGATCAAGTCACTTGAAACCTATTACGAGCAAACCAACGCTAACGTTCATCGTGGCGTTCATTACCTGAGTGAGAAAGCCACAAAGGAATACGAAGCTTCTCGAGATATAATTCAGAAATTTGTCGGAGCTAAATCCCGCAAGGAAATTATTTTTACTCGCGGAACTACCGACGCGATCAATCTCGTCGCGCAAGCCTATGGCCGTAATCAGCTTAAACCCGGGGATGAAGTTCTCATCACGGAGATGGAGCATCACTCAAACATTGTTCCATGGCAGATGGTTTGCGAGCAAACCGGAGCGAAGCTTCAGGTCACAAACGTTTTGGAAAATGGCGATCTCGATATGGAGTCGTTTGAAAAACTTCTCAACGATAAAACTAAAGTCGTGAGCGTCGTTCATATTTCAAACACATTAGGATCTATCAATCCTATTAAGGAAATTATTAAAAAAGCTCATGCCGTGGGAGCTATTGCTGTTATTGATGGAGCTCAATCTATTCAACATTTGCCCGTGAATGTGGCAGATCTTGATTGCGATTTTTATGCGTTTTCCGGTCATAAGTTATACGGTCCCACTGGAATTGGGGTTCTCTACGGGAAAGAAAAATTACTTGAAGTCATGCCTCCATACCAAGGTGGTGGTGATATGATTCGCACTGTGAGTTTTGAAAAAACGACTTATAACGATCTCCCTTATAAATTTGAAGCGGGGACACCTCACATTGCTGGTGCTATTGGATTGGGCGTAGCCGCAAATTATATAACCACTTTGGGTTTCAATTTTATTCAGGAGCAGGAAACATTTCTGCTAAAGATAGCTACAGCTAAACTGAATGAAATGCCCGAAGTTCGAATTATCGGAACGACTGAGAATAAATCTTCAGTGATTTCGTTTTTACTCAAAGATATTCATGCCCATGACGTGGGAACAATTTTAGATCAAGAGGGGGTCGCTGTGAGAGCTGGACATCATTGCACTCAGCCGCTTATGGATAAGTTTAAAGTTCCGGCGACGGCTCGGGCTTCATTTTCATTTTACAATAAAGAATCTGAGATCGACGAGTTGATCAAGGCGATTAAAAAAACTTTGGAGATTTTTAAATGAGTTCTGAGTTACGTGATCTGTATCAAGAAGTTATTGTGGATCACTCGAAACGTCCGCGAAATTTTAAGAAAATCACGGATGCTACTAAAGATGCCGAGGGTTTTAATCCACTCTGTGGAGATCGACTTCATCTATATTTGAAAATAGAAGACGGAAGAATTGTCGATGCTACATTTGAAGGTCAAGGCTGCGCGATTTCAACAGCGTCAGCTTCCATGATGACGGAGATTCTCAAGGGAAAAACGGTTGATGATTCCAAAACTATTTTTGAACAATTTCACAAACTGGTTTTAGACGGATCGGAACCTGCAGAGAACGATTCCAAGCTTGGAAAGCTTGCCGTGTTTGCCGGCGTTTATGAATATCCCGCTCGCGTGAAATGCGCAAGCCTGCCCTGGCACACGCTGAAATCAGCGTTAGATAATTCTCCTGAGCCAGCTAAAACAGAATAAAAGAATTATTAAATGATTGGAATTTTCTATGATTGGATTTGAACGAAAACAAGCAGTGCTTTCCAGAGACACAAACGTGGTGCAGATCCCAAGCGGTGACGCGATGACTTTGCTTTCTGGAACTGCTGTGACAATCACTCAAACACTCGGCGGAAATTATACTGTCATTACCGATCAAGGGTTTATGGTTCGCATCGGCGGAAAAGATGCCGATAGCATTGGCGAGAAATTGCCTGACGTTATTCAGATCGATACCGATCAAATCACCAAGGACAACGTAGAGAAAAATGTTTGGCAGCAATTGCAAAGCGTTTACGATCCCGAAATTCCCGTGAGTATTGTCGAATTGGGACTTGTTTATAGAATGGATCTTTCTGAACTTGCGCCTCATGAATTCAAAGCTGATGTAGAGATGACTCTCACTGCTCCAGGATGCGGTATGGGACAGGTCTTGAGAGATGACGTGGAGCAAAGAGTTAAAGACGTTCCAGGCGTGAAGCAGGTGACTGTAGCGGTTGTTTTAGATCCACCGTGGGATCGAACAATGATGACCGAAGCGGCTAAACTTCAATTGGGAATGTTCTGACAATCTCTTCATTTAATTCAGAACAATAAATCTCTTATTTTTGAAACCAATGATGGGCTTGGCTTTGCGGTTTTAGATTTTAGTTTTCCGCCACACGCGAGACATTTGTAACGATACCCTTTACTGAGTTTATTATGCAAACGCGTTGAAACCATATGTGTTTGGCAGCCGCACAGATATTCCCATTTTTTGTGAGAGTGAGTTTGCGGTACTGCCAAGCGGTGACATCTCTCGGGTTTGAATCCACAAATCTCCATCAGACTTTTCCACTTTGCACCGTGAGCATCAGAGGTAGGCCATCTTCGAGACACTGCCAAATGACAAAGCTCATGCACGAGAGTGGATTCAAAATCTTTTTCAGCAATTAAAATATGCGGATTAAGTTCGATCTGAGAATCGCCAGGACTGCAAAGCCCTGCTCTTGATCGCATTCGTGGATTCCAGCGGACGGCATAAGTTCCCAAACTGAGAGAGCTGTATGGTTTAGGCAATTGTGCAAAAAATACCTGCCATTTCGCTATGATAATCTTAGCGATTTGATTTGATAGCCTTGGTTTTTGAGGAGGCGTTTCCATAATTCCTTATGCCTCTGTTTAAGTGGGTCCTTGGGCAGTGTTTCTGCGAAAGTGACGCCGCATTTCGGCTTATCCCTGAAAATTTCACTTTTCATTTTGCTCAAAATTGACTCAAAAGCCAACAAATAAGTTCTGGGAACTGGCACTGGGCTTGCGTATGTAGGGTTTGTTAATTTGTAAAAAAATGTTTAAGAAGGACGTACGTTATGAAGAAGCTCGTTTTTGTCACTCTCGCTATTTTTCTCGGGTTGTCACTCAAAGCTCATGCGGGTGAAGGTGCAGATCCTGAAATGACCTCCGATGTTCAGCTCGATTCTATGTTCGAATCTGAACAGAAAGAACAACTCAGCACTGACTCTCAGTATGTGGCTGCTGAGAATGTTAAGACTGAGAAAGATCTCTCGCATCAGAAAAGCCAAGTTAAAGCACTCGCTGCACGTAACGAGCAACTGAATGATAAAATCAGAGGCGAATCCAAAATGGTTCGCACTAAACAATCCATTGCGCAGAGAGAGAATTCAAAAGCGACTCAGCTTGAGCGTCAAGTCGCTCAAAAAGAAAAGCAGTTGGAGCAAATCAAAATTCGCAATGTCGAATTGAGAAAAAGCATTGAGCTTGCACAATCACGTGCTCGTGCAGCGACTATTGCTAGCAATAAGGCCGAGCGAGCTCGTTCAGCCATGAAAGCTCAGACTCAACGTTTGATGGCTCAGAGAAAGTCTGTGAGCTCCAAGCGAGTGGCTAAGCACTTGGCTATCAAACGCGGAATGATGGCTAAAGCACCAGCAAATGGTGGAACTCAGAATTTCTAATGGATTCGCGTTGACATGGCTCGAGGCTTTAGGTAATTCTTGACCTCTTGACACATGTTGCGGGTTTAGCTCAGTTGGCTAGAGCGATACCTTGCCAAGGTATAGGTCGAGGGTTCGAGTCCCTCAACCCGCTCCAATCTTGACAATAGGCGAACCCAAATCCGAAGATCGAATAAGTCGAAACCCAAATCCGAAGATCGAATAAGTCGAACCCAAATCCGAAGATCGAATAAGTCGAACCCAAATCCGAAGATCGAATAAGTCGAAAAATTACGAACCACCTAAAGGTGGTTTTTTTGTGTCTGGATGTTGCCGTTTATGATTTTCGCGGGCAA
>JAYTHU010000047.1:0-1584 GCA_043732305.1 Oligoflexia bacterium
TCTCGCGAATTTGACTCATTTTGAGAGAGGAAAGTCCGGACTCCATAAGGCAGCATAGGGCTTAACGAGCCTCCACCGTAAGGTGCGGAACAGTGGAACAGAGAGAATGTCCAGGGCATTGATCCTTCTTTCGGGAACGGGAGATTGAAGAGGAGCCGCTGGAGTGAAAACAGCCAAACTCTATGTGGAGCAAGATCAAATAGGAGAGCAGTTGGGTTTATCTTCGGATGAATCCAACAGGTGTGGCCAGCACTGACTTTCGGGTAAGATCGCTTTAGCCATTTAGTAATAAGTGGCACAGACGAATAGTCGTCTCCGCGGGATTGTCGAATCCTGCTCAGACAGAATCCGGCTTATCGTTCGAGCTTGTTGATTTGAAAAAATCAAACGACATTTTGGGCGCTTCATCGAAAGGTGAGGCGCTCTTCTTTTTTCACTTTTTTTTCAATTTTAAAAATAAAAAAAGGGACCTCGAAAAGTCCCTCTCAAAAATCTAAAATTTAAATTGAAATTATAAGCTCAGCTGAGCGAACATTCTCGGCAAGAATCCTGGAGCTGTTTTTGATTGAGCCTCAAGCGCTTGAGCTGCTTTTGTTAACCAAGCAGAATAGGCCAAGATGTTTGTGTAGATCACACCTTTTGAACAAAATTGATCTGTTCCGCGAGAAGTCACTCCGAACAACATCGCTTTGCCACCAACATTCACATAAGCTGGTCCGCCCGAATCTCCGTGGCAAGCGCCTTTACCGTGTGATTCATCAAGCATCACTTCAGTTTGGCTGTAAGCCGGATCGATCATCTTAGTCACAACTTGGCGGAGTGTTCCAGCGCCGCTGTCATTTGGACTTGATGGATTTGGATGACCTGTTGAAATTCCATAGCCTGCAAGCAAGATATCTTGACCCGCTTGCAATGCGCCCGGCTGATTCAAAATTTGTGCAGGAGCAAAACCGGCAGGAAGAGCCGAAGCTAAACGCACAATCGCGATGTCTCCAGTATTCTTATCTTGGTTTTGATTCGTTGCCCAACCATCGGATTGCATTGCGCCTGTGACCTTACCAACAGCAACGATTGTCGCCTTGTTATTTAGATCAGTTCCATAAACCACGCGAAGTGACGCCGGTGATTTTGGATTTACACAATGAGCTGCTGTGACGAGAAATTTTGCGCTGACAATTGAAGCTGTGCAGAGAGCATGAAGGTCAACATCGTAGAGAGCTACAGTGACATGAGCGATTGCATCGTTCGCGCCGACATTCTGTCCGCCGATAATACCAAGTGCCGTACCGTTACCGTTTGATCCTGAGTTCACACCACAAGCCATTAAGCTCGCAGCTGATGCAATGAGAACAATCATTGTTCTGAACATTGTTCTTAACATTGTTCTTAAATTTTTTACTGGTTCTAAAATCATTTTTACCCCCGTTAATTGCGGGCCCACCCCTGAGCCCGTTGAAAGTTTTTCCTCCCTTATTGAATTAAATACAAATCAATAATTTCTTACTGATTCATAAGTAAATCTAATACTAAAGGGCACTTTCGGGGATATAACTAAGGCAAATTCTTATACTTTGGCGTTTTTTT
>JAYTHU010000048.1:0-1579 GCA_043732305.1 Oligoflexia bacterium
TGCGGGAGCGCCAGTACGTCGCTTGGTAAGCAGTAATATCGAAACCGTAGGCCAAGGTGAGTATGTCCTCCATGTCTGCGGCTTGCTAAATCTTGAAAAAAATCTCACCCTATCTGCTTGGGAAAAACTGTTGGAAGAAATAGATCCAAAGAGCAGAACTGTATTGAAACAAATGCAAAAAAATAATAAGACGCTCATTGGTAGCAGTTAAAAAAACGTAATTCCATATTTACTAGAGCTCTTTCCACCCGAAAAAGACAAGCGCGATCGATCACAACGGAATACCCATCCGGCATCAGTGTTGCTCCAGATCTGTAGCGGATTTGTATTTCATCCGAGTCTACATAACCAGTCATTGATCGACCATCAGTCACCGGTTTCCTTTGGAAATATTAGTCGAAATTTTGCACTTAAATATTTTGATGCGGTTCAAAATGACAGACTGATCGATTTCTTCGAATTAGCATTCGTTCCGCAAAATCCGTGCTACGAAGCGGCGACCGAAAATCTGATGAATTACGCTACTGCCGAGATAATCTTTCATCCCCGGCCGCTGTGGATTGACAGCCTCAGTGTTACAGAAAATATTGATGGATTGCTCGTATGGACGCAGCGCGAATTCGTCAAGGAATATGCAAAAGAAAAATTAATTTCCCTTGACCGTTGTTCTGTCAAAGAAATTGGAAAAATAGAAAGTTCCCGAGAATTTGCTGAATTTCTTTTCCGCAATGAAGATAGAATCGTGTTGCACATCTCGCAAAATACAAAAGTGCAGGTATCAGCTATAACAGTTCGGACATTTGTTCGTGCAGATCTGGTATCAGGTTTGAGGTCATCCGCGTGACTACAAGGAACCATCAAGGCAATGTATCAAAAAGCGATTGACTTGAATCAAAATTACATACGACTTGTGGACCCGCAAGTTGCAGCTATCATGAAATAATCGGTTAATGACTTTCCAAGATTTTATTTTCATATTGGTCATATTTATAACATGTCCGGTAGTTGCTCACTAGCCGGTCCGCTGATAAATGTTCTGGTAATTCAGATTGAATGTTTAAGCCCCAGGAGGTCTATAGTCATGTTTTTTATAAAACACAAAATAAATGGTGTCTTACAAAATGTACAGGGTACAATTTTCGATGATGCATTGGAGAAGAAACTATATGAAAATATCGAAAAGAAGAAATGCCCACATGCACCGTTGATGCCGGCCAAGCTGAAACAGATCGTTGACTTGATCAAGAGCAAGCTACATGGCAAAACAGGTACGCCGGGTATGAGGTTCAACGGAATAAAACCTAATTTGAAACCTGTCGCGCCAGATCATGGAGATGCTTTCCTTGTTCGGGTAGAAAAAATAGCGCAGCCTGTTGCCAACAGTTCGGGAGCGGGAGATTCCACAGAGCAGTGGGAAAAACGTTCCGAAAGCGAGGTCAACTTGCATGTATTGCTGCAAAGCCAATTTCGTGCGCTGAACGTCAGGTGGCCTGACATGGGGGATTCGATCAGCGCAAATGATTTGACCCCGGCCAGAACGCAGCACGTCAGCCGCGGTCCCAAACGGCTCCGAGTCGCG